>JAGBRY010000115.1 GCA_017632115.1 Alistipes sp. | reverse complement strand
GCCAAATGCGTGGTATCGAGCTTATCGCTTCGGAGAACTTTGTTAGTGAGCAGGTAATGAACGCTATGGGTTCGGTTTTGACCAACAAGTATGCTGAGGGCTACCCTGCAGCTCGCTACTATGGTGGTTGCGAGGTTGTGGACAAGGTAGAGAGCCTTGCTATTGAGCGTCTTTGCAAGATCTATGGCGCAGAGTACGCCAATGTTCAGCCACACTCGGGTGCACAGGCAAATATGGCGGTATTCTTCGCAGTATTGAAGCCGGGTGACACATTCCTCGGTTTGAACCTCTCGCACGGAGGTCACCTCTCGCACGGTTCGGCAGTAAATATGTCGGGTATGTACTTCAATGCTATCGACTACTCGGTGCGTGAGGAGGATGGCCGTGTTGACTACGACGAGATGGAGCGCAAGGCTATGGAGCACAAGCCAAAGCTTATCGTAGGTGGTGCTTCGGCCTACTCTCGTGAGTGGGACTACAAGCGTATGCGTGAGATTGCCGACAAGGTTGGTGCACTCTTGATGATCGATATGGCCCACACCGCAGGTCTTATCGCAGCAGGCTTGCTCGAGAACCCTGTAAAGTATGCACACATCGTAACATCGACCACCCATAAGACCCTTCGTGGTCCTCGTGGCGGTATCATCTTGCTCGGCAAGGATTTCGACAATCCGTGGGGTTTGACCACTCCGAAGGGCGTAGTTAAGAAGATGTCACAGATTCTCAATTCGGCAGTATTCCCAGGCATTCAGGGTGGACCACTCGAGCATGTTATCGCAGCCAAGGCTGTAGCATTCGGTGAGGCTTTGACTCCTGAGTACAAGGAGTATCAGACACAGGTTGTACGCAACTCGCAGGCATTGTCGGCAGCATTGACCGCTCGTGGCTACAATATCGTATCGGGCGGAACAGACAACCACCTCATCTTGGTTGACTTGCGCTCGAAGTTCCCTGAGTTGACCGGTAAGGTTGCAGAGAAGGCTCTCGTTGCGGCAGATATCACCGCAAACAAGAATATGGTACCATTCGACTCTCGCTCGGCATTCCAGACTTCGGGCTTGCGCTTCGGAACTCCTGCAATCACTACTCGTGGTTTGAAGGAGGATAAGATGGAGTATATCGCAGAGTTGATCGACCGAGTACTTTCTGACGCTGAGAACGAGGCGAATATCGCCGCTGTTCGCAAGGATGTAAACGCCTTGATGGAGCAGTACCCACTCTTTGCTTGGTAAACCGAATTGAAGATGAAACAATACGCCTACATCCTATTTGCACTCATATTGCTATTCACATCGTGCGAGCCCGCCTCGTACGATGACTCGGGAGTTTTGAGTAGACTTGACGAGTTGGAAGAGCAGGTAAGTGAGTTGGAGGGGCGCATTGAAGAGTTGGAAACGGAATGTAACAAAGCTACCGAGGATATAGCCGCTCTGCGTGCCATTATCGAGGTATTGCAAAGCAGGGATTATGTAACTTCAGTTACACCTATTATGGATGGCGATAAGGTTATCGGCTACACGATAACCTTTGCCAATAGTGCGCCATTAACCATATATACCTGCAACTTCGAAGATGATGACGAATCTATTATCGTAGCCATTACCGAGGGTGAAACAGAGGTTGTTATCACCCTCTCGGATGGCAGCAAAATCACCATCCCGAAAAGTAGTGCACCTCTGCCAACCGACTATTGCGAAAAGTTGGAGGATGTGGAGTTTATGCGCTATTGCTACGAGAAGTTCGACATCAACGGCGACAAGATTCTCTCCGAGAGCGAGGCGAAGGCTATCCGAGCCGTAAATATCGACTCGAAGCAGAATATCTACTCGGTAAAGGGTATTGAGTATTTCGTCAATTTGGAGAGTTTTCAGGCATACAACGCCATTGCATTGCGCACGCTCGACCTCTCGAAAAATACCAATCTGCGAACAATCAAAGAGCAAGCCCTCTATAAGTGTAGCGGTTTGGAGAGCGTAACACTTCCACCAACCATCGAAACAATTGAGGACGACGCCTTTCATAGCTGTTCGGCTCTCGCCTCGATTAACATTCCGGATGGTGTGAAAAGCATTGGCAGCTACGCCTTTGCGGGCGATTTACAGCTCTCCGAAATCACTCTTCCGCAAAGCATTGAAACAATCGGCAAGAATGCCTTTGCGGCTACGGGATTACACTCTTTAGTTCTGCCCGAAAGCGTCACTGTCACTTCGCAGTATATGTGCTACAACTGCCAAAAACTCACAATCCTGACACTTCCGACAACCATTACAAGCATAGGATATCGTTCATTCGATGAGTGTAATGCGCTTGTTGAGATTCATTGCAAGGCAACTACCCCACCGACTTTGGAGCAGTACGCCTTTGAGGCAACCGTTAATGGTCGCAAAATCTTTGTTCCACACGCCTCGGTCGATGCATACAAAGTGGCTTGGAGCAACTTTGCTGAGCAGATTATTGGAGAGTAGAGATCTCCAAACGGCTCTTGTCCCAAGATATTGGGCTTGCGTTTCGGAGCGCCTATAATCACTGCTTGTGATTATAGAAAGGATAGGATATCTATAGCTGTTTTCTTCGGCTAACGCCCTATTTCACCTTCACAACAATTGTTGTTATGCTCATCGGCTCGGCTCTATAGTTCAGTTGTTTGCCTTTAATAGCTGCCGGCTCAAGCTCCTTACAATTCTCGCTCTGGGAGGTGCGGTATACCTTGGCAGAATGGGCTATCTTTTTGAATGTAGCAAGGTTTATTTTGGCATCAAACGCCTCCTCCTCAACATTCAGCAAAACAATTACGAACTCGTCGCCATCGGGCGAGATTGCAGCCAATGTATTCTCATTCTCGGTGGCAAGCAGAGTATATCCCTGTTTGATAAAGCGAGTCACATTCATACGCACATAATAGTTCTTGTGAACGGCAAACTTACCTGCTGCGAAGTTGGCCTTAATCTGGCTCCACGCTCTGCTATGCTCCTCGACCAGCTGCCAATCGAGCCACGCCTGAGGCTGCATAATTCGCATATCACGAAAGAGCTTCTTCGCCAGGTAGAGGTTGTTCTCTAAGGCACTTTTGCCCTTTGGACGCAGCTCCTTATCCCATTGAGGGCCCGACTCCGACTGCCAGAAGGCCATATCGGTTCCCGACACCAACCTGTTCAGCTCCATACGCTGACTATTTGTAGCCGAATAGGTGTGAACATTGAACTGCTTGACCATCTTCATAATATCGGGGTGTTGCGAGTAGGCTCGCCACACTTTTAGAGCCGAATGTACATTTGTTTCATCCGAAGCTGCGATTACGGTCTTCAAACCCGAGGCCTTCAATTTCGGATATAGCACACGCAGTAGCTCAATCTGACTCTCGATATCGAAATGGCAACCCTCCTGCGAACCGAGATTACGCCAATAGCCACTTGTAGATTCGTTGAAAGGCTCCAAAGTCTTAAACTCAATTCCGTAGGCCTCCTTGTAGTGCTTGCACACATCTATCAGATAGTCGCAAAACATCCCGTAGTATTCCGGCTTGAGATTATCATGCATAGGATTCTCGTGGCCGGCCGAGCAACCGCTATATGTCATCCAATAAGGTGGTGAATTCGAGAACGCCTCGAAGATGGCATCGGGGCGACGCTGCTTAATCTTTAGCATTATCGTGCGCTGACCTTCGTCGGCACTCCAATCGTAAGGTTCTTCGGCCGAAACCTTAAATCCCTCCATCTCGGCACGCTTACCCTTGCCCTCTACCATATGACCACCTATATGCGACGGATCATCACCTCCACCAATGTTATAGCGGAAGATATTCATATTAAGGCCATCCTTCGAGGTGATTAAGTCGAGCAACTCATCCACCTTCTCTTCATCCCAGCGGCCACACATATGTGCCCACCAGCAGAGCGAACTACCCCACCCCTCGATAGTCTGCCATCGCTCTCTTTTGTCGATTTTTACAGTAATCTTCTCTTGGGCCACAGTTGATGCTGCAAGCAGAATTGAAATTACGAATAAAACTACTCGTTTCATATTACACTGCATTACTCTTAGAATATACCCCAGAGTTTTCGTCTTCTCGATTCGTACTCGTCGAGAGCCTTAGTCATCAAATCTCTACCCTTTTCGATTATCTCTTTTGCCAAGGCGTAGTCCGACATCTCGCCATAGGAGTCGAACGGCATCTGCACCAAGATATCGGGCTTGCACAACTCCGTCATAAGGCGTGAATTGTGCTGATTCATAACCGAAAATGTGCGGTCGATTATGTCGTAGAAGTTACTTTCCCAATCCATTTCTGGCAGAGTGTCGACATGCTCCTCACGGAAGGCTTTAACCTCCCGCATAGCCTCGTAGCGTACAGCTCCAAGTGCCACCAACTTGCGCCAAAACGAGGTATTTTCATCGCTCTTTATGGTTGTCGATAGAGCCTTTACTTCGGCATCTTTGGCCTCTTGTAACTCCTGATAATCGGCCGCTACTTTTCGAGCTTCGGCAATGGTCGAGCGAATAGCCTCAACATCGAAGTAGTTGACATCGAAACCTACAAGAATATCACCTTTCGTACGCTTTACTCTGTTGAGTGGCAAGCAGTTAGACGAATGACCGTCGATCAGCACCGTAGTACCGTGCTGCACCGGTTTGAAGAGCGACGGAATGGACATTGAGGCACGAATTGCAGAGAAGAGATCGCCCTTATCGAAGATGACCTCCTCGCCCGTATAGAGGTCGGTTGCGATGGCCGAAAATGGCAATGCCATATCCTCTATTTTCACATCAGGAACAACCTCTTTTATCGCCTCGATAATCTTCTCGCCCTTGACGAGATGGCTCATCGAGAGCGACCAATCGACCAGCGAAAAGACCTTGCGGGTATTGAGCGAAAGGAGCCACTCCTTAAACTCCGCCAAGCGACCTGCGGCATAGACTCCGCCCACCAACGCACCAATCGAAGTGCCGGCTACAGCCGTAACCTCGTAGCCACGCTCTTGCAAAACCTCCAATGCTCCAATGTATGCAAAACCTCTCGGACCTCCGCTCGAAAGTGCCAATGCCACCCTCTTTTTCTTCTGCTGTGCCATAATTCTATCCTTTTAGGGAAATTATCTTTTACAAAGATAACGATTATTTCGAATAATTTGACTATCTTTGTGCGATTATAGGCAAATAAGAACAAAAATATAATATACAATTATGGCAGACGAGAAAATTATCTTTTCAATGGTGGGTGTCAGCAAGACCTTTCAAAATCAGAAGAAGGTCCTAAATAACATCTACCTCTCATTCTTCTATGGTGCGTAGATCGGTATCATCGGTCTTAACGGCTCGGGTAAGTCGACACTGATGAAGATTATCGCAGGTATAGACAAGAACTTCCAGGGCGAGGTTGTATTCTCACCTGGTTACACCGTAGGTTACCTCGAGCAGGAGCCACAACTCGACGACAGCAAGACCGTAAAGGAGGTTGTCGAGGAGGGTTGCGCCGAGACCGCAGCACTCTTGAAGGAGTACGAGTATATCAATATGAAGCTCTGCGAGCCGATGGACGACGACGAGATGGCCCGCTTGATTGAGCGTCAGGGCGAGCTCTACGAGAAGATCGACCATGTAAACGGTTGGGAGTTGGATAGCGTATTGGAGCGTGCTATGGACGCTTTGCGATGCCCTGCAGCCGATCAGAAGATTGCAGTTCTCTCGGGAGGTGAGCGTCGTCGTGTGGCGTTGTGCCGCCTCTTGTTGCAACAGCCTGATGTATTGTTGCTCGATGAGCCTACCAACCACCTCGATGCAGAGTCTATCGACTGGTTGGAGCAGCACTTGCAGCAGTACAAGGGTACAGTTATCGCTGTAACCCACGACCGTTACTTCTTGGATAATGTGGCGGGTTGGATTTTGGAGTTGGACCGTGGCGAGGGTATTCCTTGGAAGGGTAACTACTCGGGCTGGCTCGACCAGAAGACCAAGCGAATGGCTATGGAGGAGAAGCAGGAGTCAAAGCGCCGCAAGACTTTGGAGCGCGAGTTGGAGTGGGTGAATATGAACCCATCGGGCCGCCGTGCAAAGAGCAAGGCTCGTCTTTCGGCTTACGACAAGATGCTCAACGAGGATACAAAGCAGAAGGAGGAGAAGCTCGAAATCTACATCCCGAACGGACCTCGTTTGGGCGATGTGGTTATCGAGGCAAACGGTGTATCAAAGGCCTTTGGCGACCGCGTACTCTACGAGGGTTTGGACTTCAAGTTACCACCTGCAGGTATCGTGGGTGTAATTGGCCCTAATGGCACAGGTAAAACAACCTTATTCCGTATGATTATGGGCTTGGAGCAACCTACAAGCGGAACTTTCACCGTAGGTCAGACCGTAAAACTCGCTTATGTGGATCAGCAGCACAAGTCTATCGACCCTGAGAAGTCGGTTTATGAGGTTATCTCGCAGACTAGCGAGTATGTGCAGTTGGGCAACCGTCAAGTGCCTGCTCGTGCATACGTTGCCCGTTTCAACTTCACCGGTGCCGACCAGGAGAAGAAGTGTGGCGTACTCTCGGGTGGAGAGCGTAACCGCTTACACCTCGCATTGGCACTCAAAGAGGAGGGTAATGTAATCTTGCTCGATGAGCCTACCAACGACATCGATGTAAACACCCTTCGTGCATTGGAGGAGGGTTTGGAGAACTTTGCGGGTTGCGCTGTGGTTATCTCTCACGACCGTTGGTTCTTGGATCGTATTGCAACACACATTCTCTCGTTCGAGGGCGACGGTAATGTGATGTTCTACGAGGGTTCATACTCGGAGTACGAGGAGTGGAAGAAGGCTCAGGGTATGGACACTACCCCACACCGTGTTAAGTATCGCAAGCTTGTTGAGTAATTTTGAATTCTGCATTTTGAATTTTGCATTTTAATTATGGCACAGAAACCATCTATTCCAAAGGGAACACGCGACTTTTCGCCGATTGAAACGGCTCGTCGCTCATACATTTTCGACACTATCGCCGAGGTATTCCGCGCATACGGCTTTGCCGCTATCGAAACACCTTCGATGGAGAATCTCTCTACCCTTATGGGTAAGTATGGCGAGGAGGGAGACAAGCTTCTCTTCAAGATTCTCAACTCGGGCGATTTCGGCGCAAACCTCAACGATGAGGAGGTGCGCCAGGCTCACCGCATCTGCGAGAAGGGTTTAAGATATGACTTGACCGTTCCGTTTGCCCGCTATGTCGTGCAGCACCAGAACGAGATTACATTCCCATTCAAGCGTTATCAGATTCAGCCTGTATGGCGTGCTGACCGTCCACAGAAGGGCCGTTACCGTGAGTTCTATCAGTGCGATGTCGATATTATCGGCTCACGCTCGTTGCTCAACGAGGTGGAGTTGATTTCGATTGTAGAGCGTGTATTCGGCAAGCTCGGCATCAACGTAGTATTGAAGCTCAATAACCGCAAGGTGCTCTACGGCATTGCCGAGGTTATGGGACACGCCGACAAGATGATTGACATCACCGTAGCTATCGACAAGCTCGAGAAGATTGGCTTGGAGAATGTGAAGGCGGAGTTGGCAGAGCGTGGCATCGAGGCCGAGGCAGTGGCGAAGTTGGAGCCTATCCTTATGTTGAGTGGCTCGACTGCCGAGAAGTTGGAGCAGTTGCAGACTATCCTCTCCACAAGCGAAACGGGCTTGAAGGGCGTAGAGGAGTTACGCACCGTATTCTCTGCGGTAGATGCTCTCGGCATAGAGTTGGAGGTTGAGTTAGACCTCTCGTTGGCTCGTGGTTTGAACTACTACACCGGAGCTATCTTCGAGGTTAAGGCTAAGGATTTTGCTATCGGCTCGATTTGCGGAGGTGGTCGTTACGACAACCTCACAGGTATCTTCGGTATGCCTGATGTTTCGGGCGTGGGTATCTCGTTTGGTGCAGACCGCATCTACGATGTTATGGTTGGCTTGGAGTTGTTCCCTGCCGATGTTACCTGCTTGACAAAGGTATTGTTTATCAATTTGGGCGAGGCCGAGGGCTTGGCATCGTTGCGTTGTGCAAAGGCGTTGCGCGACAACGGCATTGCAACTGAGGTTTACCCCGATTCGGCGAAGATGAAGAAGCAGATGGAGTATGCAAACCGTCGCGAAATTCCGTATGTTGTTATCATCGGCAGCAACGAGTTGGCAGAGGGTAAAGCTACAGTTAAGAATATGGCCACAGGCGAACAGAACCTTGTTACTTTCGATGACATCGTAAAGTCTATCAAATAAACTATGGCAAGCACTCCACGCACTACCCCATCGGCAACCTTTGCTGATAGCAAGCCCCACTATATTCTGCTTGATGCACTGCGAGGTGCTGCGGCTTTGATGGTTGTATGGTACCACTTTTTCGAGGGCTTTGCCTTTGCTGAGGGTACGGCAATCACAACCTTCAACCACGGCCATTTGGGCGTTGATTTATTCTTTATGCTCTCGGGTTTTGTGATTAGTTACGCCTACGATGACCGCTGGCAAAGCACACCGAACCCTCTGACGATCAAAGAGTTCTTCAAGCGACGACTAATCCGTCTGCACCCAATGCTCATTATGGGTGCGATAATCGGTTTTATCACTTTCTTGTTGCAAGGTGGCGTAAAATGGGACGGCACAGCAACTCCGATGTCGTGGTCATTGGTAGCATTGGTTTTGACAATGTTCTTTATCCCTGCCTATCCAGGTGCACCTTACGATTTGCGTGGCAATGGCGAGATGTACTCGCTGAATGGCCCGAGTTGGTCGCTCTTTTTTGAGTATATCGGCAATATCCTCTACGCGCTAATTATCCGCCGTTTGGGCAATCGTGCTTTGGCAGTACTGACAGCCGCATTGGGTGTGGCATGGTGTTGGTTTGCTACTACCGATGTATCGGGCTACGATATGGTTGGCATTGGTTGGACACTCGATACCGTGAATTTCTTTGGAGGCTTGCTCAGAATGCTGTTCCCATTCTCGTTGGGAATGGTTATGGCGCGTAACTTCAAGCCCGTGAAGATTAAGGGTATCTTCTGGATTGCGTGGGCGGTTTTGTTCGGTCTATTCTCGGTACCGGCATTTGCAAAGTGTGGCGCAGTGAGCATCAACGGCTTGTATGAGTTCGCTTGTATATTGTTCGTATTCCCCGCGATTGTATGGCTTACAGCCTCGGGCGAAGCAACAGGCAAAGTATCATCAACATTTTGCAAATTTCTGGGCGATATCTCCTATCCGCTCTACATTGTGCACTATCCGGTGATGTACCTCTTCTACGCTTGGCTTATTGAGAACAGACTCTATTCGTTGGGCGAGACTTGGCCGGTTGTTATAATGGTATTCGCCATCAACATTGCTCTTGCATACGCCTGCTTGAAGCTCTACGATGAGCCGGTGCGCCGTTGGCTTACCAAGCGTTTTATAAATAGAAAATAGAACTATGGAATCTTTGGGTTTTATCGACTGGTGCTTGGAGCATCTGAACTATTGGACTATCACGCTGTTGATGGCAATCGAGAGTTCGTTTATTCCTTTCCCGAGCGAGGTGGTTGTTCCGCCTGCGGCATAT
>JAGBRY010000114.1 GCA_017632115.1 Alistipes sp. | reverse complement strand
GGCTATCTACTTGGCACTCGACGGTTATGGCCCTGCTTGTAATGTTTCGGGCGATGGTGCAATTGCTATCGTTATGGACAAGTTCTTCGGCAAGAGAGCGAAGAACGGAGAGTTGAAAACGGAAAACTAAATTTCAGATAACCTCTACTTGAGAATGTCGAGCGAGTATTTTCGCTCGACATTTTTTATTATGAAAACTAAAAGTTTTCCATTTCCCGCTTTCCGCTTTCCGTTTATTTTACTATCTTTGTCCGATTATTGGCAAATAGCGACCTATCCAAATAGTAAAATCGGAGGCGATTGAGCTATTTTTGTGCTGAGCGAGACAACAAACCCGCAGCATAGTCGGCCTATGTGAGGAGTTTGGAGTCCGAAGCGCAGTGCAAAAAGAGCCAATCGGAACGATTTGGAGAACAAAAAGGCAAAAAGAGAACAAAATTATATAGCAGTATGAACATTTCATTTAATTGGCTCAAAAATTATGTCGATACAACCCTCACAGCAGAGGAGATATCGAAAGTTTTGACAGACATCGGCTTGGAGGTCGAGGGTTTCGAGAAGATTGAGACCATTCGTGGTGGCTTGGCAGGTGTCGTTGTAGGCGAGGTACTTACTTGCGAGGATCATCCCGATTCGGACCACCTCCACATCACTACCGTTGATGTTGGCGCAGAGGCTCCATTGCAGATTGTGTGCGGTGCAGCAAACTGCCGTCAGGGTTTGAAGGTTATGTGCGCAACTGTTGGCGCAGTGCTCTACCCCGATGGTGGCGAGGAGGAGTTTAAGATTAAGCGTTCGAAGATTCGTGGCGTGGAGTCGCTCGGTATGTTGTGTGCCGAGGATGAGTTGGGCATCGGTTCTTCTCACGCAGGAATCATCGAGTTGCCAGCAAATGCAGTAGTAGGTACCCCTGCAAAGGAGTATTACAACATCACCGACGACTACCTCATAGAAATTGGCTTGACCCCTAACCGCATCGACGCAGCATCGCACATCGGTGTTGCTCGTGACCTCGTAGCATATCTTCGTGCTCGTGGCGAGCAGGCCGAGTTGAAGTTGCCAAGCGTAGAGGCATTCGCAGTGGATAACCACGACCTCAACATCGAGGTAGAGGTTGAGGATAGTGCCGCTTGCCCTCACTATACAGGCGTAACCGTCAAGGGTTGCAAAATCGCTCCGTCGCCTGAGTGGATGCAGAACTCGTTGCGTGCAGCAGGTATCAACCCTAAGAACAACTTGGTGGATATCACAAACTACATTCTCTTCGAGCTCGGTCAGCCACTTCACGCATTCGATGCAGAGAAGATCGAGGGCGGAAAAATTGTTGTTAAGAAGTGTACCGAGGGTACACCGTTCATCACCCTCGATGGCGTAGAGCGCAAGCTTACGGCTGACGACTTGATGATCTGCTCGACCGAGCGTCCTATGTGCATCGCAGGTGTTTATGGAGGTTTGGATTCAGGCGTAAGCGATACCACAACCGACATCTTCATCGAGTCGGCATACTTTAACCCTGTGTCGGTTCGTAAGACTGCAAAGCGTTTCGGTTTGAATACCGACTCGTCGTTCCGTTTCGAGCGTGGCATCGACCCTAACATCCAGATCTACGCATTGAAGCGTGCAGCTCTCCTCTTCAAGGAGTTGGCAGGCGGAACAATCTCGAGCGAGATTTTCGACTCAAACCCAACAGAGGTTGCTCCATTCCGTTTCGACTTCTCGGTAGCTCGTGCAAAGTCGATTATCGGCAAGGAGATTCCAACCGAGGTATTCCGCACCATCATTGACGCATTGGAGGTAAAGATTGAGAAGGAGGAGGGCGATGTGTGGAGCGTTGCCGTACCGCCATACCGAGTTGATGTCCAGCGTGAGGCCGATTTGATTGAGGATATCTTGCGCATCTACGGCTACAACAATGTAGAGGTTTCGGAGAAGGTTAACTCTACCCTTTCGTATGTTCAGAAGCCGGATAAGACCCGTTTGACCAACCTCGTAGCCGACATGCTCACTGCTCGTGGCTACACCGAGATTATGTCGAACTCGCTCACAAAGACCGCTTACTACGAGGGACTGCAGTCGTACCCGGCAGAGCACTGCGTAAAGATTATGAATCCGCTCTCGGCCGATTTGGGTGTTATGCGTCAGACATTGTTGTTCAACACAATGGAGGCCGTACAGCTCAACACCAACCACCGCAACGGCGATTTGAAGATCTATGAGTTCGGAAACTGCTACTTCTACAACAAGACAGAGGCAAAGGAGGGCGAGGAGGTTGCTCCGCTCGCTTCATACTCTGAGAACTACCGCTTGGCTATCGCCGTAACAGGCTTGGCTACTCCGCAGTCGTGGAATCAGAAGGCCGAGTCGGCATCGTTCTACACATTGCGTGCACAGGTTGAGTTGTTGCTCCGCCGCTTCGGCTTGGATATCTACGCTTTGCGCACCGAGTCGCTCGATAGCGATCTGTTTGGCGATGCAGTGGAGTTGTATGTAAACAACAAGCCATTTGTGCAGATGGGACAGGTGAATGCCAAAATTTGCAAGGCATTCGACCTCAAGCAGGATGTATTCTTCGCAGAGATCGACTTCGACATGTTGCTGAAGGCTACTCGCAAGCATAAGGTTTCGGCCGTAGAGTTGTCGAAATACCCGGAGGTTAAGCGTGATTTGGCTTTGCTCGTTGATAAGGGTGTTTCGTTTGCACAACTTCGTGCAACAGCCTTTGCAACCGAGAAGAAACTCTTGAAGAGCGTTTCGTTGTTCGATGTTTACGAGGGCGACAAGTTGCCTGAGGGTAAGAAATCGTACGCATTGTCGTTCATCCTCGAGGACAAGAACCAGACTCTCAACGACAAGACCATCGAGCGCACAATGTCGGCCTTGCAGTCGGCATTCGAGCACAAGCACGGTGCACAAATTCGATAATAACCAAATTTTAACCTAACATAACAATGAAAAAGATTCTTTTGTTTGCAGTGGTAATCGCAGTTGCCGTTTCGTGCAAGGTAGATTACAAAGATCCGAACGCTCCTATCGAGAAGCGTGTGGAGAGTCTGCTCTCGCAGATGACTCTCGAAGAGAAGGTGGGACAGATGAACCAGTTCTGCGGTGTCCGCCATGTGGAGACTCGTGACAAGAAGGCTCAGGCCGACAATCAGGATGCACAGGGTTACTATCCGGGCATCAATGCCGATACTCTCCGCAAGTGGACTCAGATGGGTCTTATCGGTTCGTACCTCCATGTATTGGAGGCTGATGAGGCTAACGAGTTGCAGCGTTTGGCTATGTCGTCACGACTTGGTATTCCGTTGATTTTGGGTATCGACGCAATTCACGGAAACTGCCTTGCTCCAAACAACACTTCATACCCTACAAGCCTCACACAGGCTTGCTCGTTCGACACCGAGATGGCATACAAGATTGCTCGTCAGACCGCAAAGGAGATGCGTGCAATGAATATGCACTGGACATTCAATCCGAATATCGATGTTGCTCGTGATGCTCGTTGGGGCCGTTGCGGCGAGACCTTTGGCGAGGACCCTTACCTCGTAGGTCAGATGGGCTTGGCTCTCGTAAAGGGTTATCAGGGCGATATGCAGGGCGGAGATGATGTATTGGCTTGTATCAAGCACTGCATTGCCGACTCTCAGCCTATCAACGGTGCAAACCACGCACCAAGCTATATTTCGGAGCGTACATTGCACGAGGTATTCCTTCCACCATACGAGTTGGCAATCCGAGAGGGTTTTGTGGGTTCGTTGATGACTGCACACAACGAGATCAACGGTGTACCTTGCCACAAGAGCAAGTGGTTGATGGAGGATAAGATGCGTGATGAGTACGGTTTCACAGGCTTCGTAGTGAGCGACTGGATGGATATCGAGCGTATTCACACTCTTCACCGTGCTGCTCCAAGCCGCAAGGATGCATACTTGCAGTCAATTATGGCCGGTATGGATATGCACATGCACGGCATCCACTGGAACGAGGAGGTTGTAGAGTTGGTTCGTGAGGGCCGTCTTTCGGAGAAGCGCATCGATGAGTCGGTACGCCGCATCCTCACTGCTAAATTCCGCCTCGGTTTGTTCGAGAACCCATACTGCGACGAGGAGGAGGGCAAGAAGATTCGCATGTGCGAGGAGCATCGTGCTACCGCATTGGAGTCGGCTCGCAACTCGATTGTTCTCTTGAAGAATGACGGCATTCTCCCTCTCGATGTAAAGAAGTATAAGCGAGTACTCGTTACCGGTATCAACGCCGACGACGAGAATATCATGGGTGACTGGTCGGCACCTCAGAAGCCTGAGAATGTAACAACCATCCTCGAGGGCTTGCGTCAGGTTGCTCCACAGACCAACTTCGTATTCGTAGACCAGGGCCTCACCCCTAAGAAGATGAAGCAGGAGAATGTTGATAAGGCTGCACGCATCGCTCGCACCACCGATTTGAATATCGTTGTGGCTGGCGAAACAAGCCTTCGTGCTCGTAAGGGTGCAAAGACCTGTGGCGAGAATCAGGACCGTGCAGAGATTCACCTCTACGGCTTGCAGCAGGAGTTGGTAAAGAAGGTTGCCGCAAGTGGCAAGCCTACAATCCTCGTTATCGTAGCAGGTCGTCCACAGTCAGTTGTATGGGAGAGCAAGAACCTTCCTGCAATCGTTTGCGCTTGGGAGCCGGGTATGGTCGGAGGTCAGGCCGTTGCCGAGATCCTCTATGGCAAGGTAAATCCATCGGGTAAGCTCGCAATCACCATCCCACGCACTGCAGGTCAGATTCAGATGTACTACAACCACAAGCCATCGCACTACCGTTACAAGTTGCAGGATATCCCTAACGAGCCACTCTATCCGTTCGGTCACGGTCTTTCGTACACCACATACGAGTACTCGGATCTCCAGCTCTCTAAGAGCGAGATTGCAGCTAACGAGAATATCGAGGCGAGCGTTACTATCACCAACACAGGTAAGCGTGATGGCGTTGAGATTGCTCAGCTCTATATTCGTGACCTCTATTCGGATGTAACACGCCCTGTTAAGGAGTTGAAGGGCTTCGAGCGTGTAGCATTGAAGGCTGGCGAGAGCAAGCGCATCACCTTTACTCTCACACCTGAGCACTTGCGCTACTACAACCTCGAGATGGAGCGTGTAGTCGAGCCTGGAACATTCAGAGTATTGGTAGGTCCTTCGTCACGAACAAAGGATTTGCTCACCGCAGAGTTTGAGGTGAAATAAAAGTGAAAGCAAAATACAAAAGAGCAGTCGATTGACTGCTCTTTTTTTATTGCACCCCAAAGAAATTAAAAGCGCTTATGATTCGGATATTTTTGTGCCAAACAAGAAAGCGAGTCCGCAGCATAGTAAGCCTATGTGAGGAACTCGCTTATCGCAGATTGGTGCAAAAAGAGCCAATCAGAACGCTTTTTTATCGCATTCCTCCTGTAACCTTCAGCACCTCGCCCGTAATATAGGACGACATATCGCTTGCCAAGAAGAGTGCCGCATTGGCAATCTCGTCGGCTGTGCCCATACGACCAAGGGTAACCGATGAAATGATAGACTCCTTAATAGTATCGTTGAGTTTATCGGTCATATCGGTAACGATAAAGCCTGGAGCGATTGCATTGCAACGAACACCTCGTGCACCCATCTCCTTGGCGAACGACATCGTAAGACCAATCAAACCCGCCTTCGATGCAGAGTAGTTACACTGTCCGGCATTGCCGTTTGTTCCCACCACCGACGACATATTTATAATAGAGCCTGCACGACGACGAGCCATTGCAGGGGTTACGGCGTGGATGAAGTTGAATGCCGACTTGAGGTTGGTGTCGATAATCGAATCCCACTGCTCCTCGCTCATTCGCAGCATAAGACCGTCTTTGGTCTGACCTGCATTATTGACAAGGATATCTATCTGACCGAACTCGGCCAAAACCTTCTCGACTACGGCGTGAGCATCGGCAAAGTCTGCGGCATTCGAGGCATAACCCACAGCACGACCGCCCAAAGCCTCTATTTCGGCAACGAGCGACTCGGCTGCTGATACCGACGAGAGATATGTAAAGGCTATATTTGCGCCCTGCTCGGCAAAGCGCAAAGCTATGGCACGACCTATGCCACGAGTAGCTCCTGTAACGAGCGCAACCTTTCCTTCGAGTAGTTTCATACTATAATTTGTTTATAAGTTTAGTGCAAATATAGTGTTTTTATTTGAAAAAACTTGTAATTTCGCAAAGCGAAAGTTTTCGGAACATCGCTACTGAACAAAATTAGAGAAAAGAACAACAATATAATATATATAGGTTATGAAGTTAGATACACAGATTTTCGACCTTATCTCCGAGGAGCGTGCCCGCCAAATGCGTGGTATCGAGCTTATCGCTTCGGAGAACTTTGTTAGTGAGCAGGTGATGAACGCTATGGGTTCGGTTTTGACAAATAAGTATGCCGAGGGCTACCCTGCGGCTCGCTACTATGGTGGTTGCGAGGTTGTGGATAAGGTGGAGAACCTCGCTATTGAGCGACTCTGCCAGATTTACGGTGCAGAGTATGCCAATG
>JAGBRY010000113.1 GCA_017632115.1 Alistipes sp. | reverse complement strand
AAGTCGGTACGAGAGTGGATACCCTCAACCTCCTTGAAGCCGAATGGGAAGTTAAACTCGATATCGGTAGCTGCGTTTGCGTAGTGTGCCAACTTGTCGTGATCGTGGAAGCGGTAGTTGTTGTCGCCAAAGCCCAAAGCACGGTGCCAAGCCATACGTGTATTCTTCCACTCGTTCCACCACTTCATCTCGGTGCCAGGCTGTACAAAGAACTGCATCTCCATCTGCTCGAACTCGCGCATACGGAAGATGAACTGACGAGCAACGATCTCGTTACGGAACGCCTTACCAATCTGTGCGATACCGAATGGGAGTTTCATACGACCGGTTTTCTGTACATTGAGGTAGTTTACGAAGATACCCTGTGCAGTCTCAGGACGGAGGTAGATGGTGTTCGCACCCTCGGCAGTCGAACCCATCTGGGTCGAGAACATGAGGTTGAACTGGCGAACATCGGTCCAGTTGCGAGTACCCGAGATAGGGCAAACGATCTCGCAGTCGAGAATGATCTGCTTCAACTCAGCCAAGTCGCTGTTGTTCAAAGCCTCTGCGAAGCGGGTGTGAACGGCCTCACGCTTCTCCAAAATCTCCTTTACACGAGGCGAGGTTGCACGGTACTGCTCCTCGTCGAACGACTCACCAAAACGCTTGCGAGCCTTCTCAACCTCCTTCTCAACCTTCTCGTCGAGTTTTGCGAGGTAGTCCTCGATAAGGACATCGGCACGGTAACGCTTCTTCGAATCCTTGTTGTCGATGAGTGGGTCGTTGAATGCTGCAACGTGGCCCGAAGCCTCCCAAGTGCGTGGGTGCATGAAGATGGCAGCGTCGATACCCACGATATTCTCGTGGAGCTTAACCATCGAATCCCACCAATAACGCTTGATGTTATTCTTCAACTCAACGCCATTCTGACCGTAGTCATAAACAGCTCCAAGACCATCATAAATCTCGCTCGAAGGGAAGATAAAACCATACTCCTTGCAGTGTGCGATCAACTTCTTAAACAACTCTTCCTGTGTCATAGTATATATAGTTTTTTTGTATTTGCTTGTGAAAGTGTACTATCAGTGCGCAAAGATAAGAAAAGTCTGCGACTTTTTAATTAAAAATTAAAAATTATAAGCTAAAAATGCTCAACCGCAGCCATAGCGTGCTCGTTTTCTTCGATTCTTGTGCGACGAACAATCTTTCCGTCGTAGTCTATCAGGTAGCAATATGGTGTGCGAGTTGCCGTGAAAAATCCCGTTTCGATGTTGAACTCCAACGAGTTGTAAATTACGGGTATAACTTTGCGCCCGTTGCAATCTATTGCACCCATTTTACCATTCTTGGCCACAATGGCACGCCCCTCTTCGAAATTGCTTGCCCACGAGTAGATGAAAGGGGTTATCATTCGTCCGTCACTATCGACAAAGCCGTAGCGGTGGCCTTTGCAGCGGAGTGTGATAGCTCTTTTAGCGGTAGGAGATGCGTTGTATTCGGCTTCGCAATCTTGCGCCAATAGAGGCGATAGCGTGGCGTCGAATTCGGCGTGGCTACTCCTCTCTATAAAGTCAATCAGCTGAGAGATATCGTTGTCGGAGTAGAGCTCCCAATCGGCATACCAATATCGTAGCGGGCGAGCTATGCCACTGTCGCAAATCAGAATGTTCGAGAGAGTGAGGTTGTTGTGCCGAAAACCTATGGCATCAAGACGACACTTCATCTTCTGTATGGCAGCTTTTAGATCGTTGGCACGATAGCAGTTCACGGCCTCTCTTAGTGTTTTGCCCGATGGTAACTCCTGCAAAACGATGTCGAAGAGGTGTTTGTGTCCGACAGAGTCGAACATCATAAGCTCCTCGTAGAGTATGTGATTTTCGAGTAGTGGACCTCGGCTACGCTCCCGAGCTATAGACTCCAGCTCCTCTATTTTGTGTATGCTTTCGGCCTGGAGTGGCAGATAGAGCATAAAGCGTCGTCCTTTCCACAATATCTCCGACTCGATGGCCGAATTTGTGCGCCTGATGATAGGCGAACCATTGTAAAGAAGAGGCTCTGCCGACCTCAAGCGCTTGAAATGGTGCGCAGGGGCAGACAGAGCCACTTTGAAATATGTCATTGTAGGTATCACAACCTACTCGATTACTTTGCGAATGTTACGCCCTTGAGTTTGTTCCACTCACCACGGGTGAAATCAGGGAAAGCAACAGGCATTGAGTTGTTCTCGATAGATGCTGCAGTCAACTCGCCAATGCACGACCACTCAGCTGCATCGTATACATCCTGATCGAGTGGCAAGCCGTGGCGCAAGCAGTAGATAAGACGGTAGTCCATGATGAAGTCCATACCTCCGTGGCCTCCGACCTTCTTTGCGTGCTCGAGCAACTCCTTCTGGATAGGGTGGCGATACTTCTCCATCAAAGCGTCGAACGCCTCCTTTGGCAAGAACTTATGCGACGAAAGGTCTTCGTGATTAGGCACTACACCGCTATCAGCCATCTTGTCGTGCTCGAGAAGAATACCCTGCACAGGGTACTTGTTGGCAAAGCCCTTTGTTCCGGTGAGCTGATACAGACGGTTGTATGGGCGTGGGGTGTAGACATTGTGCTGCAACTCGATAGTCTTACCCTTTGCTGTGCGGATAAGGGTCGAGGTGTGGTCGCCATTTGCGAACTCCTCGGTGCCGAGCGACTCCTTTGCCAACTCCTTGCCAACCCACGAATCGGTATCCATCGACACAAGGTGTGTCATACGGTCACCACGGTGGATATTGAGAGCAAAACATACAGGGCCAAGGCCGTGTGTTGCATAGACATCACCTCGGTGCTCCTGATTGAACTTCAAGCGCCAATTGTCGTTGAACAATGGCCAGAACTTATCGAGTGCGTGAATGTAGGCACCCTCGGCGTGGATAATCTCGCCAAAGAGTCCCTGCTGTGCCATGTTGAGGGCTGTAAGCTCGAAGTGGTCGTAGATGCAGTTCTCGAGCATCATGCAGTGACGACGGGTGCGCTCCGAAGTGTCAACCAACTGCCAACACTCTGCAACCGATGTTGCAGCCGGAACCTCAATAGCCACATGCTTGCCATGCTCCATTGCATAGACTGCGATAGGGGTGTGCGACAACCAATCGGTTGTGATGTATATGAGGTCGATATCCTCTCGCTGGCACACCTGCTTCCAAGCCTCCTCGCCAACATACTCGTCGGCACGAGGCATACCATACTTCTCGAGGCGAGCCTGTCCCTTGTCGATATTCTTCTGGTGAAGATCGCAGATAGCCACAATCTTTACACCTTCGATAAATGACATACGCTTCAATGGTCCCTTGCCTCGTTGACCGATGCCGATGATACCGATACGAACGGTGTCGATAGGCTCTGCCGCAAAACCGAGCATCGAGGTCTGACCAGCCTCACGCTTTGGCTCGTCGAAGTGAATCATTCCCTTCTTAATGGTGTAAGGCTTGTCGTTGCCTCCGACAACAAAAACAAGTGCCGAGGTGATGACCGCCAAAAGCAATGTGCATAGCGCAATAGTTCTTCTTTTCATTTTTGTATTTTTTAGGATTTTATTACGACAAAATTAGCCATTATTTTGCGAAAAACAATGGCTAAAGAGAAATAATTTAATATGTGTTACCCTTTTTACAACTTACCGTTACTCTTAAAAGAGTAACTTTCGGTTGTGCTGACAATGATGTGGTCGAGCAATTGAATATCGAAGAGCGAGGCCGCATCCTTAATTTTCTTCGTTATCTCGAAGTCTGCACCACTCGGTGTAGCACTACCTGAAGGGTGGTTATGAACGATTATTATTCGAGTAGAAAGCAACTCTAATGCCCTTTTTATGATAAGGCGATGATCGACAACGGTTGCTTGCACGCCACCTTGACTCATACATCGACACTCGATAATACGATTTGAGTTTGTGAGGAACAACACCCAGCACTCTTCGTGTTTTTTGTCTTGCAATTTCGGACGCATAATGCGAACCACATCTTCGCTCGAAGATATGCTCTCCTCGACGGCTCTATTTGCCGACGATATGCGATGTCCTATTTCGATAGCCGCCTGAACACGCTCGGTGCGCTTTGCACCCAATCCGGCAATCATTCGCAGTCGGGAAGATGGGAGATTTGCAACTCCTGCCAATGAACCACACTCGGCAATCAGCGCCTCGGCGAGAGCCTCATCCTCCAGCAAAACGGAGAGTATCTCCACATCCGATAGAGCCTCGAAGCCTCGAATGGCTATTTTATTCCTAATCTCCTGCATTGTTCCGTAGTGCTATTTGCTCATCTTGTCCAATCGGTCGAGCATTCGTGCAACCTCCTCGTCGCTCGGCTCATAAGTTGCAGACTGAGCAGCCTTCTGCTCGGCCTCCTTCTTCGACGAACCAATGCCGTGACCAACCTCCAAATTGTCTATCAGGATAGTGCAACGGAACGAGCGTGTGCCCCCTGCTCCGGTAGGTGTACCTTTGGTACGGAAAACCACAGCGTGATGATTCTTCTGCCCCCATTCGATAAGGCGGCTCTTGAAGTCGGTTTCAGTTTCATCGACCTCCTCGAGTGAGAGATTTTGCGAATATATGTTGTTGATGAGCAGTCTGTTAGCGAAGTTGTAGCCCTGATCCAGGTAGATCGCACCCATTATAGCCTCGAAGGCATCGCCGAAGATGTGCTTCTGCGTTGCATTTATCGAGCGACAGCAGATGATGTGCTTGTCCAAGCCGAGTTTGCAGGCTATAGCGTTGAGCGATTGGCGTGATACCAACTTCGAGCGCAACTTGGTGAGTTTGCCCTCGTCATAATCGGGATACTCAATAAAGAGGTAGTCCGAGGTGATGCTCTCGATTACGGCATCGCCCAGGAACTCGAGTCGCTCGTTGTTGATGCTGCGACCACCCATCTCTACCGATGCCGACTTGTGGATAAGTGCCAACTTATAGAGTTCGATATTGTTCGGGATAAAGCCGAACATATCGTCGATGATTCGATAGTATAATTTATTGCGTCCGAAATTACGGCGTATCGGACGGAGTATAAAGTCTAACATAATCTTGTGATTAGATTTTGCGGAACACTACGGTAGAGTTGTGTCCTCCGAAGCCGAAGGTGTTGCTCATGGCGCAACGAACCTCTCGCTTCTGAGCCTTACCGAGTGTCAAATTTAGTTTCGAGTCAATCTGAGGGTCAACCTCCTCGACATTTATGGTCGGAGGTACTATGCCTCGGTTGATAGCCATAATGCAAGCCAATGCCTCGGTTGCTGCAGTGGCACCAAGCAGGTGGCCTGTCATAGACTTCGTCGACGAGATATTCATCTTGTAGGCGTGCTCTCCGAAGAGTGACTGTATGGCTGTCAACTCAGCAATATCGCCAAGAGGGGTCGATGTGCCGTGAGTATTGAGGTAGTCGATATCCTCTATTGTCAACTCGGCATCGTTCAGAGCATCCTGCATTGACATTATTGCACCTTTGCCCTCGGGGTGAGGGGCGGTCATATGGTAGGCATCGGCCGACATTCCGCCGCCGACAACCTCGCAGTAGATCTTTGCACCTCGAGCCTTGGCGTGTTCGTACTCCTCGAATACGAGTGCACCTGCTCCCTCGCCAATAACGAAGCCGTCACGGCCTGCGTCGAACGGACGAGAGGCGTGCGAAGGGTCGTCGTTGCGGGTGGAGAGTGCGTGCATCGACGAGAAACCTCCTACTGCAGAGATGGTTATTGGGGCCTCTGAGCCTCCTGTAACTATGACATCTGCCTTACCCCAGCGGATGAGGTTCAAGGCGTCGATCATTGCGTGGTTCGACGATGCGCAAGCCGATGTAACGCTGTAGTTTGGACCCATCAAACCATACTTTATAGAGATGTGTCCTGCAGCGATATCGGTGATGAGGTGGGGTACAAGGAATGGGCTGAAGCGAGGGATACCATCTCCCTCGGCCCAGCCCATAACTTCGTTTTGTAAAGATTGAAGACCACCGATACCCGAACTCCAAATAACGCCTGCACGCTCTTTGTTGAGGGTGTCGAAGTCGAAGGAAGCATCCTCGACAGCTTCGGTTGCCGCTATGAGCGCAAACTGACAGAATCGGTCATATTTGCGAACCTCTTTGCGATCGAAGTAATTGGTCCAATCGTAATTTTTAACCTCGCACGCAATGCGTGATTTGAAATTGGTGGCATCGAAGAGTGTTATTTCAGTCGCACCTGACACACCCTGCTCGAGATTAGTAAAATACTCCTCGATATTGTGTCCGATGGGGTTAATAGTGCCTATTCCTGTAACAACAACTCGTCTTGCCTCTTTCATACGCACTGTATGCCGGTTTGAAACTTCAAATGTGTGTAAGACTATTTGTGCTCCTCGATGTAAGCGATAACATCACCTACAGTCTGGAACTTCTCAGCAGCCTCGTCCTCAACCTGAACGCCGAATGCCTTCTCGAACTCCATAACGAGCTCAACGGTGTCCAACGAATCAGCACCGAGGTCGCCTGTAAATGTAGCCTCAGGGGTTACCTCCGACTCCTTAACGCCCAACTTGTCAACGATAATCTTAACAACTTTTTCTTGAATCTCTGACATAACTTTCAGTTTTTAATTTAACAATAGTTTAGTTGTATGTAAATTTCTTTCAATTTCTTTTCCAAAATGCGTTCCTATGTCGTTCTGAGCGATGATTTATCGTCAAACATATTAAAAATATGGAAACGCAACGGTGCAAATGTAGCATTTTTTTCTTATCTTTGGCATAAATTTACGAAGAATTTATAAACACTTCGTGCTGTGAAAATTGTAAATCATTGAAAATCAGTATAATATATGAAATTATTACTTATCTCAAATTCAACTAATGCCGGAGAGGCATATTTGAAGTATCCGATTGGGCAGATTGCCAACCATTTGCAGGGCGTGAGCGAGGTTGTTTTCGTTCCTTATGCAGCCGTTACCTTCTCCTACGATGAGTATGAGCGTAAGGTCCAGGAGCGCTTTAATGAGATTGGCGTGAAGGTGCGCTCTATCCATCGTGAGAAGAATCCTCGCAAAGCTATCAAGGAGGCTCAGGCCATCTGTGTAGGCGGTGGCAATACCTTTGCTCTCACCAAGAAGATGCAGGAGCAGGGCCTTATGAAGGCTATCCTAAAGCAGGTCAAAGATGGTACTCCGTATGTAGGTTGGTCGGCAGGTAGCAATGTCTGCTGTCCTACAATCTGCACCACCAACGATATGCCTATCGTGGAGCCTGAGTCGTTCAAGGCTATCGGAGCGGTTAAGTTCCAGATTAACCCGCACTATCTCGACGCAAATCCCGAGGGCCATGCAGGTGAGACCCGTGAGCAGCGTATCGAGGAGTATATCGAGGCTAACCCACGCCGCTATGTTGTAGGCTTGCGTGAGGGTTGTATGTTGCGCTATGTAGATGGCAAATTGGAGCTTATCGGCTCTCGTCCAATGCGAATTTTCAAGAAGGGAGTAGCAGCATACGAAGTTCAGGCGGGTGACGACTTGAGCTTCCTGTTGTAGATGCAGACCGAGAAGCAGATACGAGGCGCAATAGGCGAACAGGCGGCGGTGGACTACCTTCGCCGGAACGGCTTTATGATTGTCGAACGCAACTATCGCATTGCTCGCAGCGAGGTCGATATCATTGCAACACGCCACGACGAACTCCACTTTGTGGAGGTGAAAACTCGTAAATTTGGTACGATGACTGCCCCTGAGGAGGCTATCAACGAGCAGAAACTGCGTGCTATGCGTCGTGCAGCCTCGGCATATATGGCTCAGCACCACTCGATGCTTGAACCTCGATTTTCACTGATTGCCATCGAAATGGTGGGCGATAGAGTGGAGGCATTGCGCTTTGTTGAGGATGCATTGGAATATGGTTGGTAATGATGAAGTGGCTCTATAATATCTGCATGGCGTTATATGCCCTGCTTATCCGCCTGGCTGCGCCTTTCAACGAGAAGGCCCGGCTGTGGTGCGAGGGGCGTAAGGGGTTGGCTGAGCGGCTGAAACAGGCTGTTGGCAAAGCCGAGCATATCGTTTGGATACACTCTTCGTCGCTGGGCGAATTTGAGCAGGGACGACCTATTGTTGATTATATTCGTGCCAACTACCCGGGTTATAAAATTTTGTTGACCTTCTTCTCGCCTTCGGGTTACGAGATGCGCAAGAACTACCCGAATGCCGACTTTGTCTTCTATATTCCCGCCGATACTCGACGGAGAGTGCGACAATTCCTCGATGTAGTAAAACCCGAGCTGGCTATTTTTGTGAAGAATGAGTTTTGGCTCAATATGCTTGCGGAGTTGCGTCGTCGCAATATCCGTACCTATATTGCATCGGCAATCTTCCGTCGCAATTCGATATTCTTTCATCCGCTTGGCGGCATTTGGCGTGAGGCGCTCCGAACATTCGAAACCCTCTTTGTGCAGAACGAAGGCTCAAAAGAGTTGCTTGCCGAGATTGGTGTTGAAAATGTTGTTGTGGCGGGCGATACACGCTTCGATAGGGTTATTGCTATTGCCGACGAGGCAAAGCGAGTGGAGGTGATAGAGAAGTTTAAGGGCGATAAGCGACTCTTTGTGGCAGGCTCGACCTGGGGCCCCGATGAGGAGATTCTCTTGCCGCTCATAAATGAAAATCCCGATATAAAATTTGTGGTTGCTCCGCACGAGATGGACGAGGAGCGCATCGAACGCCTTTTGCGAGAGGTGAAGGGTGGTGCGGTGCGTTATACGCAACTACCCGATGATTTTGCCGAAAAGCAGGTGCTTGTTCTCGATACTATAGGCCTGCTCTCTCGAGTCTATGGTTCGGCTGAGTGGGCATATATTGGCGGAGGCTTCGGCGTGGGCATCCACAGCACTTTGGAGGCGGCAGTCTACGGCATGCCTGTGGCCTTTGGACCGAAGTATTGCAAATTCAAGGAGGCTTGCGACTTGATAGAACTCGGAGCAGGTCGCTCGGTTAGGAGTGCCGAGGAGTTGAAGGGGTGGTTTGATGAGTTGAAGAGTGATAATGACTATCTGGCCCGCTTGTCAGCCCTTGCAAAGGTCTATGTAAATCAGCATCGAGGGGTAACAGAGAGAGTCGTAAAGACAATTTTTAATTTCTAATTAAAAGTTTTCCGTTTTCCGCTTTCCGTTTTCCGTTTGTTTTTCTATCTTTGCCTCGATTATGAAGAAAATTAGGAATTTTTGCATTATAGCCCATATCGACCACGGTAAATCTACCTTGGCCGACCGTTTGTTGGAGGCTACCAATACTTTGAATCAACGAGAGATGCAGTCGCAGGTTCTCGACGATATGGATCTCGAGCGAGAGAAGGGTATTACGATTAAGTCACACGCCATTCAGATGAACTATGTAGCGAAGGATGGCGAGCAATATACACTCAACCTGATTGACACCCCGGGACATGTCGACTTCTCATACGAGGTATCTCGTGCTATCGCATCGTGCGAGGGCGCACTCCTTGTTGTGGATGCGTCGCAGGGTATCCAGGCGCAGACCATCTCGAATCTCTATCTTGCATTTGGCAACGACTTGGAGATTATCCCCGTATTGAATAAAATCGATATGCCGTCGGCGATGATCGACGAGGTGAAGGATCAGATAGTAGACCTTCTCGGTTGCGACCACGACGATATCCTTTGCGCTTCGGGTAAGACCGGCCAGGGCGTGGACGAGGTGTTGGAGGCTATCGTAAAGCGTGTTCCTGCACCAAAGGGTGATGATAACGGCCCGTTGCAGGCGTTGATTTTCGACTCGGTGTTTAATCCGTTCCGAGGTATTATCGCATACTACCGTGTCTTCAACGGAACAATCCACAAGGGTGAACATGTTAAGTTCTTCAATACCGGCGAGGAGTACGATGCCGACGAGATTGGCGTTTTGAAGTTGAAGATGCAGCCTTGCAAGGAGGTTAAGGCGGGCGATGTAGGATATATCTGCTCGGGTATCAAGAACTCGAAGGATGTGAAGGTTGGTGATACTATCACTTCGGTGGCAAACCCTTGCACCGAGGCTATCGCAGGTTTCGAGGATGTAAAACCGATGGTCTTTGCGGGTGTCTACCCTGTCGAGGCCGACCAATACGAGGATTTGCGTGCTTCGCTCGAGAAGTTGCAGCTCAATGACGCTTCGCTCACCTTCGAGCCTGAGAGTTCGTTGGCGTTGGGCTTTGGTTTCCGTTGCGGTTTCTTGGGCTTGCTCCATATGGAGATTATCCAGGAGCGACTCTATCGTGAGTTCGACATGGATGTAATCACCACCGTACCGAATGTATCGTACAAGATTACTACCACTATGGGCGAGGAGATCGAGGTGCACAACCCATCGGGATTGCCAGAGGTTACCAAAATTGCAAAGATAGAGGAGCCTTATATCTTGGCGCAGATTATCACCAAGGCCGACTTCCTTGGCCCTGTGATGAAACTCTGCATCGACAAGCGAGGAATCTTGAAAAATCAGACATACATTACGCAAGACCGTGTGGAGGTTAATTTCGAGATGCCGTTGTCGGAGATTGTCTTCGACTTCTACGATAAGTTGAAGAGTATCTCGAAGGGCTACGCCTCGTTCGACTACCACCGCACCGGCTACGAAACAAGTAAGTTGGCTAAGTTGGATATCCTCTTAAATGGCGACCCTGTCGATGCGTTGTCGTCGTTGATATATGCCGACCACGCCTACGACTTCGGTCGCAAGATGTGCGAGAAGTTGAAGGAGTTGATACCTCGCCAGCAGTTCGATATCGCTATTCAGGCGGCTATCGGTGCAAAAATTATCGCTCGTGAAACCGTGAAGGCGGTGCGTAAGGATGTAACTGCAAAGTGTTACGGTGGCGATATCTCTCGTAAGCGTAAGTTGCTCGAGAAGCAGAAGGCCGGTAAGAAGCGTATGCGCCAGATTGGTCAGGTGCAGGTCCCTCAAACAGCGTTCTTGGCTGTCTTGAAGATGGACTAATTGAAGACAGAAACTACAAGTTTACTATATGAAAAAAACAATTATCGATTTGTTTGAGTCGTCGGTCGAGAAGTTTGGCGAAAAACCCTTCTTGCTCGAAAAGACGACAAGCGAATTCGAGTCTACGACATATGCCGAGACTCGTGAGATAGCATTGAAAACTGGTGCAGGTTTGGTTGCACTCGGCATCGAGCCTAAGCAGGCAGTTTCGATTTTGGCCGAGGGCTGCAACGCTTGGATAACCTCGGAGTTGGGTTTGCTCTATGCCGGAGCAATTAGTGTTCCGTTGTCTATAAAGTTGGAGGAGGCAAACGACTTGCTCTTCCGTTTGCGTCACGCCGATGTGGTAGCAATTTTTGTTTCACGCAATCAACTTCCGAAGATTCGTGCTATCCGTGAGCAGTTGCCACTCTTGAAGCATATCATCGTTTGGGGTGATATTGAGTTGCAGGAGGGCGAGATCTCGCTTGCCGAGCTGAATGCTATGGGCGAAAAGTACCTCGCTGAGCATCGTGAGGAGTTCCTCGCAATCGGTCAGGCGGTACAAAACGATGACTACGCCACTATTACCTATACCTCGGGTACTACAGCCGACCCTAAGGGTGTAATTCTCACACACCGCAACTATACTGCAAATGTCGAGCAGGCATTGACTCGTATTTCGATTCCGTCGGACTATACGATGTTTATCATCCTTCCACTCGACCACTGCTTTGCTCATGTGGCAGGCTTCTATATCATGGTTGCTTGCGGTGCGTCAGTTGCCACTACACAGGTAGGTCGCACTCCACTCGAGACTTTGAAGAATGTGCCGGGTAATATCCGTGAGGTGAAGCCGCATGTGCTCTTGTCGGTACCGGCTTTGGCTAAGAATTTCCGAAAGAATATCGAGGCGTCGATTCATAAGCAGGGCCCTACAGTTGAAAAACTCTTCAACTTTGCTTTGAAGGTGGCCTACGAGTATAACCAGGATGGCTATACCAAGGGTAAGGGCTGGCGTTTTGTGTTGAAGCCGCTTGTGGCACTGTTCGATAAGATTCTCTTCGAGAAGGTGCGCCAGGGCTTTGGTGGCAACATTAAGTTCTTCGTTGGTGGTGGCGCATTGCTCGACTCGGAGTTGCAGCGCTTCTTCTACGCCGTGGGTATGCCTATGTTGCAGGGCTACGGCTTGTCGGAGGCTACGCCTATCATCTCGGCGAACTCACTCGGCAAGGGCCGTCATCGCTTTGGCTCGTCGGGTATCGTTATTCAGCCTTTGGAGTTGAAGATTCTCGACAACGAGGGTAACGAGTTGCCACTCGGAGAGAAGGGCGAGATTGTTATCAAGGGTGAGAATGTTATGGCGGGCTATTGGAAGAATCCTTCGGCTACCGCCGAGACCGTTGTTGACGGTTGGCTCCATACAGGCGATATGGGATATATGGGTAAGGATGGTTTCCTCTATGTTTTGGGCCGCTTCAAGAGCTTGTTGATTGCAAGCGATGGAGAGAAGTATAGCCCTGAGGGTATGGAGGAGGCTATGGTGGATAAGTCGCCATATATCGATCAGATTATCTTGCACAACAACCAGAATCCATACACTATCGCTATCGTGGTGCCTAATAAGGATGCCTTGCGCAAGGCGGTGGGCAACGATGCTGCAAAGGCTGCAGAGTTGATTGACTCGGAGATTCGCAAGTATCGTACAGGTGGCGAGTTCGGCGAGGAGTTCCCGGATCGCTGGTTGCCTGCAGCGTTGGCTATTGTAGACGAGGCTTTCACCGAGCAGAACGGATTGGTGAATAGTACAATGAAGGTTGTGCGCAACAAGGTTGAGTCGCACTTTGCCGATCGTATCGACTACGCTTATACGGCTGAGGGTAAGCAGTTGCTCAACGAGAAGAACTTGGAGTCATTGTCGAAATTGCTGTAAGCAAGTGGCAAAATACAAAAGAAATGGGGTGCCTTATGGCGCCCCATTTTATTATTAGTCGATAATACAATAGCGCCTTTTGCTTTTGTCTATCGCTTCTGCTGCTCGTGGCAAGAATAGATAGTAGTGCTTGTCAAGATACTCATCCCATAGGTTATTCAGTTTCTCTGCTTGCTCGGACGAGAGAAGTCGTCCTGACGATCCACCGCTCCATTCGAAGTCTGGAATAGCCTCCGATAGCTTTTTTGTTGTTAGCAATGGACATCGTTGAGGGAGAATCATATGTTTTATCTCTAAATCTACATAAAGAATTTTCTCT
Source organism: Alistipes sp. (assembly GCA_017632115.1). Lineage (GTDB taxonomy): Bacteria > Bacteroidota > Bacteroidia > Bacteroidales > Rikenellaceae > Alistipes. The sequence goes on along the minus strand of JAGBRY010000113.1, from coordinate 34,883 downwards.
CTCTTGCCATCCCTCCAATCTTGCCCAAGATGCGGTTTCGACTTGAAGGTACCCGACATCACAACTCCGCATTTGCCCTTACCGACTTTAATCATGTAGAAGTGGTCCCCCTTTCGGGCCTCTCTCCACTCTGCAATACTCCAATCAAGTTCAATATCTTCTTCATTGGATAGTCGATAAAGATCGCAATCAAATTCTGCTTGAGAGTATGAAGAGATTTTAGGATTCCACATTAAAACATATGTGCGCTGATTTATGCGCTTTTTAGGCTTTTTCTCAGTGTAGTGCGATGGTGTTCTCATGTCTGATATATTTTTAGGTTATGGTGCAAAGTTACGACTTCGATTTGACAAGTTGTGTCAAATGTGATATTTTTTATAGCTAATAGCCTCCAATAAATAAGGACTTCCGAGCGGAAGTCCTTATTTATTATATATAGGTATAACCCTATCGGTACTGCAAACCCTTAACCTCGGTCCAGCGACCATCCTTGCCTACCTCGACAGGCGAGAATGATACATACCAGAATGGAGTAGAGTAGTGGAGCGGAGCCTCGATAAGGAGGGTGTTCCAACCCTTCTTCAGTTTGAGCTTTGCAGGCTCACGCATCCAGAACAACTGCTCGTTGGTCCAAGCCAAGTTCTGAATATCCGGATACTTGTAGGTGCTGAAGTGGTACGAGTACATACCCGGTTCCTTCCAAGGGGTAGGAGGTACTACAGGCTCACCGTTGATAGTTACCTTACCGCCGGTCTCCCACTCGCCCTGCTCGCCAATACCTGCCGAACGACGGGTTGAGCGAGAAGGTGTCTCGAGCGATACCCAAGCCGATATCTCACGATCCTCATCTGAGTAGATCTCGGTCTTGAGGTAGGCGATACGGCTCTTGCCGGTGTTGCCTTCATGTGCCTTTGCAAAGGCGTGGAGGTTTACCGAACCACCATAAGCCTTCTCCCACTTCATATCCTCCATCTTGGTGCCCTGTGCTGCAGGGATTGTTACCTGCCAAGGAATATGTGCGTTGGCTACCCAGTGGCAGTCGACATCCTTGAATTGGTGGTCACGATGGTATGCCAACTTCTTCTCGAAGGCTACGAGGTCGTGGTGTCCCTGATTCTCAGGACCGGGTACGAGCATATCGTAAGTAAGGCCATAGCCCTTGCCACCTACCCATGCACGCTCTGCAAATGGGAGCATTACGAGTGGCATTCCGTTGATTGGGAAGAGCTGCTCCTCCGATGCGAGTCGAACATCGTTCCACAAACAGAGAATGCCTCCCAAAGCACGGTCTGTGCCCTTCTCGGCTGCACACATCTGGTGCAAGAAGTGACGATGCATATTGTTTACAGGGTTACTGTGGTTGAGGTAACCCATATACGAATCCACATAAGGATTCTTGTAGGTCTTATTCTCGGCAATGCTATTCTTGATAGCCTCGTTCCAGATCTGACAAACGGTGGTCGATGACGGTTTGATACCCGGATCCCAAACGAGCGGAATACGGTTGTGCTTTGCGAGGAACTGCTCGTAGTAGCGAACAAAACCCTCAGCATCCTTCATCTTGCGACGCACCTCGTCCGAACCGAGGTGAATGTAAGGGCAATCCTCGGCCGAAATCTCGGCGAAGAACTCGGCAAAGAGCTTGTCGAGAATCTTCATACCCTTCTCGCTCTCCATATAGCAACCGAAGATAGTCCAAAAGTATTGGCTATGTCCCGGGATGTCGAGCTCAGGGATAATCATCACGCCACGCTCCTTGGCATACTTAATCACATCACGGATCTCGTCGTAGGTGTAGAACTTACCCGGGTTACGAGCTGCAGGGCAGTACTTCGGGTCGTTGAGCTGTGGATAGCACTTGCTTTCGATGCGCCAAGCGGGGTTATCGGTCAAGTGCCAATGGAATACATTGAGCTTGTAAGCCGAGAAGAGGTCGATATCCTTTTTGAGGTTCTCCACAGAGCGGAAGTTACGACCTGTATCGTGCATAAAGCCACGGATAGGGAATGCAGGATAGTCCTTGATTTTTGCTATGCGCACCAAACCATCCTCATCTTTGAGTTGAGCGAGTGTGGCGTTTGCCCAAACCAAGCCCTGCGCTGTCTTCGCACGAAGTACGGCGGTAGTACCCTTAATCTCGAGGGTGTAGCCCTCCTCCGGAAGGTTGAGCGAAGCATCTACCTTAGCATCCACCTGCTCAATCTTAACCTTTTTCTTACCCTTGTACGAAACCTCCACAGGGGTAGGAATCAACTCTTGTGCCGTAAGCACTCCTGCACAGCACACCATAACAAGGCATACGAGTGCAAATCTAAAATTCTTCATATTCTTTATTGTGGTTATTGTGGTTAATCTCCTATTGGTGTTGTGGACGGAGCAAATCCTGAACAACCTTCACTGGCGAGAATGTTGAGATAGGCACATCCACGAAGATGGTGTTCCACTTAGCCATTGCACCATTCCACAAACCAGGCAACTCCTGTGCACGCAACTCACGACCACCGCTCGACTTCGAAGAGATAAAACCGGTCTTAGGGTCGGTGTAACCCATCAAATCGAACTTCGAGCCATCAGCTTTGCGTACGCCACAAACCAAATCAACCGGATTGAAGTGGGTAGCCTCCTTCATCAAAGGCATATCCTCAGCCGAAATCTGGCTCGACTCGGCAATCTGCAACGACTGTGTGCCGTCGTCGTTCTTTACCCAGAATGGGCCACCGCCAGGCTCGCCCTCGTTGCGCACCATACCACAAATACGGATAGGACGCTCGAGCAACGCCTTGAGCAATGTCGCATCGTACTCAACCGGGAGCTTTGTGCAGAGCTTCTTCTCCACGAACTCGGCTACAACTGCCAACTCGGCTACACCCTCATTCAAAGCCTTGAGGTGAGCAAATGCCTGCGCCTGAAGGTCGAGCAGAATACCTGCCAAGGCCTTCTTGTAGCGAATGGTGTCGCCACGGAGAGCGTCGGTGGTAACATTGTCGATATTCTTAACGAAGATTACATCGGCCTCGATGTCGTTGAGGTTCGAGAGCAATGCTCCGTGACCCGCAGGGCGGAACAAAAGCTTACCCTCATCGGTGAGGAATGGAGTGTTGTCAGGATTTACCGCAATGGTATCGGTTGAAGGCTTCTGCTCCGAGAAAGAGATGTCGTAGCGGATGCCGAACTTAGCCTCGTAGTGAGCTACACGCTCGTCGAGCAGAGCCTTGAAGGCTGCCTTGTGCTCAGGCGATACAGTGAAGTGAAGGCGAGAAACACCCTTCGATGCGGCATACTGTGCACCCTCCATCAAGTGCTCCTCGATAGCCTTGCGAGCACCCTCCTCATAGTTGTGGAAAGTTACCAAACCCTTTGGCTTTGCACCGTAGTTAAGACCTTCCTTGATGATTGCCGAAACAACGGCCTTGTCGTCGGCAAAATCTACGCCTGTAGCCTTCAACTCCTCGTAGAAGGCAAACTTCTCGATATTCTGCAAAAGAGTGTCGATGCCCTTGCCACGCTTGTCGTCGTTCACAAACTCGAACAACTCCTTAAACATACGGGTTGCGGCACCCGATGCAGGTACAAACTTTACAACCTCAAGTTGCTCGGCAATAGCATCGTAGTACTTAACGGCGTTGTCACACTCCTCCTCTGAAAGGATTGTGATGCCATCCTCGGGCGAAGCAGCCTTTACAACTTCGAGTGATGGAAAGCCTCTCTTGAATGCCTCAATTTGAGCCTCGACCTGTGCTACGGTCAAGCCGTGAGCCTCGATTTCGTGAATCTGATTTTCGTTAAACATAGTGATTGTAGTTTTTAGGTTTTAAGTTCATTATCTCCCAAAGATAGCAATAAAATTGCTAATTGCCAAAAAAATCGCCAACTCCTTACGATTGGCATATTTTTGGCTTTGTGCAACGGGAGTAAAATGGTTTTTTAGAATGAGAAAAGTTGTTATTCACTCGCCTCGTGCCGAGTTCCGAGCCTTAATTAGAGGGCTGCTATTAAATGTTCACGCCTTCTTTGTGACATCAGCCACTCGTGAGGAGTTGTTTCGCATCTGTCAAACATCGAAGTGCGACCTTGTACTCACCGACGATGTTCGCATGTTTATGAATGGGTCGGATGCAATGGCGCAAATCCGTCAAGGTGGCATTATGCCTCAAATTTTTGTGCTATCGCACGACCTCTCCGAGGATACGGTTACCGCTCTGCTCGAGGAGGGTGTAAATCAGTTTATCACAATGCCTGTAGCCCCCGAGCGGCTCCGTTGCAAGGTCTCCACTCAATACCGTGAATTCGTATGATAAATATGCTGAATGAGGTGGCAATGGTCGCCTTGGCCTTGCCGATGGGAGCGCTTGCAGCGCAGTTGTCGCAGAGCCTCTATCGTAGGTGCCGCCTATATCTTATGGCTCGATGCATTTGGCACATCTCGGCTATGATTATGGCAGAGGAGGAGCCGAGCGACAAGGAGATGCGAGGATTGCGCCTGCGATTTCCGATGGATTTGATACTCGATTCGGCCCTGTTTATCTCGGAGAGAATATATGGCAATTCGCTCAACCGTCTTGTGCTTATTATCGAGGTGTGCGAACTCGACTATTATCTGGTCCGCCAGATAGATCGGCGAAGCGGGGAGTCGAGGGTGAATAACCTCTCGAAGCTCTCCTCTCTGCCCTATGTAGCCACTATGGCTGAGTATGCATCCGACTATATAGAGAGCGACCATCGTGCAATTCGCTTTCACGCTACGGCGGCACTTGTCTCGGCTCGACCCGATCGGGCAATACGCCATATCGTGCGATTTAATGACTCACTCACCCTCTACGAGGTGGCGGTTTTGGAGCAGTTGCTTCGCCGAACAGGTGCTCCAATTGCCTACACTCCGTTGCTATTGTCGGAGAATCGCAATCTGCAACTTCTGGGCATCTATATCTGCGGCACCCTCTTGGCGGTCGATGCCGAGCCACATTTGCAACGCCTTGCCGAGTCGGAAGATGGCGAGGTGTCGTATATGGCATTGCAGACGCTCTGCTCTGTGCGGGGCGACATCTCTACTGCGCAAGCGAGAGGTGCCGTGCTGCGCCTTATGCCCCATCAGCGACTGTCATTCCTGCTCCACGCAGTGCAGAACTGCTACTCTCTGCGTTCGTGTGCCCACCTGCTTACAGCCGAGGAGCGCACCCTCTTTTCGCAACGAATAAACTCCTATAAATGTCGAATGGTATGCAACTAATCTCTGCTCTGTTTTTTGCTCTCTCGCTCCTGTCGCTTGTCGGAGCGGTGGTGTTTGTGGCGGTATGGTATCGCTCCTGTCGTTTGACGACGATTGTCTGCCGAATGCGTGAAGGTATTGCCCATATCGGAGTCTCGGCGGTGGTGGAGTACCCCGAAACATCAGCTCCGCTTATCGCTCTGCTCGAAGAGGAGTATCCCCGCAGCGAGGCAATCGTCATAACCGACCTGCAGCATCCGCTCCACTCGTTGGGAGAGTTGGTCGGGAGATATCACCTTATAAGGGTAAATCATACCCACCTCGAGGGCGTAAGGGCTTTGTATCGCTCTCGTCATCGGGCATTTCGTAGGGTGGTGCTTGTCGATCTGCCTGCCGAATATCGGGGTGCAGCCTTGGATGTGGGCAAGAGGGTCGCCTCATACGACTATGTGCTTCATCTGCAGGGCGAGAGCATTGTGGAGCGCAATGTCATAACCTATTGCGCCAATCTTATCGCTTCGCAACACTCTGTAACTTCTCTCTCGCTTCGAAGTATCGTAGGGAGCGATGCGCATCTCGAAAAGGCAACCACCAAGCGCCCGAATGGCTATTTGCGACTTCGTACCAATCACGCTTTAGCTTGGCAAAAGCGAGGCCGACTATTTGCCATTGTAGCACTTTTGCTGCCTACGGCTATGGCGCTGACGGCGTGGCTCTTCGATAGTGTGCTGATGTTTGTATCGGCGGTGGTGTCGATGGTGGCAGTCGGACTATTTCTGTATGTTTCGTGTCGTGTGGTAACCGAAAAGGGGCTATTCTTGCGGCTCGATACAATGTGGAGAAATTTTTATCGTTATTTAGTTGAAACAGTGAGAAATTTTCACTATCTTTACAAAGAGAGCAAGTGTGATGGAGAGGAGCTTGAGAAGGGCCTCTCGGTGCTCCGAAATCGACAGCGAAGAGATAATAGAAATGCGTTATGATAGATCAACAACTTAGAGCCTACCTTTTACCTTTAGCTTTCAATGCTGCGGTGCGTGCCGGGGCCGAGATAATGAAGGTATACGACTCCAAAGAGGGTTTCGACATCAAGGTTAAGAGCGACAATACACCTCTGACCATTGCAGACCGCCTTGCCCACAACAAAATCAAGGAGGTGCTGGGTGAAACACGCATTCCAATTCTTTCGGAAGAGGGTCGAGAGATGCTCTACGATGAGCGTAAGAATTGGGAGATGTTCTGGCTTGTAGATCCACTCGACGGCACCATCGAGTTTATTAAAGGCAACAATGAGTTTACCGTTAATATCGCCTTGATGGCCGATAATGAGTGTATCGGAGCAATTGTCTATGTTCCCTATCTGGGTAAGATATACTTTGCTGAGAAGGGGTGTGGTGCAATGTTGCTGGAGGGTATTAAACCCGATGCAGGCGCAGATTACGGCAACGACGACATTCGACAAAATGCGAAGATATTGCCACTAAAGAGCACCTCCGACGGAGAGTTCCGCATAGCTGTTTCCCGTTCGCACCAAACAGCCGAAACCGAACACTTTGTCGAGCAGATGCGTAAGAACCACCCCGAGGCGGAGGTTATCGAGCAGGGAAGCTCCTATAAGTTCTGCTTAATGGCCGAGGGTGCAATAGATTACTATCCTCGCACCACACCCACCTACGAGTGGGATACGGCCGCTGCGGAGCTGGTGTTGGCCGAGTCGGGAGGTTCGGTACATTCGTTGCCTGACCACGAACCACTACGCTACAACAAGGAGAATCTGCATAATCCTTGGTTCGAGTGTTTCGGATGTAGATAGATTGCTACTCGCAGAGGGTTGAGAACTCACGATACTCCTCTTTGCCCTGCTCGGGTGCAAGTACGAAATAGACCTGTATGCTATCGCACAACCTTTTGGCAAGTGCGATAGCTTCGTTTTCGCCCGAAGCCATAAAGGCGGTAGCCAATGCATCAGCTACGGCGCAACGAGGAGCTATGACGGTTGCCGAGAGGAGCGAAGTGGTCTGCGAACGACCTGTTTGAGGGTTTAATGTGTGCGAGATGCGTTCACCTGCGTCATTGTAGTAGAATCGGCGATAGTTGCCCGAGGTGGCAAGAGCCAAGCCACTAATCTGCACCACCTTCTGCTGGTGGGCACCGGGCGAGTTGTTGTTATCGAACGGAGTATCCACGCCTACACGCCACGCAATGCCTTTCGCATTTACGCCCTTGGCGCAAATCTCACCTCCAACCTCGACGATATAGTTCTCTGCGCCTTGTCTGTCGAGCCACTCTGCAATAAGATCAACAACATAGCCTTTGGCTACCGAGTTCAAATCTATTTGCAGGCGGGAGTCCTTTTTCACGATGCGGTGGCCTTCGAGGTGGAACTTATCGAAGCCGACAAACTGAATGAGTGAGTCGATATTTGGCTTTGCCTCACGGTTCTTGGCAGCAAAGCCGTAGGCTTCGACAAGCGGTTTCACGGTAATATCGTAGCGAGGTGTGAGGGCATTGACCTTTGCTGCGACCTCTATATTTCGTGCGATATGAATATCGACGGAGTCGCTTTCGTTGCGATTTATGCGGCTCAACTGCGAATTCGGATTGAAGATCGACATCGAGGCTATCGCTTCGAGATTTATGCGTTGCATCTCCTCGAAAATTCTCTCGCTTGAGAGCGATGTCTCGGCTACAATATGGTAAGTGGTGCCGAGCATCGAACCATCGACGGTGCGATATTGCGACACAGGCGAACAACCCGCCAAAAGAAGAGCAACTAAAATTGTAAAATATCTCATTTCTTAGGATATTTGCGTTCAAGGAGCGCCTCCGAATCTCTTACGGCGTAGCGATACCAATCGTAGAGTGTGCGTGTGCGCTTCTCGTCGGAGAGGTGCCAATCGTCGCACTCAAGACGCATACGCTGCGAGAGCATATATATCAAAATGGCAGCCGAGGCCGATACATTCAGCGAATCGACCATTCCGCACATCGGAATCTGCAAAAACTCGTCGGCTTCGGCCATAATCTCCTCCGAAACACCGGTCTTCTCCGTTCCGAAAACAAGCACAAACTTACCCTTCTTGACATCGAAAGTCTCGGGAGTACAACTCTTGTGGTGTGGGGTAGTGGCGATGATGCGATAGCCCTCCTTGCGCAGATCCTTTATTGCATCGGCGGTCGTGGCGTGGCGCTTGACATCTATCCACTTATCTGTTCCGAGTGCGATGTTGAGGGTCGGCAGAAACGGACACAGATCCTCGACCGTATGGATGTTCTGCACACCAAACGCCTCGCAGTGGCGCACAATGGCGCTGGCATTCTGTGCGTGGAACATATTCTCGGTCATAACGGTCAGATACTCGGTGCGCATATCGAGCGCTCTGTTGAGCGTGTCGATACGACTCTCCAACAGGAAAGAGGAGAGATATTCGTTGCGTTCACGCACCTCGTCGAGCGAGAGCTCGTCGGCCGATAGAGGGTTGTTATTTTCTGTATTTGTCATCTTCGTCGAGTATTTTCAGGTAACTTTCGTAGCGGGAGAAGGCTATCTCCTCACGCTTTACCGCTTCTATTACGGCGCAATGGGGCTCGTGGGTATGGGTGCAGTTGAAGAACTTGCACTCGCCTACTCGGGATATCATCTCGGGGAAGTAGTGCCACAACTCCTTGTCGTCGATATCTATCAAACCAAAACCCTTTACACCCGGGGTGTCGATAATGAAACCGTCGGCAATGCGATACATTGTCGAGAAGGTGGTGGTGTGTTTGCCCTTGTGGAATGAGTCCGATATCTCGCCAGTGCGGATCTCTATCGTAGGGTCAATAGCTCCGATAAGGGTCGATTTGCCTACACCCGAGTTGCCCGAGAGCAGGGTGGTCTTGCCCGCCAACATCTCCTTTATGCGCTCAATGCCTATGCCATTGGTCGCCGAGATGTCAATAACCTCGTAGCCGGCACCCTCGTATATGCGGTGGAATTGCTCCACCATCTCGGGCGACTCCTGCAGAAGGTCAATCTTTGCCAAAAGGATGGTTACGGGAACCTTGTATGCCTCGCAGGTAACGAGGAAACGGTCAATAAATTCGGTTGCGGTAACGGGCTCAACGAGTGTTACGACCAACATTGCTCGGTCGATATTCGAGGCGATGATATGCGACTCCTTCGAGAGGTTCGATGCACGACGGATAATGTAGTTGTGGCGTGGCGCAATATCTACAATTACCCATTCGCCATCCTCGCCCGATTCGCAATGTACTGTGTCGCCTACAACTACAGGGTTGGTCGAACGGACACCTCTGAGGCGCAACTTACCACGCATACGACAGCGTAAAATTTCGCCCTCGTGCAAAACTTCGTACCAACTGCCTGTGGCACGCATTACCAATCCTTCAATTCTCTGCATCGGCTACGCTTTTGGGGTTTGTGAAAGAACTATCTGTTTGGCACTCTCCCAATAGTCGAAGAGAGGCTCGGCGCAACTGCGCACCAGATCGAACGATATCGAGTTGTTGAAGTAGTCGGACTCGATAAACTGCAAATTGGCGTTCAGTGCATAGATCGAGGTGTAGAGCAGACTCAATACCAACAACCCTTTAACAATCGACAACATTATGCCGAGCAAGGAGTTGACCCAACCCAAGCCTATGAATGAGAGCACTCGTGCGATAAGTCTTGCCAAAATAGTGGCAATGATAAGTGTTGTAACGAAGGTTATCAGGAAGCCTGCAACAGCCGAAAATCGTGCGTCGATATGGAACAATTCGCCTACGGCAGCGCCGTAGCGCACCGAAAGAGCAACGCCGAGGATGATGCCTACAAGGCCCAGCAACTGCGACACGAAGCCGCTGCGCCAACCGCTTATAACGGCCCAAACAAGGGCCACAAGAGTGAGTATATCAAAAAAATTCATCGCTAATTATTAGAAATAACTGCACGAAGTTAGCAAATTATTTGCGAATTTCCTATCTTTGCACCTATAAAAGGTGCTACTATGAAGAGGTGGATACTATATATCTTGTTGACTGTGAGTGTAGTATCGAGTGGTTATGCTCGTGAGATATACTCGTTGAACAGTGGTTGGAAGTTCTTCTATGCGGAGGAGAATTCGAGCGACAATGCTCGTGAAATCTCCCTGCCGCATACCTGGAATCTCGATGCCTTTGTGGGTAACGGCACCTATCTTCAGACCTCGGCAAACTATCAGCGCACACTCTTTGTTCCGAGCGAGTGGAAGGGCAAACGACTCTTCCTCCGTTTTCACGGAGTGCAGAGCGTGGCCGATGTCTTTATCAACGGTCGCCACATCGGTGACCACCACGGAGGATATACGGCATTCACATTCGAGATTACCGACAAGGTGTCGTATGGCTACAACAACGCTCTTCTTGTGGCGGTGAGCAACGCTTTGCGCAACGATGTTCTGCCTACCTCGATCGAGGAGAATCGCTATGGCGGTATCTATCGTGATGTGGAGCTTCTCGTAACCGAGAAGACAGCTGTTTCGCCGCTCTATTATGGTACCGATGGTATTATGGTGCATCAGACCGATGTGTCGAAGGAGCGAGTGTCGGGACGAGTGGATGTTGCTTTGCTCGGTAAAAAGGACTCCTCGCACAATGTTACGGTCGACTTTCTTGCTCCCGACGGCTATGTGTCGTTGTCGAAGACGGTGAAGGCGAAGATTGACGATAATCTCCTCTCTGTTCCTTTCACAATCGAGAATGCTGAGTTGTGGTCGCTTGGCTCGCCACGCCTCTACACTGTGCGTGTTACGATTGACGATGAGAGCGTCGAGGTTAAGACCGGTTTCCGCAAAATAGAGGTAACCTCGGAGAAGAAGTTTACCATAAATGGTCGTCGAGTGCGTGTTCGTGGCGTATTGCTCGGACACGACCGTATGCCGAAGGGAAATGCCGTTTCGAAGAGCGAGATAAATTCGGATCTTGCCCTCATTCGTGAAATGGGTGCAAATGCCGTGCGTTCGGTTGCCGGCCCTCATGCTCAGCACCTCTATAACGAGTGCGACCGACTCGGCATGGTGGCGTGGGTCGATTTCCCGTTTGCTCGTGCACCATTCTTGAGCGACATACCATACTACTCGACACCTCGTTTCGAGATGAACGGAGTGCAGCAGTTGCACGAAATAGTTCTGCAGAATATAAATCACCCTTCAGTTGCTATGTGGGGCGTATTCTCTATGCTCAGAGGAAACTCCAAGCAGCAGATGGATTATATTCGCAAGCTCAACTCTACGGCCAAGAAGCTCGATGCAACCCGCCCAACGGTGGCGATGAGTAACCAGGATGGCGATATAAACTTTATTACCGATTTGATCGTTTGGCAACAGGCAGTAGGTTGGGAGAATGGAGAGATTACCGACCTCGATTTGTGGCAGGGAGCTCTGCGTACCTCTTGGAATCACCTTCGTCAGGCGGTGTGCTATGGCGAGAGCAGCAATGGTATGCGATTTAGCTCTGCAACAGCCGTGGGTTGCAACAACTCTGTAGCGGCAAAGGCTCGTCAACAGCGCTTCCACGAGGGCTATTCACACTTGGTTGATGAGGATCTGTTCTGGGGAGTATGGCTCAACTCGATGTTCGATATGGGCTCGGCTCGCTATGTGCGAGGTGTGCGCAACTCGGGTGTGGTTGCTGGCGACCACAAGAGTCGCAAGAACCTCTTCTACCTCTACAAGTCGCAGTGGAATCGTCGCCAGCCGACACTTCACATCACCGACAAGGAGCGAGATATCCGTTCTGAAGAGAGTCAGGTGCTGACCATCTATTCGTCGTTGGGTCGTCCGGTGCTGACAATAAATGGTGACACCGTAGCATGCGAGAATGTTGCACGCACAATCTATCGTACCGACACTCTGAAGTTGAAGGGTACGAACACGGTAAAGGCGAGTGTCGCTGACAAGGAGGACGAGATGACTCTTACAATTGGCAACTATTCAAAAGTGCAGTAGCTTCACGACCTTCGCACATCAGCAGGTCGAGCATCGACGCATTCTCGACAAACGGAGTACGATCCATAAACATCTGAAAGTATTGGGGAGAGCAGAATGTGCTCTCTCTTTTTTTGTCACGCAAGTCGATAGCTGCCTCGCTCGGCTCGATGTAAATTTCCGAGAAATGATGCTTCGGCTCGATGCCGAGAATATCGAACTCCGCTTGCAGAATCTCACGATTGAGGTCCACGAGATACCTCCACTCATGCTCATAAATCGGCGCAATGCGGTCGGCTATATAGTCGTAGTAGGGCGATGAGCGGTAGGCCGATAGAATAGCCACCCAATGCTGGTGCTGCCAACGCTTGGAGTTGTCTATGCAAATATCCTGCATAGGTATTCGAGGGCGGTTTGCCTTGATGAGTGGCACCGACAACACCATTCCGCCGGTGGGTGTAACAATCTCGGTGCGGTTGCGCTCTGAACGCTTTACATAGTTCTCGCCGAGATCAATAACCGCCTCCTCTCCTGCTTGTAGGAGGTTTGCAAAGTGCTCCACCGAGCCCCAATATGTCAATGGTAAAATAGTCATATCCCTACTTCCAATCGCCATTTGCTTTGATTAGTTCAATCAGTCTTTCGAGGGCCTCCTCCTGTGGGATGTTGCGCTCGATGCACTCTTTGCCCTTGTAGAGTGAGATGCGACCTGCGCCTGCGCCTACATAGCCATAGTCGGCATCGGCCATCTCGCCGGGGCCATTTACGATACAGCCCATAACGCCAATCTTCAACCCTTTGAGATGCGAGGTGCGAGCCTTGATATCGGCCAACGCCTGCTCTATATTGTATAGGGTACGACCGCACGACGGACAAGCGATATACTCGGTATGCGAGAATCTTGCACGGGCCGCCTGAAGTATAATCAACTCAATGTGGTGCAACTCCTCCTCCGAAATCTGAGGTGCGTCGATCCATACGCCATCAGCTAAACCATCGAGCAGAAGCTGTCCCATATCGGCAGCGGCTTGGAGGGCAATCTCCTCGGTCGAACCCTCATACTTGCGACGGATAACAACAGGCTGCGAACCTTCGCTATTGAGAATGGCTGCACGCCACTCGGCGGTAGGGTTGCCGCTTGTGGCATCAACAACGATGTAGTCATCGGTTATCTCGCTATGTGCAACGATAGGTGCCGAGGTGCGACGACGATACTCGAATGGAGAGTAATTTTCGGGGTGTTTGATATTGAACTCTCCTGTGCGGTTTTGGAAGTGGTCAACGAGCATCTTTGCTACCGGTACCTCGTTCTCGGGAGCCTCGGTCAGCGAGACACGAATAGTGTCGCCCACGCCATCGGCCAATAATGCGCCAATGCCTACGGCGCTCTTGATGCGGCCCTCGATACCATTACCGGCCTCGGTTACGCCAAGGTGGATAGGAAACGACATATTCTCACGCTCCATAGCCTCGACCAAAAGACGGTAGGCGTGAACCATAACTCGGGTGTTGCTCGACTTCATCGACACCACCACCTGGTCAAAATTCTCCTTAACGCAAATTCTTAGAAACTCCATTGCCGACTCGACCATTCCGGCAGGGGTATCGCCCAACTTATCGACGATATGTTTGGCTAATGAGCCGTGGTTTACTCCGATGCGAAGTGCCACGCCACGCTTGCGGCACTTCTCGATAAGAGCCTCAAGCTCGCCACCGCTTGTACGATAGTTGCCGGGATTTATGCGAACCTTATCGACCGACTCGGCTGCGATGGATGCAATCTCGGGCACAAAGTGGATATCGGCAACGATGGCTGTCGAGTAGCCCTCCTCTCGCACTTTGGCTACGATATCGGCAAGGGCCTCACCCTCCTTTTTACCCTGAGCCGTAAGGCGCACGATAGGCGCACCCGCATCGGCTATGCGCTCGATTTGTGCCACACTCGCCTCCACGTCGGCCGTTGCGGTATTTGTCATCGACTGTACCGCAATAGGGTTGTTACCGCCAATGGTTGTTGCTCCGATTCTCACCTCGCAACTCTCTCTTCTTGTATATTTGCTTAGATTCATACCACAAATTTACAAAAAAACTCTCAACTCTCAACTCTTAACTCTCAACTTTTTCGTATCTTTGTGCCAAAGATAGTATTTATGGATATAGCACAGCAGAAACGAAAAGAGAATATCGCCGAGTACATACTGTATTTGTGGCAGTTGGAAGATTTGTTGCGAGCATTGCAGTTCTCACCCGAAGCGGTATATGCAACACTCGTCAAGCCTCGCAAGCTCGACCCTCAGCAGGAGCAGATGCTCTTGGCGTGGTATATGGATATTGCAGGGTTGCTCGCTCAGGAGGGTAAAGAGAAGTCGGGCCACCTCGACCACACCTTGCATCTTATCTCCGACCTCCACGACCTCCACCTTCGCCTGATGAAGCAGCAGGAACTTGATGTGATGTACAGCCAGCGATATACCGTTCTTGCTCAGTATCTTCCGACCTTGCGTTCGCTTCTCGGCAAGGAGAGCGATATGAGCGATACGGAGCTCTGCTTCCGTGCTCTCTATGCCGCAATGCTCTATCGCATAAAGGGAGAGGGCGAGAGCGTGGTGGCCGATACCCTCGAGGTTATTTCGCCATTCATTGCCACCCTTACCGACTATTTCCACAAGGTCGAAAAGGGTGAAATAGACCTCTTTAAGGAGTAATTCCGAGTAGGAAAGTGGCGAAACAGAGCGATTTTTTAAGATTTTTCTAAAAAGGTTTTGCAAAATTGAAAAAAGGTTGTACCTTTGCACCTCGCATAGGGAGATTATGCGCCAAAACAATAGACTAAAACAATAAAAAAACGATACAACTATGGCAATGAAAAGAACTTACCAGCCATCGCGTCGCAAGCGCATCAACAAGCATGGTTTCCGTGCTCGCATGGCTACTGCAAACGGCCGCAAGGTATTGGCTGCTCGTCGAGCAAAGGGTCGTAAGAAGTTGACTGTTTCTGACGAGGCAACTTTCAAGTACAATTAATCTGTAATCAATTACGATTAAATATAAAGGAGTGCAAATTGCACTCCTTTATATTTTTGTGGAAAATCGTTCTGGTGGGTAAATTTTGTACCTTACTTGCGTCGTAAATTCTCACATACGCCTAGTATGCTGCGCTTTCCGCCACTGCGTAACGCACAAAATTTCCTCCACCATAAGCGATTTTGAAGTCGTGGAATAGTCTGACAAGAAATGGGAAAATCATTCTGGGGGAGTGTAGATAATTTAGTGAGTTTAAGGGGTTTGGGGTATAATCGCTAAATTCTCTAATCTCCCTAATCTCCCTCTTGTACAAAAAACTACTCTCTACTAACTCCTCACTCCTCACTAAAGAAAAGCCGAGTCGCAATGACTCGGCTTTTCTCTTATCCGATCGGATTGAAATCCTCTTTGGTTACGCCACAGATTGGGCAAGTCCAATCTTCGGGAATATCCTCGAATGCTGTGCCCGGTGCAATGCCACTATCAGGATCGCCCACAGCCGGGTCGTAAATCCATGCACATATTGTGCAAACATACTTTTTCATAATTTCCTAGTTTTTAAATTGTTATCTTACAGCTACCTCCGACGAGCCGATAAGGTTACCGTCCATATAGATCTCAACCTTGTAGGTGCCAGGAATAAAGCCACTGCCCTTGTAGTAGATACTTACATCCACATCTTCGTTTTGATAGTCAACCTCACGAGATGCCGAATAGCCCTTCTTCGAACCCTGGTACGAGAATGTTGGCATAGCATCGGTCGAGAGCAGATATCCGTCAGGCGAGGTGATGCAGAGGTAGATCTGGCGATTGCCGGCCTTTGCCAACTCGTTTGCACCAACCGTAAAGTCTACACGCAATGTTGTAGCATTCTTTACACGGGTGATGATTTTGTCGTTAGCATTCAATGCTACGAGCGTGATATCTCTTGCACGAAGTACCGAGCCCTGTGCCACCTTGTTCTGCAACTCCGAAGCACGCTCCTCGGCAACATCGGCACGAAGGTTTGCAGTCGAAATCTCCTTGCGTAACGATACATTCTCGGCGCTAACCTTCTTATTGATGGTGTTGAGTGAGTCGATTTGACGGAGGTAGTTCTTCATTACCGAACGCAGAGTTCCAACCTCCTTCTGATAAGCCTTAATTTTGTTGTAGTTGAGGCGACGCTCATACTTGAGTTGCTCGACCATCTCCTTAGCCTTCTCCAACTGCGCTGCGATGGTGTCGTTCTGATACTTAAGATCGTCATACTCTACAATCAGCGAGTTGAGGTTGCTCTGGATAGTATCTCGGTCGGCCTGCAACAAAGCGTAGTCCTGTTGCTGCTGACGGTTGAGGTTGAAATACAAAACCGACAAACCTGCCAGGATTATAGCCAGCAGAATAATAACAACTCGGTAGCCTCGAAGCGACTTCTTTATCGCCTCGTTCTCCTCTCTTTCGTAATCGTAACCCTCCTCAGGGTTGTATTCATACTTGTTCTCTTCCATAGTGGTTAACTTATTTTTTGCAAATATAATACTTTTTTGGCTTTTAGCCACCAGCCATCGGCCATTGGTGTTTTATTTTAGCTTCGAGGTTAGCGGATGCTTTAAACCTTCGTATCGTCGGATATAGGCCCTAATCTCGCCCACTCGCACAGGCGAAGCCAACATTACGGGTATCTTATTCTCGTCGTTGGTTATCCAGATCATAAACTCGGTACCATCGGTAAACGAGAACTCCTCCGACGAACCTATCGTGCAGGCAAACTTCATTGTATCGAACTTGCCCATCTTCGGAACTTTTAACTCCTCACGAGCGATAAAGCGGTAGCGAAGGTGGCGAATCGTATCCTCCAAAACCATATCGAGGTGGCGATGCTCACCCTCTCGGAACGACCCCAAATCGACCGAACGAAGGTTGAAGTAGAGCGATACGGCATCCATGCTCTCTGGAGTAAGAGTCATTGTCTTCTCTCGTGGTGTATTTTGTCGTTTCTGCGACCAAGTGTGCACCTTCATCGAGTCCCAATCGTAGCGATAGTGGCTGCGGAAGGTGTATTTATCCTCCTTCAGGTCACTCTCGAAACGCTGAGTGCGCAGAGTCTGCTTGTCTACCCATATATTATAGGTGTCATCCATGTCGAAGAACCAGCGGAAGAATGGCAGTGTGCGACCATTACCCGTAACTCGATAGACCTCTTTGCCGTCGAGCGTATCAAGGCGTGTCGAAACCGTAACCTCGCCAGCCTCGGTGTTAGGCCACAGCTTGGCACGATAGGCTGCACGATAGTACAGCACCTCGCCCTCCTGGAAGAGTTGTGCCGATGCGGTTGTCGCTCCGGCAATGAGCAACAACGCAAATATCAAGCCTTTTATCAACCTCTTTACACTCAACATATATATCGAAACGACCTTCTTTGTTCAATTATTATGAAATCTCCGAGAAATCGGCTTTGTGCTCCGGTGCATAGCGGTCACGCAGCTCTCGCAGAGCGATATGATCGGGATGCGAGAGGCCGGCATCTACGGTCAATAGCTGTATCGCCAACTCCTGGGCTACCTGCAAAATCTGGTTGTCGTAGGTCGGATTTGCAATTTTTAAATCGAATGCATCGCCACTCTGCATCGTGCCATTTATGTCGCCAGCACCTCGCAGTTTGAGATCCAACTCTGCCAACTCGAAACCATCGGTTGTCTGACACATCGCCTCTAATCGCTTGCTCGACTCCTTCGATAACTTTTCGTCGGACATCAGCACGCAGTAGGATTGCTCCTTGCCTCGTCCTACACGACCTCGCAGCTGGTGTAACTGTGCCAAACCGAAACGCTCGGCCGACTCGATGACGATGACGGTTGCATTTGGAACATCGACACCCACCTCGATAACAGAGGTCGCAACGAGGATGTGTGCCTCTCCATTTTTGAACTCCTCCATGGCCTGTTGCTTCGCTTCGGGCTTCATCTTGCCGTGGCATACTGCCACACGATATTCCGGCAATGGAAAATCTCGCACTATAGCATCGAATCCCTCTTGCAACGAGAGGTAATCCATCTTCTCGGACTCGGCAATAAGCGGATATACCACATAAACTTGTCTGCCTCGCTTAATCTGCTGACGCATAAAGTTTTGCAAGGTTAATCGCCCCGACTCGAAGTAGTGGTAGGTCTTGATAGGTTGACGGCCCGGCGGTAGTCCCTTGATTACCGAAACATCCAAATCGCCATATAGGGTCATTGCCAAAGTTCTCGGAATTGGCGTAGCTGTCATAACCAGGATATGCGGTGGTTGTGCATTCTTTGTCCACAATCTCGCACGCTGCTCCACTCCGAAGCGGTGTTGCTCGTCGATAATCACAAGTCCGAGGTTCGAGAATTGCACTCTATCCTCAATCAAGGCGTGCGTTCCCACCAAAATATCTATATCACCCGCCTCCAAAGCGGCCAAAATCTCTCTGCGCTCCTTTGTCTTTGTTGTGCCCGTCAAGATTGCGATGCGCACCGGCACACCCTCGCACATCTTCGATATCGAGGCGTAGTGTTGGCGTGCCAAAATTTCGGTCGGCACCATCATGCACGACTGAAAACCGTTATCTCCGGCCAACAACATCGACAATAGCGCCACCACGGTCTTTCCGCTACCAACATCGCCCTGCAAAAGGCGATTCATCTGTATGCCCGACACTGTATCCTTGCGAATATCTCGTACCGCCTGTTTCTGGCCGTCTGTCAGGTCGAATGGCAGCTTGGTGTGGTAGAAGGTGTTGAACTTATCTCCCACCTTCGGGAAGAGGAAACCATCCCTGCGCCCCGTACGCTCCGAGCGGCGTGATTGGATATTTAGCTGAATGCCGAATAGTTCATCAAATTTCAATCGGTATTGAGCCTGTCGCAGCTTCTCGGGCGACTGTGGGAAGTGGATATTGTAGAGTGCCTCTTCGAGCGACATTAATCCATATTTGCGGACGATATACTCGGGCAGATACTCCTTGATGTGGCTACGAACAACTCCCCATAATGAGCATACGATGTTGTATAAACCCTTTCCTCCGAGCGTAGTGGAGACCTTCTCTGTAGAGGAGTAGATGCCTTGCAATCCGCTCTCTACTCGGCGAGAGAGAGCCTTTTCGATAATCTCAATCTCAGGGTGAATCATCGAGAACTCTCCTCGGAAGAACGAAGGTCGACCGAAAACGATATACTCTCGGTTAGGCTCGATAATCTTCTCAATCCACTTTATACCCTTGAACCAGATGAGTTCTACACGCCCCGTTTCGTCGGCGCAATAGACCGAGAATCGTTGCTTTCTGCCCTCGCCGGCGAATGACTTACCGATAACTCGCAGTCGTAGCTGGATATAAGCCGAGGCGTTATCCTCGGTTACCTCTCGCACTTTGTAGGTGCGTGAACGGTCGATATAGCGGAATGGGAAGTGGTAGAGCATATCACGCATGGTTACAATGCCAAGCTCCTTTTCGAGCAACTTGGCACGCACCTCGCCTACGCCCTGCACAAACTTTATAGAGTTATCGAGAAGTTCTCCCATCTGTCAAATCCTTTATATTGCAAAGATAAAAAAAATCTCTCAACTCTCAACCCTCAACTCTCAACTTTTTACTATCTTTGTCCTCACTATGACGAACGAAGAGATTTTGAGGGGATTGAATCCCGCACAGCGTGCTGCTGTGGAGGCATATAACGAGCCATCGCTGATTATTGCGGGTGCCGGCTCTGGCAAAACTCGTGTGCTTACCACCCGTATAGCCTATATGTTGGCGCAGGGTGTTGCTCCGCACTCGATTATGGCTTTGACCTTTACGAATAAGGCCGCCAAGGAGATGCGTGAGCGTATCGAAAAGATGGTTGGCTCGGCCAGTCGCTATATCTGCATGGGAACTTTTCACTCGGTCTTCTCCCGAATTTTGCGTGAGAATGCCGAGGTGCTCGGTTATCCGAAGGAGTATACCATTTACGAGCCTAACGACTCGAAAAATCTCCTCAAGACCATCATTAAGGAGCGAGGTCTGAGCGACGATAAGTATAAGCCGAATGTTATCGCCTCACGAATATCGATGGCGAAGAATAACCTTATCACTCCTGGCGCATATCTCCAAAATTCAATCTTTGCAACCGAGGATCGCAAGGCGCAGATGCCCGAGTTTGGCAATCTCTACGCTGAGTATTGCCGTCGTTGCAAGATGAACGGAGCGATGGACTTCGATGATCTGCTCTTGCAGACAAATTTCCTCTTCCGTGACCATCCCGAGGTGCTGGCGAAGTATCAGGAGCGTTTTCAGTATGTTTTGGTCGATGAGTATCAGGATACCAACAATGCCCAATACATCATCGTGCGTCGTTTGGCACAGTACCACTCCCGCATCTGCGTGGTGGGCGACGATGCTCAGAGTATCTACTCGTTCCGAGGAGCGAAGATCGAAAATATCCTCTCCTTCCAGCGAGATTATCCGCAGGCAAAGGTCTTCAAATTGGAGCAGAACTACCGCTCGACGCAGACCATTGTCGATGCTGCCAACTCGATTATAAATCACAACTCCCGACAGCTGAAGAAGAAGTGCTTCTCGGAGGGTGCAAGTGGCGAAAAAATTCGCATTTTCAAGGCATATACCGACCGTGAAGAGGCCGATTTGGTAGTTGGCGATTTGCGTGACCGAGTGAGAGAGGGTAGTGGCAAATGGAGCGATGCGGCAATCCTCTATCGTACCAATAACCAATCGCAGGCATTGGAGAACTCGTTGCGACAGCGAGGTATTCCGTATCTGATCTACAAGGGTAGCTCCTTCTACGACCATAAAGAGGTTAAGGATATACTCTCATATATCCGCCTTATCATAAATCCTCGTGATGACGAGGCATTTAAGCGCATTATCAATACCCCGGCACGAGGTATTGGTGACACTACCGTAGCACGCATCGAGTCGATGGCCAAGGAGAAGCAGGTGTCGATGTGGGAGGCGGTCGATACTCTGGTCGAGCAGACTCCGGCCGACTCTGTCGAGAAGGCTATCGTGAAGAAGGTCACCGAATTTGTGGCTCTTATTCGCTCGTTATCGTTGGAACGAGAGCACAAGGGGCTCTACGACTTCGGTATGGAGGTTGCTGTACGAAGTGGTTTGTTGCCATTCTATCGTGAGCAGAATACGCCGGAGGCACAGTCGGCAGTGGCAAACTTGGAGGAGGTGGTCAATTCGATGCAGATGTTCCACGAGCAGGTCGAGGCTGAAATTCGTAATGGTGAGCGAGAGTCGTTTGAGAGTGCCACCATCGAGGAGTGGTTGCAGAGTTTGATGCTCCTTACCGATATGGATAAGAAGGAGAACGAGGATGATAACGATAGAGTAACGCTGATGACCGTACACTCGGCTAAGGGCTTGGAGTACGACTATGTCTATGTGGTGGGTTGCGAGGAGAACCTCTTCCCGTCGCAGCGTGCGCTCGAAACGGTCGAGGGTATCGAGGAGGAGCGACGATTGTTCTATGTCGCCATCACCCGTGCAAAGTCGTTAGCAACCTTGTCGTGTGTCGATATGCGATTTAAGTGGGGAAATATGGAGTTCTCGAAGCCGAGCCGTTTCCTCTCGGAGATAGACGAACAGTATGTGGAGTGCGACTTCAATCTGCGTAAACCTCGTAGCGAGCAGGGTGTTGGCAATGTTAAGGTTGTCGGCGGTGGCGACAAGAATGAGAGTGCTATTGACGCTCTGCGTCGTCGTTTCGATGTCCGCTATCAGCAAAAACCGAGAGTCGAAAACCGAGAACCAAGAGTGCTCCGAAGAGAGGAGTCTGTTGTGTCCACTCCACAACGAGATCTCTCGGGTATGCGTCGAGTGAATACATCGACCATTGGTCAGGTTACGAACGAGGCTTGCACCTACTCGGTGGGTGAGCGTGTTGAACACCCTCGTTTTGGCAGGGGCGAAATAGTGCAGGTTGTACCACTTGCTACCGACCATAAACTCGTTGTTCGCTTTGTGAATGGCGAGGAGAAGACCCTACTCTCGAAGTTGGCAAAACTTACAAAATTATAATCGCTATGACACCGCTTGTATCGGTAGTTGTTACGACCTATAACCACGAGCCATACCTGGCCGATGCGCTCAATGCGATTTTGGCGCAACGGTGCGATTTCGGTGTGGAGATTATCCTCGGTGAAGATTGTAGTAAAGATGGAACATTGGAGGTGTGCAAAAAGTTTGCAGACCTATATCCGCAGGTAAATCTTATCTCTTCGCCCGAGAATGTTGGTTGGCGTGCTAACTATCGACGTTGCGTGGAGGCGGCAAAGGGGCGATATATCGCCTTTTGCGATGGCGATGACTATTGGTGCGACGAGAACCGCCTTGCAGAGCAGGTTGCACTGATGGAAGCAAACCCTAAGGTGGGGCTATGCTATACTCTTGCAGAGCGTCGAAACGAAAGAGGTGAACTTGTCGCTCGCTTTCCCGTAGGGGAGGGGCATACCTCGCTCGATGCATTGTTGCACGATTGGTGCGTCGAGAACTGCACTACGCTGGCTCGTCGAGAACTGGTTTTGGACTATTACGCCACCGAGCAGCCGGAGAATCGCTCCGAGTGGCTTACCGAGGATCTGCCGATGTGGCTCTATGTGGCAGCACACGCCGAGGTTGCATATATCGACCGTGCCACGGCTGTACATCGTCTTTTCCCTGATAGCGTAAGCCATAGTACAAGCCTTGCTAAGCGACTTGCCTTTTGCGACTCGTCATCGAATATCAAATTGTGGTTTGACGAGAGATATAATGGCTCGAAACAACGCCGTCACCTGTTGCGTGAGCGAGCAAATACTGCCCTCTGGGTATATTCGCACATTGGCTCGGTTGGTGAGTTTGTAAATCGTTGGCGCAGAGAGATAAAAGAGAATAAATTTCAGGTGTGCAACATTTTTGCATATGGTCTGTTTGCAAAGAAATTATTCCGTATGCTGAAAAAATAGAGAGGTTATGAGAAGAGAAGAGAGATATAAGGCTGTAATCGAGTACTTCGAAAAGGCTATGCCTGTGGCAGAGAGCGAACTCAACTTCGAGAATCCCTATCAGCTGCTGGTGGCAGTGATTTTGTCGGCACAATGTACCGACAAACGAGTTAATCTCACAACGCCGGCGCTCTTCGAGGCCTATCCTACACCATACGATATGGCAAAAGCCTCGCCCGAGGAGATTTATCAATACATAAAGAGCATCTCCTATCCCAACAATAAAGCGAAAAATCTTGCCGGTATGGCCCGTATGCTCGTTGCGGAGTTTGGCGGTGAGGTGCCGAGCGATATCGAGGATATGATGCGCCTGCCCGGCGTAGGTCGCAAGACGGCAAATGTTATGGGCGCAGTCATATGGAATAAGGAGGTTATGCCCGTCGATACCCATGTCTTTCGAGTGTCGGCTCGCATAGGCCTGTCGGTCGGAGCCAAGACTCCTCGTGCAACCGAACTCCAACTCGAAAAATATATCCCCTCGCACCTGCTCCCGATAGCACACCATTGGCTTATTCTGCACGGTCGCTACACCTGTATAGCTCGCAAGCCTAAGTGCGAAAATTGCGGTATAACGACCTATTGTAAGCATTTTCAAAGGAGTTCAAAATAGAACTTCTAACTTTTAATTTTTAATTTTTAATTAAAAGTCGCAGAGTTTTCTTATATTTGCCCCGATGAATATAGATAAAGAGAGAGTTGAGGAGCTCCGAAATCTCCTCGCAGAGCCTAAGAAAATCGTTGTCGTAGGGCATACAAACCCCGATGGCGACGCTATTGGCTCGTCGTTGGCATTGGCTGAGGTACTGACCGCTCGTGGCCATCAAGTTACCTGCACTTTGCCGAATAATTATCCATACTATCTTCGCTGGATTCCAAATTCGGAGAACATAATCATCTATCGCAACGATGAGGAGCACCGTACCGAGAAGGCTCTCGATGAGGCTGATGTTATCGTTTGTGCCGATATGAATTCGCTCACTCGTGCCGATGCGCTGGGTGAGGCGGTTGCCAAGAATACAACTGCAAAGCGTGTGTTGATCGACCACCACCTCTTCCCTGCCGAGGGCTTCGATATTGTGTTCTCGTACCCCGAGTCGTCGAGTACCGCATTTTTGATGTACACCATCATTGTGGCTCTCTATGGCGTGGAGGCGATAACCGAGAAGGTGGCAACACAACTCTATGTCGGTATTATGACCGATACAGGCAACTTCGCATTCTCGAACCTTACACCCGAGTTGTTCCAGGCGGTGGCTGTATTGTCGGGTACAGGCATAGATATCCCGCAAATATACAACAATGTCTATAACTCCTTCACCGAGGGTCGTGCCAAGTTGTTCGGTTATACCATCAACCGCAAGATGAAGACTCTGCTCGGTGGTAAAGTGGCATATATGTCGCTCACCGAGGAGGAGATGCGTCGCTACTGGTTTCAGCAGGGCGATAACGAGGGTTTTGTGAACTATCCGCTTACGATTAAGAAGATGAAGATGACGGCTATGTTTACTGCTCAGCAGGGTTTTATTCGTGTTTCGCTTCGCTCTCGTGGCAATGTCGATGTCGATACCTTCGCTCGTCGCTACTTCAATGGTGGAGGCCACAAGAACGCTGCAGGCGGAAAGTCGTTTGTGTCGATGGAGGAGACTATTCAGCACTATATCGACTCGGTGAATGAATATCATGCCGAGGGTCTGGTTTAATTGAAAATTATCGAAAAATGTTCAAGACATACCTACGATTATTGGGCTTTGCAAAGCCGTTGAGCAGATATGCTGTGCCATATTTCTTCTTTGCTGCACTGCATGCTGTGTTCAACACCTTCAACTATGCGATGATTATGCCTATCCTGAACGCAATGTTCTCGGAAGGCTACGCATTTCGACCGGTATATGAGATGCCAGCACTCTCGTTCAAAGGCGAGGCGTTGCAGCAGTGGCTGAATTATATCTATACCCATGTTTTCGGTACAGAGTGGCGCATAACTAAAGTGCTGATGATGTTGGCCGTGATTCTCATTGCCATGAATCTCCTCTCTAATCTCTTCCGCTACCTTGGTGGCTATACGGTCGAAAATATGCGTGTTACAACCGTCCAGCGCATGCGCAATGCGATGTTCAATAGCGTAATAGGCAAAGATGTAGGTTACTTCAGTGGTCAGCGCAAGGGAGATATTATCTCTCGTATCACCTCGGATGTTATGGTTGTGCAGTACTGCATTACCAACACCTTGCAGGTGGCATTCCGTGAGCCATTCCTCATTATCGGATATCTCGTGTTGATGCTCAATATCTCGTGGCAGTTGGCTCTCTTCTCGGTATTGTTCCTACCAATGGTGGGTCTGATTATCGGTAATATCGTGAAGAAGTTGCGTCACCCTGCAAGTAAGAGCCAGCAGAAGATGGGCGAGTTGGTGAGTGTGCTCGATGAGTCGCTCGGAGGTATCAAGATCCTGAAGACATATACCGCAACCGAGTATATTAAGACCAAGTTCCACGCTCTTAACCAGAGCCTTTCCAATACATTGCTCTGGATGGCACGCCGTCAGCAGTTGGCCTCGCCAATGAGTGAGTTCTTGGGTATTACGGCCGTCGCTATCATTCTGGTATTCGGAGGATCCCTTGTGATGAATGGTTCGTTGAGTGCCGCTGGATTTATCGCCTTTATTGCAGCCTTCTCGCAGATTACACGCCCGGTACGAGCATTTATTGATCAGTTTGCAAATATAAACCAGGGTGTTGCTGCAGGTGAGCGTATCTTTGCCGTTCTCGATGCCGAGAATGAGGTGAATGATGCAGACGATGCAAAGGAGTTTGATGGCCTGAAGGATAAGATTGAGTTCCGCAATGTCCGCTTCTCGTACGATGAGAGCCGAGAGATTATTCAAGGCGTGTCGTTCGAGGTACGCAAGGGCGAAACAGTGGCCTTGGTGGGACCTTCGGGTGGCGGTAAATCGACTTTGAGCGAACTTATGGAGCGCTTCTACGACACCAATAGCGGAGATATCCTATTTGATGGAGAGTCGATACGCAACTATAAACAGGATTCATTGCGCTCTGTTATGAGTCTTGTTTCGCAGGATACAGTTCTCTTTAACGATACGATAAAGAGCAATATCGCACTCGGTCGCCCCGATGCAACTGACGATGAGATTATCGAGGCTTGCAAGGTGGCCAATGCCCACAGCTTTATCATGGAGAGCCCTGAGGGTTACGAAACAAATATCGGCGATCGTGGAGCAAAGCTTTCGGGTGGTCAGCGTCAGCGATTGAGTATCGCTCGAGCCGTGCTCAAGAATCCGGAGCTACTTATTCTCGATGAGGCAACTTCGGCACTCGATACCGAGAGCGAGAAACTTGTGCAGGATGCACTTACAAAGCTGCTTAAGGGTCGTACCTCGGTGGTTATTGCTCATCGCCTTTCGACCATTATGAATGCCGATCGCATCTTCGTTATCGACGAGGGTCGCATAGTAGAAGAGGGTAGACACGAAGAGCTGCTTGCCAAGGGTGGCGTATATGCCAAGTTGGTAGAGTTGCAGAATGTGAAATAATGACACTCCCACAACAATAGGGTAGATGTTATACGATACAAAGTAATCAGCCTGCTTAGTGATAACTAAACAGGCTGATTACTTTATTTGCCTATGCAGAAAGTAAACCACTCTGATAATCAGATAGTTACAGACTTGTGGGTAAAATAAGGGAATCAATCGAGCCTTGCAATTGTGACTAATGGCGACTTCTCGCTTTTGCCACTCGGTGCCCTAATTCTGATACAAAGATAGTAATTTTTCATAGAAAATACGAGTTAAATTATAGATAAATAATAACATAGCCCCAAAGACCATTTCGCTTATGTTCAATATGGTTTTTGGGGGTTGTGAATGTCCACTTTCTATTGTAGAATGTTAAGTTGTATGCAGGTTGAATACAACTGATTTTGGGGAATGCAGTTGACTACAATTTGTAGTCAACTTGATAAAATTAGTAGTCGGTTAGCGAGACTAAGCAACTGACTATTTCCCTGCCAACTGGTTAGTGTGGCTAACCACTTCGAAGGAGGCTATAAAAGAACAACTCGCGAGGTTCACTCACGAGTTGCTTAACTTTATTTAGTGCCATTTCAAAGTGCCATTTTGGCACTTTGAAATTCTCGAAGTGGCACTTCGAAAAAAGTTCTTTTAATTTGAATATTGACAAAATACTGTTAACATTTATTATTAAGGGAGATTGTAATGTTCTATTGTTGGCATCGATGAACGATATTAGTTACCCATGAGGCAAAACGAGGGCAACGCTCTAACATGATATTAATTCCTACTGTAATCGCAATTAGGTTTCCTTCAATAGGTTTGTTGTATTCCTTCTTTATTCCTAATATGCGCTTTGATGGAGCATACTGAGGTCGAGTATTTATATCTTCTGGATTATCAAATTCCTCTACAATTGCACCTGTTTGCGCTGATTGCTCTTCGGTAAAATACTCTTCAAAACCTTTGTTATTAGAAAAGAGCAAAGCTTCAAATTCATGCAATTGAATATAAGGAACAAACTTTATGTCGTTAATGTCCTCAGCTATACATCGTTCTAATTCTGCGACTTTGGCCACACTTCCTCCAGCCTGTATGCATTGATTGTAATTAGGTGTGTTAGTAGGGATTCTAAAGAAGTCTACTAAAGTTGTCACCACAATATTATTCCCCTCCGACTTTAACAATGGCTTAATGGTATTACGAAGATGATCGTAATTTACAAAACCGCCTTTCCCAGTTTTGCTTGTGTGAATAAGAATAGGCCTTACGTCATATATACCATGAGAGTAAAAATATGGGGATAAAATTTCTCGAACAAAGTCTTGTTCAGTTGGTCCTTCTACAACTATAAATAATCGCTTCATAATTGTCCTCCTATTATATTTTTCTCCCATACTTCACTCAATGAATACTCGTAATCATCAAGCCATATCTTTAAGTCATCTTTTTTCAGTCTCTTAAAGGACGACTGTCCATCTTTTCTATCAACAACAATAATATCTTCCGGCTCAAAGTTATTTACAAGATTGGTGGACTGTGTTGATAGTATAATCTGGCTATTAATAGATGCTCGTTTAATCATTTCAGCAAACTTATTGATAGCTGCAGGGTGCAAACCTAACTCTGGCTCATCAATGATAATTACTTGTGGTGCATTAGTTTGCAATAGAAGTGTAGCCAAAGCAATAAAGCGTAATGTGCCATCTGAAAAACTATATCCATTCAGATACATATCGGTGTCTTTCTCCTCCCACTCAAGCGTAATCTTATCTGGATTTGTTGGCTGTGGCCTTAATTTAAATTGCTTAAAGTATGGAGCAATAGAACGAATTACGCCTTCTATTAATTTAAAAGCCTTTTCATCCGTCTGTTGTAAGCGATATAAATATGCCGCAAGGTTAGAGCCATTATCGCGTAAAGACTCATTGTCGTTAATATTGCACTCTCCACGCATAGGAGAATTCGAACTTGTATCATGGAAATGATACACAGTAAAACTTTTAAAATGCTTTCTGATATAACCAGCTCTCCACTGTGGGTTATCTAGCAGACAAGATTCTTCTACAGCTGAATCCCACTTGGTATTATGCCACAATGTATAGTCCTTAGTTTTGCAATGATCCTTATTGAAATAATCGCCAGACTTTTCTATATAACCCTTATTTGATTGAGTTGGCCGCAATTCAAAGAAGAAAGCATTTGTATTGTCAAAGTCCAGCAAGCCTTTTATGCAGTCTGACTCTTTGCGACTTCTATATAACAAATTATCTATACCGCCCTTAGTGAGTGTATAGCTTCCAAATCTTTGCTCAATGATAGCTTTTGCCAGTTCAAAGAAAGATATAAGATTGCTCTTTCCTACACCATTAGATCCTATTAAGATGTTTAGTTTTTGCAGGGGCAATACTAAACTCTTAATAGACTTGTAGTTGGATATAATTACCTGCTCTATCATAGTTATTATATTTTTTTACTTTATCTTACATAACCTATACCATTGATATCAACCAAACAAGAGAGGGTAACACTACCATTATTGACCTAAACATATATAGACTCTCGTTTTTATGTCTTATTTACACCTAATATCATTGGTTTTGTGAATATGCACTTGAAGCTGTTATAAAACTATACTGAAAAGTCCATGAAGAACTGTTCGTCGTCTATTTTATAGAATGTTACATCAGTACGACCGTATCGTTCTAAATCTTCTTTTGTAACAAATGCACCATTTGCAACTCCTATCCTATTGCGGAGATACTCACCCAATAAAGAATTATTTAGAGGAGTTGTTAGAGCTTTGTCGTTGGCCTGTTCTATTCTGAGGATGAGTTGCTTTTGATCGTCCGTGATAGCCGAAAAGTGTGTTTTATCCAACGGGAAAAATCCACTTCTTGCAATTTCAACTGGGACAGAGATGTAGGCTTGATTAGGCTCTCGTTTTGTCCCATTTCTTCGAATGCCCCAATTGATTCCAGAGCCGTGACCAACATCTCCGCGACTCGTCAATAATGACAAAGTGACCTTCTCTAATGTAGAATGCTTAATATCGTGTTCAACCTGAGAAATCTTTTGATTCTTATAGAACTTGATATATTCTTCAACTTCACTATGATTGCAAACAATAGAATCAGATTCAATGTCTTGATAAAAAGCATAAGCCTCAATTGGATCACACTCTACTACATATTCTCTTTGTAGTTTACCAAATCCATTTCTTGTGTAGTTTGCAGAGCCCGCAAAAGCAATAAATGGTTCATCATCTTTCATCCACAAATATACCTTAGAGTGTACAGGGGCTCCTTGATATATGTATTTGCATTCAAAGGACGAGTAACGATCATCTCTAAAGTTTACCAAATCTTTTAGGCCTTCATGGAGATCGACATTAACACCTTCTATAGGATACATTCCTGCAATAAGAGATATTTTGACAGGAGGTAGCGATTCCTCATTTATTCTCTTCATATGCCATGATGCCATATTGTGGCTGACATATCCAGATATGATGATGAGTTTATTCGCACCTCTACGAATAGGATCTAATAAAACTTTACATATTAGCTCCTCGTTAATCTGATATCTATCAAAATTACTCATATATGTTGGGTTCTATGCTATCATATTCGATACCCGCAAATGTTTTTAGTATTGCTTCAAATATGATTTGTGCACCTTTGCATGGAACAGCCATTCCAATTTGCTTTCTAACACTCTCTTTACTTCCGACAAATTCAAATGAGTCTGGGAATGTTTGTAAACGAGCACGTTCTCTATTAGTCAAAGCGCGAGGCTCAGCCCAATGGTAAATGTGCGTTCCACCACCACCACTTCCAGTTACGGTATATGCCGGTTTATTGGGGTCCAGTCGTTTGTATATCTGGCTTATTTTGGCTCCCTTTACATTCAATTGAAGCTCTTTGGGGAGATTCGCGGTAAATGCATTTTCTCCTGGTTTAATGTACTTCAATCTCTCAACAACAATTGCCGACTGTTTTGTTAGTTCATTGTTTGTAGCATCCTTGGGGATTGCTGGACTCTCAATAGCTGTTCTACAAGAGTTGTCAATGGCTTTGTATGGTGCAGTAGAAGGAACACGGAACTCTACTTGCAGATCATTTCTTATACCAACGATTATAATACGATGTCTAGCTTGAGGTACACCATACTCCTCAAACTTGTATAGATGCGGTGTTATTCTATAACCAGCACTTCGTAATTCTGCAAGAATCTTTGTGAAAGCCTTACCGTCGTTAGCATTTTTCAATCCACCTACATTCTCAGCAAGGAACCACATCGGCTTGAACTTTTTTAATGCTTTTACGCCATATGAATATAATGGACCATAAACGCCATCCATGCCTTTCTGTTCTCCAACAACACTATAATCGTTGCAAGGGAAACCAAAAGCCAAAGCGTCAATTGGCGCAAGTTTACTCATGTCAAACTTACGCACATCTTCGTGATAGACTGTGCCGGGAGCCGAAGGACAAATATTTTTACGATATGTTGCACAAGTGTTAGCATCATAATCGTTAGCCCACTGATGGACTATACCATATGCGTCATCTTCAATTCTTGCATTTGTAGCACCTACGGCAATACCTCCGGGTCCACAAAACAGCTCTCCAAGTTTAAAAATCATAGTGCGTTCCTTCATAGTTAATGTGCAAATATACGACAAAATCCCTGATTTTGGAATGTCGTCTGATATAAATTATTAAAATAATGTGTATTTACGAAAAAATAAACTATCTTTGTTAGACTTCGTAAGATATTTTATTTATGGATAATATTAATGTTGCAACTACTGAACCCAATGAGATAAATGACATCATTAATCTCGTGTGTATGTACTATGCCCAATTACATAGTAATGACCCTCGTTATAAATCACATGCTACAAATCTCGAGCTTGTTGCAGGTTTTTATGGTAAGAGCTACAATACCTTAAAGAATCGGAAAGATGCGTACGATGCCAAGTATGACAATGGGAGAATGGGATGGCACAAGGAGGGACATACATTAGAGCTTCGCCGTCCTATTTGTTATACAACATACGAGAAGTATAAAGATTTATCTAAAGATGATTTAGAAAAAATTGCTAATGATATTATCAAGCAAATTAAAGCAATGAGTGCTCCATACTTCAGTATTAGAACAAGTGATGTTGAAACTGTTTCAAAGATTCTTGAAAAGGGATCTGATATAGTAATTAGTGGTATTAATATATTGCAGGACAAGCTAAAATATGGACAAATTGTTTTTATTGTTCTTGGCGGAGACAAGACTAAGTGGGACAAAGGCTTGGTTGGTATGGGTGTAATAACCAGGGAGCCATTTGATATTGGTTACGATAAAAGTAATTTTAGGATAGGTATAGACATAAAATTATTGCTTAATAAAGCTATTAAGCGAGCAGATCTTGTGTCATATAAAAACACATTTAACATTATTGGCATTGGTCCTATTACAAAATGGGAGCCTAACCAAGCGCTTTCTCAAATTGAAGAGCGCAAGGCTGTCGCTTTAATGAGAGCAATGTTGGAGTTGGATCCTAATATAGAGACAGACTTAACCAATCTTGTTGGGCCTGTTGTTATGCAGCGGATTAAAGGCGCCACCAAAAGATATGTAGAAATAGATGTTGAATATGGAGAGGCAATCAATAGTCCAGGACCAATCACATACGAAACGTCTATTGAGGAAGGTCATGAAGAAGGAATAGTATCCGACTCATTCTCTACTTATGAAGCTACCGCTACTAAAACAGTAGAATATCCCAAATATACAAAGGAGGACTTCTTGTCAGAAGTATTTATAAAGGAAGAGCAATATAATGCTATTATTGAGCTACTTGAAAGGAAGAAAAACATCATTCTTCAAGGAGCTCCCGGTGTGGGTAAGACATTTGCCGCCAAAAGGTTGGCCTACTCTATGCTTGGTTGCAAGGATGATTCTAAAGTGAAGTTTGTTCAATTCCACCAAAGTTATGCATATGAAGACTTTGTACTCGGATACAAACCGACTGAAACAGGCTTCACTATCAAACCAGGCCCTTTCTATGATTTCTGTAAAGAGGCAGAGGCTAATGATGGTAAACACTTCTTTATCATAGATGAAATTAATCGTGGAAATTTGAGCCGAATTTTCGGAGAATTATTAATGTTGACAGAAGCATCAAAGCGAGAGGAATCAGCAACATTGCTCTATACTAAAGAATTGTTTAAAGTACCTGATAATGTATATATCATTGGAATGATGAATACAGCCGATCGTAGTCTTGCAATGATTGATTATGCTCTCCGTAGAAGATTTAGTTTCTTCTCAATGGAACCAGCATTTGGGCTGAAATCATTTAAAGATCATTTCGAAAAGATAGCTACACCTAAGGGTAAATTATTGGTTGCTAAAATAGAAGAATTAAATAAGGCAATCGAGAATGATGATAATTTAGGAAAAGGTTTTATGATAGGACACAGCTATTTGTGCGCTGATGATAGGCTATCTGATGAGGCACTAAAAGCGATTGTGCAATATGAGATTATTCCACTATTGGAGGAATATTGGTATGATGTTTCTTCGGAAGTTAAGAAATGGTCGCAGATACTTTTGTCGGTATTGGATTAGCAAATGATATTCATTAAAAACATATACTATATGCTCGCTTACGCTTTTAGGGTGTTAAGCGAGCGAGGTTATGCGAATATCTCTCCAGAACAATTTGAAAATACAGCCAATCTTCTTTCTGCAATCCTTGACAAGGGTGTAACGCAATTGATTAAACGAGGTATAAGAAATGACTATATCCCAATTGTAGAGTCAACCGGATCCCCAATTGGTAAAATCAATATTGCTGAATCAATAAAAAGCCAGTATGTTGTTACACATCGTCTTGTCTGCGAATATGAGGAATTTAAATCAGATATTCTTCTTAATCAAATAATTAAAGCTTCTATCAAGGTTGCCATCAGCTCAAATGAAGTGGATTCTACTATTAAGAAGAGTCTGCGAAAAAGTCTATTAAATTTCCAGAATATTTCTGACATCAATCCTAAAACTATTCTGTGGTTAAAGATTAGATATGACAGAAATAACGCATCATATAAAATGCTTGTACATATATGCTATTTACTTGTGACAGGCCTATTGCAGTCTGAAAATAAAGGCTCAATGAAAATAGCAAACATAATTGATGACCAAAAGATGCACCGTTTGTATGAACGATTTATTTTAGAGTATTACAAACGTCACTATCCAGCATTTAATGTGTCAGCATCACATATCCCGTGGGATTCCGATGATGGTATGATTGACTTCTTGCCTACAATGAAGACTGATGTCACTATTAAATATGGGGATAAAATTTTAGTGATTGATGCTAAATATTATTCCCATTCAATGCAGTCTGGACAATACGACAAGAGAACCATGCACTCCAACAATATGTACCAAATCTACACATATGTAAAGAATTTGGATCCGCACCAAAGTGGGAATGTCTCGGGATTGCTATTATATGCTAAAACAGATGAAGATGTAACTCCAAATAACGAATACAAACTAAATGGTAACTCGTTTAAAGTTATGACATTAGATTTGAATCTTCCGTTTGAGGCTATTGCTAAACAATTGGATGATATAATTACTGAATGGACGAGTGACTCAGCTAACAATATCCAAAAGAAAAAGGCGGACTAAATCCGCCTTTTCAATCTTTGTCTAATTCATCATACCACTTCACTAGCGTCGATTTCGGTAGCGCCACGGGTCGGGAGTCATAAACTTTTCAAACTCTTCCATATTGGTGATGCACTCGATATTTTGTTTCTTCTCGAGCCACTTCTTGATGGTAGGTCGATCGAAATACAACCTGTTACCCTGGCGGATAAACGGGATGTCGTGACACCTCACCGTTCGGTACACCGCAGATTTTGATTTACCAAGTAGTTTACAAACATCCTCTACGCTCATCAGCTCTCCTTCAAGTGGCTGTGGCTGTTGCTTCTCGCGAACTGTCTTTTCGAGTGCTTCGATTCTCTCTACCAGATTTTGCATGAGCTCTGGCATCTGCTCAAATGATAAAGTTTTTTCTTGCATTGTCTTTATTTTTTAGAATTAAACATTCATATATAGTATAGAGGGGCGTTTGTGATAAGGTTTGAGAATTAGTGATTTTTTT
>JAGBRY010000112.1 GCA_017632115.1 Alistipes sp. | reverse complement strand
CTCCTGCTTGATACCCATCTTGCGGAGGGCACGGATACCACCAATACCGAGCAAAATCTCCTGCTACAAGCGGTTCTCCCAGTCGCCACCATAGAGGTGGTGAGTTACCTGACGATCCTCCTCGAGGTTAGCCTCATAGTCGGCATCGAGCAAGTACAACGGAGTACGACCTACCTGGCAGCACCATACACGAGCGCTCAAAGTACGACCCGGCAATGCTACCTGAACAGTTACCCACGAGCCATCCTCCTCACGAACCGGCATAATTGGCAACTTGAAGAAGTTCTGTGCCTCGTAAGTAGCCTCCTGAGCACCCTGTGCCGAAAGACGCTGTGTGAAGTATCCGTAACGATAGAGAAGACCTACTGCAACCATTGGAGTGTTGCGATCAGAAGCCTCCTTGATATAGTCACCGGCCAAGATACCAAGACCTCCCGAGTAGATCTTCAACGAGTGGTGCAAACCATACTCCATCGAGAAGTAAGCAATCTTAGGAGCCTTTGGATTTGGCTTCTCGTTCATATACTCCTGGAACTGTGCATATACTGCATCCATCTTTGCGAGGAACTCTGCATCATTCTCAATCTCAGCCAAGCGCTCCATTGGCAACTTGTCGAGCAATGCGATAGGGTTACGATCAACCTCTACCCACAAATCCTTGTCGAGAGTCTCGAACAAATCACGAGCGCCGAGAGTCCAGCTCCACCACAAGTTGCGTGACAACTCCTCGAGTGGACGCAAGCGTGCAGGCAACGACTTCTCAACCATTACTCGCTGCCAGTTTGGACGCTCAACGAAGAGCTGCTGACGAACGAAGTTGATCTGCTCGTGCGAAGCACCACCATCGCCCATTACAGCACGGTTGGTACGAGCGATACATCCCTCGATAGCCAAGTCATAAGCCTTGCGGTAGTATGCGAAGAGGTTATCCCAAAGAGCCTTCTTCGACATCTCCAAAGCAGCCTTGCGAACTGCCTTAACCTCCTTGTCCGAGAGGGCGAGGAAACGAAGTACGGCATCTGCAACCGAAGCAACAGCCTCAGCAGTATTATCATCGTTGCGCTCAACAACTGTTACACCCTCGTTCTTTGCCTGCTCTTTAGCCCAAACGCCAAAGCCTGCCAAAGTGGTGGTGATTGTAGGGATCGAGAATGCGATAGACTCGAGCGGAGTGTATCCCCATGGCTCGTAGTACGATGGATAGATTGTTACATCCATACCAACGAGCAACTCGTAGTAGTTCTTATTGAAGATACCATCGTTCTGGTTGAGGTATGTAGGAACGAAGATAACCTTAACCTTCGACTCTGCCTTGTCGAGTACCGAACCGTTGATAGCGTTTGCTACCTGATCCCAAGCCTGATACTCCAACACATGGGTCGAGTAGCGATACTGCGAAGCGTCGATAGCCTGCGACTTATCCTGCAAGTGAGCCTGCAAATCACGACGAGCACCGAGGTTTGCAGCCGGCACTGTAACATAAGCCAAAACCTCACGGTCGAGCTTACCCGACATCTCGAGAGCCTTCAACGACTCGAAGAAGATATCCAAGCCCTTGTTGTGGAACTCGTAGCGACCGCTTGTACCGATAATGAACGGCTCCTTCTCGAACTTGTGCGAGAGGCACGCCTCTGCAACCTCGATCATAGCCTTGCGAGCCTCCTTACGCTTAGCGTCGTACTCCTTACCGGTCCAAACGAAGTCGTTCTCGAAACCGTTAGGGGTTACAACATCAACCTCCTTGCCGAGCAAGTGAGCGCACTCACGAGCTGTGATGTCGCTAACCGAGAGGAATGCATCGTGATTCTTTGCACCCATCTTCTCGATAGAGTGCTTCGCCATTACATTGAACTGGCGAGCCAAGTCATCAGCGTTGAACTGCTCCAAGTTGCCGTAGAGCGGAAGATTGTTGCCTGCGATGCAACGACCCATAACAGTTGCATGGGTACTCATTACGGTTGCAATATATGGCGAGTGCTTACGCAAGTAAAGACCACCCGAGCAGGTCATCCACTCGTGGAAGTGAGCTACAGCCTTCTCGGTTGTAGCGCAGAAGCTATCTACATACGACTCGATAACCTTACCTGCCAAGTAACCGAACAATACCGGCTCAACATAGTCCCACTGGCCCGAGATTGAATCTACACCGTAGTTATCCCACAACTCCTTCAACACATCGTCCTTGCTTGCAAAGAGAGTTGTAAAGTCGATAAGGATTGCGATAGGGTTACCGCACACATTCCAACGGCCAATACGAACACGAATACCATCGTTATAGAGAGTCTGACGCCAAGTCTTCATCAACATTGGATCCTCTACAAACTCCGAAGACTCGCTATCCTGCGAGAAATCGGGACCGATAGTGATATATCGGTCATTCAACTGCTTTGTAACAGTCAAAGCCTTGGTAGCCAACACAGTGTGGATACCACCGACCTTGTTACATACCTCCCAGCTCACCTCAAAGAGTACATCCGGGTTAAATTTAATTTCACTCATAATTATCTGATAATTTGTTGTTTTTATATCCAAATTTGGGCGCAAATATACGCTCATTTAATGACAAAACAAAGTATTTATTAAAATTTTTTAATAATTTATACTAATATATATTATAAAGCGGTCTACAACGCTATCAGAGCCTCGATTACGAGGTCTGACAAAAGCATGTTTTCGGGCGCAATTCTCAAACACTCACCCTCGTACGCCAACAACCGCTTCACTCTATCCGTCGAAGCTTCTCTCTCCAAACGCTTGCGCTCCTGCAGACCAAACTCCCGCTCCACCTTCGCCAGCGACAACCCCTCAACACATCGCAGGGAGGTCATTACATACTCATTCAGTTTATCCATCGTCGAGAGCTCCTCCGAGCCATACTCCACTCCACCGATATACTCCTCAACCGACTGCTCGCACCAACGGCGCACTACGCCATTGAACGAGTGGGCACCGGGGCCGATACCGAGATACTCCACGCCCTGCCAATACGATGAGTTATGCTTAGAACGACACCCCTTCAGCGCATAGTTCGAAACCTCGTAGTGTTCGAACCCTGCCGACTGCAGAGCATTGTGAACCTGCAAGAACTGCGACTCGCTGCACACCTCATCCACTTCGCAGAACTCACCCTTGGCCATCATTCGGCCAAAGCGTGTATTCTCTTCAATAGTGAGATGGTAGGCCGAAATATGCTGCACATTCATCGCTAACATCCGCTGCAGCGTATCGTCGAGCACCTCCGAACCAAAGCCGGGCACTCCAAAGATAACATCTACCGAGATGTTGTCATAGCCCGCCCCCTGCAACATTCGCACCGCCTTTATGGCTTGTTCGGCCGAATGACGGCGACCCATAAACTGCAGACATCTGTCGTCGAGCGACTGCACGCCCATCGAGATGCGGTTTACCGATGTCTTGCGCAGCTCGGCAACATACTCCTCGGAGATATCGTCAGGATTAACCTCAATAGTTACCTCCTCCAGCTGCGAACAATCAAAGAGCGTGCGCACCTGAGAGATAAACTGCTCGATTTCGCTTGGTGCAAGCAACGACGGAGTCCCACCTCCGAAATAGATTGTGCGGATGCTCTTATCGTGCAGAAAGTCTGCCTGTTCTGCCAACTCAGCATGCATCGTTTCGACCACCTGCGACATATATTTCAACTTGACACTGCGATAGAAATCGCAATATCCGCACAGCCTTTTACAAAAGGGGATATGAAAATATATAGCCGCCAATTTATTTTTCGGGTTTATCCTAACAAAATTAAAAATTATTTTCGAAATAAGCAAGAAGATAGAATAAAAAAAGGAGTTCAAAATGAACTCCTTTGTGCCCAGAATAGGACTCGAACCTACACGCCTCTCAGCACTCGCACCTGAAACGAGCGCGTCTACCATTTCGCCATCTGGGCAATAACGAGCACAAAGGTAGCGAAAATTTTATTATTTGCAACCACAGCAGATATTTTTTATCCAAAATCCGCACATACAGCATCTACACAAAAGGCAAAAAGTGGAGAATCTTTCAACTCTCCACTCTTCACTTTCGGCTCTAAAAAGGCACTATACGATACCCTGCTCGAGCATTGCCTGTGCAACCTTCAAGAAACCTGCGATATTTGCACCCTTAACATAGTTGATGCGATCGCCCTCCTGGCCGGCCTTAACGCAAGCCTCGTGGATCGACTGCATGATATAGTGCAACTTCTCGTCTACCTCGGCTGCCGACCACGACAAGTGCATTGCATTCTGAGTCATCTCCAAGCCCGAAGTAGCAACACCACCTGCGTTTACAGCCTTACCAGGAGCGAAGAGAATCTTCGCATTCTGGAACGCTGCGATAGCCTCCGGAGTACAACCCATATTCGAAACCTCGGCAACACACCAAGTGCCGTTTGCGAGCAACTCCTCAGCATCTGCACCTGTCAACTCATTCTGGAATGCGCAAGGGAGTGCGATGTCGCACTTCACGCTCCAAGCCTTCTTACCAGGTACAAATGTAGCGTCGGTAAACTTCTCTGCAAATGGAGCCACAATGTTGCGGTTCGAAGCACGAAGCTCCAACATATAGTCGATCTTCTCGTCGTTCATACCGTTAGGATTGAGAACTACACCGTCTGGACCAGAGATAGCGATAACCTTTGCGCCCAACTCGGTAGCCTTCTTCGCTGCACCCCAAGCCACATTACCGAAGCCCGAGATAGCGATTGTAGCACCCTTGAGCTCCTTGCCTGCACGGTGGAGCATGTGCTCAACGAAGTACAAAGCACCAAAGCCTGTTGCCTCAGGACGAATCAACGAACCACCCCAAGTGAGGCCCTTACCTGTCAATACGCCTGTGTTGTACTCACGAGCCAACTTCTTGTACATACCGTACATATAGCCAATCTCACGACCACCTACACCTACATCGCCTGCAGGAACATCGGTATCAGGGCCGATATTCTGCCACAACTCCAACATAAATGCCTGGCAGAAACGCATGATCTCAGCATCGCTCTTGCCTACAGGATCGAAGTCCGAACCACCCTTTGCGCCACCCATTGGGAGAGTAGTCAACGCATTCTTGAAGGTCTGCTCGAATCCGAGAAACTTCAACATCGAAGGGTTTACAGCCTTGTGGAAGCGGATACCGCCCTTATATGGACCGATAGCAGAGTTGAACTGAATACGGTAGCCAAGGTTGGTCTGAATCTCGCCATTATCATCAACCCAAGTTACGCGGAATGTGATGATGCGGTCAGGCTCAACGATGCGCTCTACGATCTTTGCCTTCTCGAACTCAGGGTGCTGATTGTAAACCTCCTCAATAGACTCCAACACCTCTCGTACTGCCTGTAAGTACTCATTCTCGCCCGGATGCTTACGCTCAAGATCGAGCATAATGTCATTAACTTTCATAGCTAAAAAAAATTAAAAGTTTTACTTTATGTGATTTTGTGATTAAAAGTTCTCTATATTTCGACAAGGTTGTTTTTAATGGCATAGACCACAAGGCTTGCCGTATTCTTCGAACCCGTCTTTTCGAGGATATTTGCTCGGTGGGTATCAACCGTGCGCTTCGAGAGAAAGAGCTCATCGGCAATCTCCTGCGTCGATAATCCTCGGCAAATACCGAGCAATACATCCATCTCTCGCTCCGACAGTACCTCGGTATCCTCGTTGCGGCGCATCGCCTCCGAGAGAGCCTGCATAACCTCGTGGCAGATATACTCCTCGTTGTTGGTTACCGCCTCAATAGCAGCAAAGACCTGCTCGATGGATGAGTCCTTCAAAAGAAAACCTTTGGCTCCCGCCTCAACCATTCGTGAATAGTACTTCTCGTCGCCAAACATCGACAAGCAGATAATCTTCAACTGCGGATTGCGCTCCAAAGCCAAAGCCGTAGCCTTGTCGCCTGAGAGCGTAGGCATTGCTATATCCATAAAGACAACATCGGCCGACATTGCCTCGTTGCTCTCCAGAAACTCCGCACCATCGCTTGCCTCGGCTACTACACGGCAATTGTGGTTGCCATCAATCAAGCCTCGTAAGCCATTGCGGAAGAGGGCGTGGTCATCAACTAATGCGATTTTTATTTCTCTTTCCATTGCGTCTGCGTTGTTTTGGCAAAGGCTCCTCCTGCTTGGTGCTGATATAGACCAATGCCTTCATACCCTTGCCCTTGCTACTTGTTATACTAAATACTCCATTCAGAGAGTCGATGCGAGAGGTTATATTGGACATACCCATACCCTTCAGGTTCGCCGAATTCGGGTCGAAGCCACAACCATTATCGCTATATTTTAGCTCCAAAGTCGAACCCTTAAGCATCAACACAACCTCTATTTTCGAGCAGTGAGAGTGTTTCAGAGAGTTGTTTATCAACTCGCAAACCACACGATACAAGACCACCTCCACATCGTTATCGAAACGATCTTCGTAGAGATTTGTCTCGAACGATATCTCCTCGATGGTATGCAACGATTTTATGCGTGAAATGAAGTTGCGAATGCCTTGTGCCAGACCGAAATCCATCAAAACCTGCGGCGACATATTGTTGGAAATCTCTCGCACAGAGCGAATTGCCTCGTCAATCACAAAACGGGTATTCTGAAGTATATCCTTCTGGTGGTCGCTCATATTCTCGGTCGAAATTGCCGATAGCGACATCTTTGCAGATGAGAGCAGTGGACCCATGCCGTCGTGCAACTCCTTTGCAAACTGCGAACGAGAGCGCTCCTCGGTACGAAGTACCGTCGAGAGCAGACGCTTACTCAAAAGGTTTCGCTGGTAGTTGA
Source organism: Alistipes sp. (assembly GCA_017632115.1). Lineage (GTDB taxonomy): Bacteria > Bacteroidota > Bacteroidia > Bacteroidales > Rikenellaceae > Alistipes. Next base: position 1,329 of record JAGBRY010000112.1, on the reverse strand, counting down.
GGCGGTCGATGTAGTTGACAAGCCTATTGGCAAACAGCACCGCTATGGCAAGGCAGGCCGAAAGAATTAAATCGAAAGCTATAAAGAGCTTGAAATCGACCGGACCTTCCGAAAAGATATAGATGCAGTGTTGCGCAAAAGAGGTTACAAAGCAGAGTATGCACAATATCCAGATGACGCTATACTTCGTGCGCAGTACAAGGTGCGCTGCGTAGCCTATGGCTAATAACTGAATGGCCATTATCACCCCCATTGTTATTTTTAATCCAAGGCTCAGCATCGTCGTAAATAGTTTATAGTACGCTCTTTAGTTGCTCCATTTGGCTGTATGCCGTCATATCGACCTGTACAGGTACGACCGAAACATATCCATTTGCGAGTGCCCACTCGTCGGTGTCTGTCGCATTAGGCTCGGCATTCGCAAAGGCTCCCGTAAGCCAGAAGTAGTCCCTTCCGTGAGGGTCGGTGCGTTTGAAGAACTCCTCTCTCCAATATCCCCGAGTCTGTCGAGATAGGCGTATGCCCTTTATCTCGGAGCAAGGTATATTCGGGATGTTCACATTCAGGCATAGCGGCCGAGATAGCTCATTTGTGAGTACCATCTCGACAATCTGTGTGCCGTACTTCACCGCACCCTCAAAATCGGCATCGAGGTCGTGGTCGGTAAGCGAAAGACCTATGCTCGGAATGTTGTAGAATGCTGCCTCGATGGCTGCACCCATCGTACCCGAGTAGAGAACATTGACCGCAGCATTCGAGCCGTGGTTGATACCCGATATGACCAAGTCGACCTTCTCCTCGGCAAAGAGGTGATCAAAAGCCATCTTCACGCAATCTACAGGCGTTCCATCGAGCGAATATACCAACACACCCTCCTCCTCTCGCACCTTGCGAAGGCGTAGTGGATTGTTGATGGTAATTGCTTGGCTCATACCGCTCTGCGGTGCATCGGGTGCAATGGCAATCACACGACCAAACTGTCGTGCAATCTCTATCGCAGCAGCAAAGCCCTTACTGCGGTAGCTATCGTCATTGGTCAAAAAAATCAGTTTCTCCTTGCTCATACTACCACAAAGGTAGTAAAAAAAACGGAAAACGGAAAGCGGAAAGCGGAAAAGTTTCAATTTAGTGAGTAGTGAGTAGCGAGTAGCGAGTAGTTAAAACTTTCAGCTCACCCTATTACCCCTAACACCCCTATATCAAGCAAACAAACAACTCAATGACTCGACCGGCGGCAGAAGCCGAGAGGTGACCAAGCAGGGGGGGGGTAAGAGATAGGCATTAAAACCAAAGGTTTTAGAGAGCAAATTAAATAGCAGCAGCCAAATT
>JAGBRY010000111.1 GCA_017632115.1 Alistipes sp. | reverse complement strand
GCCACCTTCAGGCTTCGCCATCGAACGAGATTCGCAACTTCATAAAGGAGTTCTGTATCGAGCAGGGCTACTCGTTCCATAATGCTCGTGCGCACGAGGGCTTGATGCGTGGAATGATTCTCCGCACCGCTACGACGGGCGATATTATGCTCTCGGTCATCTTTAATGAGTACGACCAAGAGAAGATTTCGAAGTTGTTAGACGCTGTATTAGAGCGTTTTCCGCAGATTACCTCGACCATCGTATTCGTTAATGAGAAGTGGAACGACTCGACAGGCGACTTGACACCGATGTGCTACGCAGGCAAGGACCATATTATGGAGGAGATGGAGGGCTTGCACTTTAAGGTTGGTCCAAAGTCCTTCTATCAAACCAATTCGAAGCAGGCATACGAGCTCTATAAGGTTACCCGTGAGTTTGCCGATTTGAAGGAGGGCGACACCCTCTACGACCTCTACACGGGTACGGGAACAATCGCCAACTTCTGCGCCAAGCGTTGCAAGAAGGTTGTCGGTATCGAGTATGTACCAGAGGCTATCGAGGATGCAAAGATTAACTCGCAGATTAACGGCATCGAGAATACGGTGTTCTACGCTGGCGATATGAAGAAGGTCTTGAACAACGACTTTATCGCCAAGAATGGTCGTCCCGATGTGATTATCCTTGATCCGCCTCGTGCAGGAGTAGATGAGCCTGTAATCGAGGTTATCTTGAATGCAGCACCCGAGCGCATTGTCTATGTAAGTTGCAACCCTGCAACCCAGGCACGAGATTTGGCGTTGATGAACGATATGTATCGCATCGTGGCCGTTCAGCCGGTGGATATGTTCCCGCATACACACCATGTTGAGAATGTCGTAAAACTCGAAAAGCGATGAAGAAGGTAGCACTATATCTCTTTGCGCTCTGTTGTGCAATTGCCTCTTGTTCGACAAGCGGTGGTGAGAAGCCATTTGAACCATATTTGCAGATTCGCCCCGAGTTGCTCACCTTCAGTGCTAAGGGTGGCGTGGAGGATGTGCAGGTGCTTGCAAACTTCGACTACGATATTATTTCGGATGTTGATTGGCTCTCGGCAGAGAGGGATTATAGCCGAGATTATTGGATTAAGGTTACAGCTGCAGCGTCGAAGGTTACCGAGGTGCGCAGTGGCAAGATAACCATCAAAAGCAAGCGTGATAACACCTCGAAGTCAATCGAGATAAAGCAGGAGGCCTACATAAAGCCGATGGATACCAAAGGCTGGGCCGAGATGCCAGCAACGGTGGAGGACTCGAACTTGGAGTATTGCTACCACGATAAGTTGCCGTCGAACAAAAAGTTGCGCAACTACTCGTTCTGCTTCGACAAGTCTAAGCACTGCGCTTTATGGGTGGCATATCCGCTCCATAAGTGCTATACCGAGGGTAGTGGTAAGCGTACCGACGCTTGGAGCTACGACCCTTGCTGCGTGGAGGATGTCTATGAGCCGAATTTAAAAAATGCCTACTATCCGCAGGGTGGCTCATCGTATAGCCATTCACGAGGACACCAACTCCCTTCGGCCGATCGTTTGGCATCGAATGAGGACAACGCTACCACCTTCTACTATACGAATATGACTCCGCAGTTGCAGTCGCTCAATGGTGGCACTTGGGCTTCGCTCGAGGATGACTTGCGTGATGAGTATATGTGTTCGGATACACTCTATGTAGTTACGGGAGCGCATTTTGCTCCAGGCTATGGCTACGCATACGACAATAAGGGCTCGGGCAAGGCTTGCGCTGTTCCGACTCACTACTACAAGGTTATCCTTCGCACCAAGAAGGGCAACAGCGGTAAGTGGGTAGGCAACTGCTTGGCAAGCGAGTTGCAGTGCGTAGGCTTTTGGTTTGAGCATAAGGGCGGTGCTGCACGACAGATGATGTCGGTGGCCGATATCGAGAAGAAGACAGGTCACACCTTCTTCCCTAATGTGAAGAATGCTCCGAAGTCGACCTACAATGCTTCGGAATGGTAATAGAAAAGTCGAGCAAAACTGCTCGACTTTTTCTTTACTCTTTAACGGTTAAGAGTCGTGGGATGTTGCATCCTATCAGGTTTCCGATGATGGCCGAAACCCACGGCATAAGATAATTTACAGGCGAGCCACCTTGCGTAAACCAATCAACGCCATAGTAGAAGATGTCGGCAACGCAGTGGGGCAGTCCGCAGAAGATAAAGACGGGGACTCCAAGCAGGAGCGTCATATACTTCGCCTCACGGCCATAGCGCACTGCTATCTCCATAATAAAACCGGTGCCGATACCACGAATTACAAGTTGCCACCACTCCGACGATGTGCGGTCGGCGATAATCTTCGATACAACTTCGTTGGCCTTCTCGATAATAGCTTCGCTCGATACGGCAAGTATGCCAGCGATGGCCAAAACGCCCACCAAGTTTCCAATGAGGATGTAGAACAATCGGCCCCAATCTTTTGCCTCATGCCACTCGTACGAACCCGCATAGCCCGTATAGAGGGCCCATTTGCCATACAATACACCGAACAAGCCGAAACAGAATAGGAACGATCCGACAACACCACCCGTCATCGAGTAGGCGAAGCCTGCACAACCTATAAGCAGACCTGCGCAAAGCGATCTGCGTGCAAGATTAAACCACTCCATACTATAAGTGACTTGCCAAGATTTGAGCCTTACCCTCGATTACAACCTCGTTTGCGATGGCAGGAATAAGCATCACCTCGCCTGTGCGGAGTGTTTCGCTTGTTTCGCCATCGAGAGTAACCTTTGTTTCACCCTCGATACACATGTAGATAGTGAACGAATCACGCTTGCAGTAGTCCAACTCGGCTACACCGTCTACAACAAGCATATCGGTCTTGAAGAAGTCGCAATCCACGATATTTACCTCCTGGTTTGCGACAGGAGCGTAGGTACGACGGCACTCCTCGACACCCGACTCGAAGTCGATAGCATCCACGGCCAAAGCGGTGTGCAACTCTCTCGACTTACCCTCGCTATCAACTCTGTTCCAGTCGAAAATACGATATGTAATATCCGATGTTTGCTGAATCTCGATAACATTCAACCCCTTTGCCAAGGCGTGAACCGTACCTGCAGGGATGAAGAACACATCGCCCTTCTCGACAGGTACTGCCTGCAGGATATCTGCCACCGTACCCTCGGCAACTGCCTGGATATACTCCTCACGGGTGATGTTCTTATTCTTGAAGCCGAGGTAGATTACTGCACCCTCCTCAGCGTCGGCAATATACCACATCTCGGTCTTACCGAACGAGTCGTGACGCTCGGCAGCCAACTCATCGTTTGGATGCACCTGCACCGAGAGGGTGTCGTTGCAATCCAGGTTCTTGATCAATAACGGAAAGTCCAAGCCAAACTGCTCGAAGACAGCCTCGCCAACCAACTCACCCATATAGACCTCGATAATTTCCTGCAAGTTGTTGCCTTTGAGAAAGCCGTTTGCAACCTTCGATATCGAGCCCTTCACGCCCGAGATATCCCAGCTCTCGCCATACACCTTCGACTTGTCTACACTGCGGGAGTAGAGTCCCTTCTTGATATCGAGCAGACGCTGTCCACCCCAGATATTCTCTTTAAGTTGTGGTTTAAACTTAATTGGATACATATTTTTTCTCTTGCTAATTGTTCTGAGTGCAAAGTTAATGGTTAAATACTATTTAACCAAATAACTCTTCAACTTTCGCTACGACATCCTCCTCTTTTGCCGTTAGCGGGAATATATAGCTTGGTCGAATATGGAAAATCTCACAATTGCCTCTGTAGCGGGCCTCTCCGCCACCTGTTATATTGAGCATTATCTTCGCACTTGGCTCTATACGCCCTGCCTGTACCTCTTTTATGAGAGCGGCCAATGCAACAGCCGCTGCAGGGTGAATATCCACACCTTCGCTCTCGAGAAATAGTTGCATTGCCAACTCCGTTTCACCATTCGTAACCTGCAGAATATCGCCATTTGTCGCCTTCAACGCATCGTACAACCCTCCCGCTATAGAGTAGGGAGGTCTGCGATTGGAGAGAACCTTTGCTATTATTGCTGCCGCATCGCATCGAGCCTGCTCGGCATCGTAGGGGAGTAGTTCCCTGGAGTTGTTGCGCCAAGCCATATACATAGGCAAAAATGGAGCGTTCTGAGCCACCATAAGCCGCATAAGGTGCGTGCCAAATCGCCCATCCTCAATGAGTCGCAAGTTCGCTTCCCACGCAGCTATAGCTCCCGTGCCACTGCCTATGGCCTGGAAGTAGTAGTCGGGGATGCAACCCATTTCGACTGCAGCCGACAGTACCGTAGTAGCCATTCCGTCACGACGAGCAACATTCTTGGCCCCACCTTCAGAGAAAAACTTGGGCGACTGCAGCACCTTCTCGCTCAATGCTATGGCATCATAGTAATCGCCGCCTCTCTCGCAAGCAATAAGTTTTACGCAATCATTGAGTGGCGCATCTGCCCATAGCGCATCGAGATTATCTTCGGGAACTACCAACAGCAACTTTATATTGTTGTCGGAACATACCTTTGCAAATGCCCGTGCAGTATTTCCTGCCGAGGCAACCACCATAATACGCTCCTCATCGGAGCTTATGCGTGCGCAGACACTATATGCCTCACACTCCTTGAAGGTGCAGGTTGTCATCGTCGCTCCACGCTCAGGAAAGTAACCGCTGAATGTGATGTAGAGGTTCTCTAACCCCAGAGCCTCAGCCAAATGTTTACTCTTGTAGGTGGCGTGCGACGCCTCGCAATGCAACAATCGTCGCATCGGCAACCAATCACGATATTTGTAGAGCCCACTCTCGCTATGGAGCGTCAATCTTTGTTTTGCATATTGTGTACGGATGAGCGAAGGCTCACTGCAAGTGGGATGGTCGAGCGACCAACCGCCGTCTTCAAACCTCTCGCCTGTAGCAACGCATAGCAGATGGTATGCTGTCGGATAGAACTTTTTCATATTATCTCTTTTTGTGAAATTACAAAGTTAGATAACTCTATCGCTCTAATTGCGACGCACGACCAATCGAACTATTTATAGGCGGAAATCTGTTATTGAGCCGATAAAAAAGAGAAGAGGCCATCGCAACTCTCGTTGGACAGCCTCTCTGTTAAAGTGTTAGTTCGCTTACTTTGTGTAGCGAGCCTTGATATTCTCTGTTGCCTTCTTCAACAACTCGGCAGGGCAGCAGAGTGTGATACGAACATATCGCTTACCCTCGGTACCGAAGATGCCACCAGGGGTGAGGAATACATCGCACTTCTCCATAACCTCATCCGAGAAGTCGTAGCAGTCTCCCTCGTAGTCTGCAGGAATCTCTGCCCAGATGAACAAACCTGCCTGATTTGGCTGGTAGGTACATCCGAGAGCATCGAGTAACTCGTTACCCTGCTTCTCACGCTCACGATAGATAGCGTTCAACTCGGTGAACCAATCCTCGCCCAATGCAAGGGCAGTCTCGGCAGCTGCCTGAACAGGGTAGAACATACCCGAGTCCATATTCGACTTGAATGTGAGGATAGAGTTAATCCACTCCTCCTTACCGATGATAACACCTACACGCCATCCGGCCATCGAGTGACCCTTCGACAACGAGTTCATCTCCATTGCAACATCCTTTGCTCCCTCGATTGCGAGGATAGACATAGGCTTGTCGTTGTTACGGATGAACGAGTATGGGTTGTCGTGGATGATGAGAATGTTGTGCTTGCGACCGAATGCAACGATCTCCTCAAAGAGCTCCTTGGTTGGAGTCTGACCTGTCGGCATACCTGGGAAGTTTGCAAACATAATCTTTACGCCCTCTACACCGGCAGCCTCGATAGCTGCGAAGTCAGGCTTAAAGCCATTCTCCTTGTTGAGCGAATATGGGAGCATCACACCGCCTGTCATAGTTACAGCAGCCTTGTATGCAGCGTAGCCAGGGTTTGGTACGAGCACCTTGTCGCCTGGGTTGATAAAGGTCTGGCAGATGTGCATAATGCCCTCCTTCGAGCCGATAAGTGGCAACACCTCGGTGTTGAAGTCTACATCTACACCATACCACTTGCCGTACCAATCGGCAAAAGCCTTACGCAATACAGGCTCGCCCTTAAACGACATGTACTTGTGAACATCTGGGCGGAGAGCCTCCTTCGACAAACGCTCCACAACAGATGGGTACGGTGGAAGATCAGGGCTTCCCATAGCCAACTTAATAATCTGACGACCTGTAGTCGCCTCAATCTCTGCAATCTCACGAAGACGGCGTGAGAAGTAGTACTCACCAGTTCCGTCCATGCGATGCGCACGCTCGATAGTAACCTTGCTCATAGTCTATTTTATAGTAATTGGAATTCTTTGGTGCAAAGATAAGAAAAAGTTAAGAGTTGAGAGTGGGGAGTTGAGAG
>JAGBRY010000110.1 GCA_017632115.1 Alistipes sp. | reverse complement strand
GTTGAAAATTTTAGAAATTTTCTTCACTGCTCCACCTCGGCATAGTTCGAACAAAGTTCGACTCTGCGCTCGGCTTAATCGCAGCGGTGAGAGTTGAGAGTTAAAAGTTAAAAGTTTTTTACTATCTTTGCCCCAACAATGAGAAAAGTTAATTTCCATACACTGGGTTGCAAACTCAATTTTTCGGAGAGTTCGACCATTGCTCGCCAATTCGAGGCGGGTGGATTTGTGCGTGTCGGCACAAACGAGGATGCCGATATTTCGATTATAAACTCCTGCTCGGTAACGGCTCAGGCGGATAAAAAATGTCGCAATCTGATACGCAAAATTCATCGCCGAAACCCTGATGCAATCATTGCGGTTACGGGCTGTTATGCGCAACTTAAGCCCTATGAAATTGCAGATATTGAGGGTGTGGATATTGTGCTGTGTAACAACAATAAAGGCGAAACATATAAACAAGTGCTTGAGTTGACCGAGCGAGGTAAAACAAAGGTCTTTTCGTGTGAAACCGACGAGATAACATCCTTCTTTTCGGCCTTCTCTTCGGGCGACCGCACAAGAGCCTTTCTGAAGGTGCAGGATGGTTGCGATTATTGCTGTGCTTACTGCACCATTCACAACGCTCGTGGAGCAAGTCGAAATACCCCGATTGCCGAGGCTGTAAAGCAGGCGGAGGAGATTGCACGAGGTGGCCAAAAAGAGATTGTAATCACGGGTATAAATACGGGTGATTTTGGTCGCACTACGGGCGAGAGTTTTCTCGATTTGTTGAGGGCTTTGAACGATGTTGAGGGTATTGAAAGATATCGAATTTCCTCGATAGAGCCAAACTTGCTAACTGACGAAATAATAGCATTTTGCGCATCGTCACCTAAATTTCAACATCACTTCCATATTCCTATCCAGTGTGGCTCGAATAAGGTGCTTGGTTTGATGCGTCGTCGCTATACGGTTGAGAAGTTCGAGGAGCGCATAAATGCGGTGCGTCGAGCAATGCCTGATGCCTTTATCGGTATAGATGTAATTACCGGTTTTCCGGGCGAGGGAGAGGCAGAGTTTGAGGAGTGTTACAACTTCTTGGCAAAGATAAACCCTTCGTTCTTGCACATCTTCCCATTTTCGGAGCGTGAGAATACCCCTGCGATACACTTCCCTGATAAGGTTTCACCAGAGGTTTCGATGGCGAGAGCCAAGCGTTTGGAGGAGTTGAGTAGCCGATGTCACTACGACTTCTGTAAGCAATATCTGGGAACTGAAATGGAGGTGCTTTTCGAGAGTACAATGCGTGGAGGAATGATGACGGGCTTTACAAGTAACTACCTGAAAGTCAAGGTGCCATACGATAAGCGATATATCAATCAAATCGTAAAAGTGCGCCTTTTGGATATCGAGCAAAACGCTGATATTTTGGGCGAGATAGTAGAATAGAGTCGTTAAGGGCGTTAGGGTCGTTAGAGGTACCGAGCAGAAAAACTGCTCGGTTTTTTTTTAATTTATAATTAAAAGTCCGTAACTTTTATTATCTTTGCCGAATAAACAGAGATAATAATTTATTTTTCGGGATATGAAAGGTATTGGAAAGAGAGTTACGGTGGCGTTTTTGAGCATTGTCGCACTGCTTACGGCATCGGGTGTAATTTCGTTGTTCGAGTTGAGTAATTTGAGCTACGATGCCGATGAGATTCTCTCGGCAAGTAGTCGAGATATGGAGGTGTCGAAAAATCTGTTGCGCTCGGCACACGACCATAGTCGTGCAATTATCGATATGTCGATTTTTGGCAAGGAGGATAAGTCTGCCTGCCGAAATGCATTGTCGGAGCTCGATTCGCAGATATCGTCTATGCGTGAGGATGCGCCTGTTGCATTGCAGGAGTGTTTGGACAGCCTCTCGATGTATAGCGCTCGATTGCGCTCGCTGACCGAGAATTACTCTGCGACCGAAACGGTAGTGATTGACTCGTTGACCGTAGAGGTACACAAGGTGGATGGTCGTAAGTGGTATGTGGAGGTCTACGAGCCTTCGTACAACAATTTTACCGAGCAGGTTAAGCGTTACACTACCCTCTCGCATGGTCAGGTTGCTCCTCGTGCGGCGCAGTTGTCTAAGAATGCCTATCGCTCGGTAGCGCCCGTGTTGATTTCGCTGGCTGTGATGATTGCAATTGTGCTGATGTTCTACTTCTTCATCTACATCTATGGCGTAAAGCCTATACTTCGTATAAACAAGGCGTTAACCGATCACCTTTCGTTCAAGCTGCCATACAAGGCTAAGGCTGAGATGATTGACGAGATAAAGGAGTTGAACGACAATATCGAAAACTTGATAAACATCTCGAAGTCGAACAAAAAGCAGGAGAGCGATGCGATTTAGTGTAATTTTGAGATATGTGGGCACGGTGATGCTCTGCCTCTCGGCCATTATGGCGGTGTCGGCAGGTATCTCGTATGCCTCGGGCGATACGGGCTTCTATCCGCTGTTGCTGTCGGCCTTGCTGACACTCTTGCTGGGTGGTTTCCCTATGATTTTTGTTTCGAAGGCCGATAGTATCACCACCAAAGAGGGCTTTATGATTGTGGTAGGCTCGTGGGTGGTGTCGTGCGTGGTAGGAATGTTTCCATATTTGATTTGGGGTGGTGAGTTTTCATTGGTGAATGCTTGGTTTGAGAGCGTTTCGGGCTTTACTACAACGGGAGCGTCGATTCTGACCAACATAGAGGCTTTGCCACAAGGCTTGCTCTTTTGGCGTTCGGCTACCAACTGGATTGGTGGTGTGGGTGTTGTGATGTTTGCATTGCTCGTCTTGCCGTCGCTCGGAACCAATAAAATGGCGTTGTCGGGTATTGAAATGTCGTCGTTGGCAAAGGATAACTATCGTTATCGTACACAGAAGGTTGCAAAGATATTGCTGACAATCTATATCGGCTTGACGATTATCTCTACTCTTGCATTGAAACTTGCGGGTATGCGCTGGTTCGATGCGCTAAATCACGCAATGTCCGCATCGGCAACAGGAGGCTTTTCGACCAAAAATGCAAGTATCGGCTTCTACGATAGTCCGCTTATAGAGTGGATTTTGATTGCGGTGATGTTCTTGTCGAGTCTTCACTACGGACTTATCTACTCAACCTTTACACGCAAGTCTAACAATATCTTCCGTTCGGAGGTGGTGCGTGTCTATGTTGCGATAATTGTAGGTGCAACCCTCTTTATTGCTACAAGCCTCTATTTTGCCGATATCTATCCGAATATCTTTACTTCGTTGCGTCAATCGGTGTTCCAGACTGTATCGTTGATTACTACAACAGGTTTTGCTACGGCAGATACCAATCTTTGGACTCCGTTTGCGGTGGTTATTCTGATTATCCTATCGATTATCTGCGGTTGTGCAGGTTCGACTTCGGGTGGCGCAAAGGTTGATAGAATTTTGCTCTATTTCAAGGTGTTGGTTGCCCGTTTGCGAGGTCAGCAACACCCCAATGCCGTTATCCGTATCCGCCTTGACGGCATTTTGCAGGAGGATAGACAGGTCAATACAGTGACACTTTTCCTTACGACATATTTTGTGCTGATATTGCTCGGAACATTGACGAGTACCCTGTTGGGCTTGGATTTGCTTACGGCATTCTCGTCGTCTGTTGCATTTATCGGTAATGTGGGTCCGGGATTTGGTGCGGTTGGCTCGTTGGATAACTATGCCGAGTTGCCGTCGCTACTGAAGATTCAGGGTTCGGTGCTTATGCTTATGGGTCGTTTGGAGATTTTCGGATTTATTCAGTTCCTCTTTATCAGAATGTGGCGATGAAACGAACAGTTATATTTGCATTTGTTTTGGTGTCGGCCGTTGGGGCGCAGGCACAAAATGTCAAAGATTTAGAGAGAGCAGGCTTTGTGCGTGACTCGGTGGCGGAGGTGTTGGCAGAATATCGTGCCAATTATGCCAAGAGTGAGTCGATGCGTGAAAAGTTGGCTCCAACCATCCTCTCGCTGGAGAAGGATATGGTGCGCCTGCAGGCAGAGTATGAGAAGGTGCTTGCTCAAATCTCGCAGCGAGATGCAGAGATGGCGTTGAAAAACTACGATGTGGCCAAAAAAGAGAGGGCTACAGCGAAGAGAGAACAGCCCGTGGTTGAGGATGCTAAACGAGGCGCATACACACCTGATAAGGCTCGCATGAAGCGTGATTTGGTGGCAAACGACTACTTCTCGGAGCGACTTCCGCAGGGCGATTACAAAACTTTGCGTGAGGTGCAAATGCGAGAGTCGAAGGTTAAGGAGGTGGTGGAGCGATACTTCACAAAGTATGGCGAACTGCTTGCTCTGCAACGCCGATATATGGAGGTGCCAACCAAGGAGGAGGCCGATGAGCAGGCGGAGTTGTTTAATGCCAAGAAGAGCGAAATGGCATCGCTCGACGATGAGATAACCTCGTTGTGGTCGTCGCTCTACTTCAATAAAATTTACGCCTACGACCTGTTGATGGAGCGTGAGGGCAATACCTCCATGCTCGACTTTTCGGCCGAAGCTGCAGCTCGTGCCGAGCGAGAGATAAATGACAATACCGACCTCTATCAGTCGAATGCGTTGGTTGGCTACTATGTTCGCAAGAAGGCCCTTACCGAGTATGAGATGCAGATTGCATCGGCTCTGTCGCTGACAACCTCCCGTGACTCGTTGAAGTTGGTATCTGCCGAATTGAAGAATAGGGATTATCGCCTATCGAAACTCTCATTGCAGCGTCGCAGCTTTATTAACTACGAGGATATCGAGGTTAAAACCCCGACAATATACAACTCGAAAAACCCTGTACCGCAGACAAAGGTCTACGACTATGGTACAATCTATCGCATTCGTATAGGTCTTTTCTCGAAGCGACCAAATATCTCGGCTCTGCGAGGTGTTATGCCGTTGTCATATACCGATGCCTACAATGGCGGTATGTATGCCTATTTTGTGGGCGGTTTCCGCACCGAGCAGGAGGCAAAGGATGGTGCCGACTACCTCAAAAAGTTGGGTTTCAAGGAGCCAATTATTGCTGTGTGGGTTGATGGTGAGTACTACCCTACACTCGAAGATATGCGTCGTTCGCAGAGTCAATACAACATTGAAATATCGGGCGTAGCAACCCTTACCGACGATGTCAAGGCGTTGATTCTCTCGCATAAGAGCGATTGTACAATCTCCCGCATAGGCTCGACCTTTGTGGTGGGAACTTTCGAGGGTAAGTCGGCAGCCGAGGCGGTAGTGGCCGAGTTGAAGGCGTTGAACGCCGATATAAAAGCGAATATAACAAAGAAACCATAAAACTAAACCAAAATGAAAAGAGTTCTACTTTTTGCAGTTGTCGCAATTCTGTTGCCGTTTATGGCATCGGCCGAGAATTGTCCGAAGGCAGATGAGAAGGCGCAAGTTGTAGCCGGAAATGCCCGATTTACGGTGCTTACACCGCAAATGATTCGTATGGAGTGGTCCGAAGACGGAAAGTTCGAAGATCGAGCAACCTTGACCTTCGTAAATCGTAAGTTGGAGGTGCCAGAGTTCAAGGTTAAGCAAACCAAATCGAAGTTGACAATTACAACCTCGAATGTAACACTGACCTATCTCAAAGGTGCAAAATTCTCGGCAGAGAATCTCTCGGCAGAGATTTTGGTTGCCGGCAAGAAGGTGGTTTGGCACTATGGTGATAAGGATACCCAGAATTTGATGGGCACCACTCGCACGCTCGACCGCTACTATGGCTCGCAAGAGCATCCGAGAAGCTACAAAAGACGAAGCTCGATGGAGCAGGGTCTGCTCTCTCGTGGAGGTTGGACTGTTGTAGATGATTCTGAGCGTCATCTCTTCGTGCCTGTAGAGTCGCATTGGAAGAATTGGGTTGAGTGCCGTCCTGAAGGTGATCGCCTCGACTTGTATCTCTTTGCTTATGGTCACGAATATACCAAGGCTTTGAAAGATTATACCCGTGTAGCCGGCAATATCCCGTTGCCACCGAAGTATTCGTTTGGTTATTGGTGGAGTCGCTATTGGCAATACTCTGACAACGAGTTGCGTGACTTGGTTGAGACTATGCGTTCGTTGGATATTCCGCTCGATGTGTTGATCATAGATATGGATTGGCACGAAACCTGGGGCTTGACTGCAAAGAATACCAAGAAAGATGAGTATGGTCAGCGTCTGGGATGGACCGGATATACTTGGAAGCAGCAGCTTTTCCCTTCGCCCGAGAACTTCTTTGCATGGTGCAAGAAACAGAGTTTGAAGACCTCGCTCAATCTCCATCCTGCATCGGGTATTATGCCTTACGAGGAGCCTTATAAGCGTTTTACCGAGTACTATGGCTGGAAAGAGGAGGGCAAGAGCGTGCCATTCAGAATGTCGGAGCAGAAGTGGGCGGATGCCTATTTCGACACAGTGCTTGGCCCTATCGAGAAGCAGGGAGTAGACTTCTGGTGGCTCGATTGGCAGCAGTGGCCAACAAGTAAGTATGTGAAGGGCTTGAGCAATACATTCTGGCTTAACCACACCTTCGACCACCATATGGCTGAGAAGGGCAACGAGCGCCCAATGATATATCACCGTTGGGGCGGTCTTGGTTCGCACCGCTATCAGGTAGGCTTCTCGGGCGATACATACATCTGTTGGGAGTCGTTGAAGTTTATCCATTGGTTTACTCCTACCGCATCGAATGTGGGTTACGGCTATTGGGGACACGATATCGGAGGACACTACTTCCATAAGGAGGATAAGCATGAGGTTGACCCTGAGCTCTACCTTCGTTGGTTGCAGAATGGCGTATTTACCCCAATCTTCAAGACACATTGCTCGAAAGATCGTGTAATCGAGCGTCGTATTTGGCAGTTCCCTAACCATATGATGGATATGCGTGCTACAATGCACTTGCGCTATGCGTTGGTGCCATACATCTACGCTGCGGCACGCCAAACCTTCGATACCGGTGTTTCGATGTGCCGTCCTATGTACTATTCGTATCCAGAGCACGACTTGGCATACTCGTCGAAGGAGCAGTATATGTTTGGCGATGATCTGCTCGTAGCCTCGATTATTACCCCTGCCGACAAGGTTACAGGCTTGGCTACTCGCAAAGTGTGGTTGCCAAAGGGAGAGAAGTGGTTCAATATGGTTAGCGGCAAGATGTATGAGGGCAGCGACGAGGAGGTGGAGATCCACTGCACCCAGAGCGAGAACCCATACTTTGCGAAGGCGGGCTCAATCATTCCGATGTATCCTAAGTCGGTGCGTAATCTCCAGCAGACTCTCAATTCGTATGTTTTGACCTTCGTTCCTGGTGGCGATGGCGAAACCACAATCTATGAGGATGACGGCAAGTCGAAGGAGTACTCTACTGCGTATGCTACCACAAAGGTTACAAAGCGTAGCGAGGGCAACAAGGTTGTGATTACTATCGCACCTCGTAAGGGCGAGTTCGAGGGCGCAACTGCTACAACATCGTACGAGTTGCGTCTGCCTGCAAACTACCCTCCAAAGTCGGTGCGTGTGGATGGTAAGGAGTTCAAGTATGCTCGTTATGCCGAGGCTGGCGAGTGGGGCTACGATGGTTACACCCTTGCTCCGTATATCGTCGTTGGCGAGATTGACAATAAGAAGGGTTGTGTTGTTGAGGTAGAGTTTGCCGAGGGCGATTTGGCGCAGCAGGATAAGTTGTATGGTATGCAGGGCATCGTAAATCGTTGCGTGGCACTTACGGCTGAGTTTAAGATGGCATATGGTGAGCACTATGACTCGATGGCTATGTTGCCGGACTTCTATATGAATATCTCGCAAGCTCCAAACTTTATTATGGAGTTCCCGCAGAATATCCACAAGTGCGTTGAGGAGTATTACAAGTCGCACGCTGTGTGCTTGAGTGAGATTGCAAAGATGGATAAGTTCCCTGTAGAGTTCCGTCAGCGAGTAACCTCGTGGCTCACAAAGCAGTAAAAAAGATATAGAGAGATAAAAAATAATTTCGTTATGATAAAGAATATAGTTTTTGACCTCGGAGGTGTGGTAGTAGCACACAACGAGGAGGGCTTCAGAGAGAAGCTCGGAAAGTTTTTTGACTTCGTGTTTGGTCCAGACATGAAGTGTGTTCCATCGTTTTGGGTGGATTACGACCTCGGCATTCTTACAATCGATGAAACTGCAGCCGAGGTGGCAAAGTACCGTGATTGCGATGCTGAAACGGCAAAGATGCATATGCTTCAGGCCATCGCATTGCAGGAGGAGGTTGAGCCGACTGTGGAGCTTATCAAGGAGTTGAAGGCGAAGGGTTATAAGTTGTATGTGCTCTCGAATATGTCGAAGGAGTATATCGAGTTCTTGCGCAAGTTGCCGGTATTCGACTATTTCGACTATCAGGTGGTATCAAGCGAGGTACATCTCGGCAAACCCGACCCTGAGATATACAACTATCTGCTCGAGCATTGCGAGTTGAATCCTGCAGAAACAATCTTTATAGATGACCGCAAGGATAATGTTGAGGTTGCAGAGTCGGTAGGTATAGTACCTTTCCACTTCGATCGTCGCAATCCGCAGCAGGCGTGCGATGAGTTGCGTAAAGTGATTTATAACGAATAGAACATAATAGGATGAATCGCAGAGTATTATTTCTGGCTATTGTAGCACTCTTGCCGTTGATGGTTGCAGCGCAGAGTGTGCGCAAGGAGGTGCAATTGGCCGAGGGTTGGCGTTTCTCGCTTGAGAGCGATGCAATGAAACAGGCTGGCGTAGCTGTTGCTGCCGAGAACTACGACGATGCATCGTGGGAGGTGGTTGCAGTACCTCACGATTGGGCTATTAAGGGCCCGTTCGATGAGAAACACGATAGCCAGGTGGTGATGGTTGTCGAGGATGGCGACAAAGTGAAGAAGCTTCGTACCGGTCGTACGGGAGCATTGCCATTTATCGGAGCCGGTTGGTATCGTGTGAAATTTACCGTTCCGGAGGCCTGTGAGCGTGCAATTCTGACCTTTGGCGGAGTCTTTGGCGAACCTGTGGTATATGTGAATGGTCATTGGGCCGGCGAGTGGAAACACCCTTACAACTCGTTCAATGTCGATGTTACTCCATACATCTATCGTGACGGCCGAGAGAATGTCTTGGCAGTTCGTGCCGAGAATTTGAATGAAACAAGCCGTTGGTATCCGGGTGGCGGTATCTTCCGTCCCGTATTCCTAACCACAACATCAGTTACGGCAATCGACTGCTGGGGCTTGAATATGACTACTCTCTCGCTCAACGATAAAGGCGATGTTACCGCATCGTTCGAGGCGAAGGTTACAGGCTATGAGGGCAAAAACCTTGTTGCTCGTTGGAGCGTGGCGGGCCAGGAATTCGAGCAGGCTGTTGATGGTAATGGTAAGGCATTTACCGCACATACCTTTGCTGGTATCACTCCGTGGTCGCCTGAGGAGCCGAAGCTCTACGATATGAAGGTAGAGGTGCTGGCAGTTGCGACAGATGGCTCACGAAAGGTTGTAGATAGCAAGACCGAGCGTATCGGCTTCCGCACCATTCGTTACACACCTGAAAAGGGCTTTGAGTTGAATGGCAAGAGCCGCAAAATCAAGGGTGTATGTATGCACCACGACCTTGGTATGTTGGGTGCAGCCGAGAATAAGGCGGCTATTCGTCGTCAGCTCGAATTGTTGCGCTCGATGGGTTGCGACGGTATCCGTACATCGCACAATATGCCGTCGAAGTGGCAGATGGACCTCTGCGACGAGCTTGGCTTTATGGTTATGGCAGAGAGCTTTGATGAGTGGGTTGACGGAAAGATGCAAAATGGCTACAACCGCTTCTTCTACGATTGGTATAAGCGTGACTTGGCAAACTTGGTCAATAATCACAAGTTGCACCCTTCGATTGTGATGTGGAGTGCCGGAAACGAGTTGCGAGAGTTGTGGTATAGACCAAAACCGGAAAATAAGAGCAAAAATCCGGGTGCTACAATTGCTAATATGTTGGTTAAGGAGTTCCATCGTTTGGACCCTTCTCGCCCTGTAACGGCAGGAATGAATCAGGCATTGCTCGATATCGAGATGGGTGCAGCGCAGGTGTTCGACATTTTGGGTATCAACTACCATGTAAATCAGTACGATAAGACCTATGCTCGTTCGGGACACGGCTTTGTTCTCGGAGCCGAAACCGCCTCTACCGTGTCTTCACGAGGTGTATACCACTTCCCTGTCGTAAATACTTGCCTTGTGGGTAGAGATAAAGAGACCCGTGATTCATTGAAGAAAGCGGGTATCTGCTTCAGCGATTATCATAATAGCAGCTACGATACCGAGGTTGTAAGTTGGGGCAATTTGCCTGACTACGATTGGGTCGAGCAGGAGAAGCCGTGGGTTATTGGCGAGTTTGTTTGGACAGGTTTCGACTATTTGGGCGAGCCTACTCCATACAACGATGTTTGGCCTTCACGCAGTAGCTACTTCGGTATCCTCGACCTGGCAGGTTTGCCAAAGGATCGCTACTACCTATATCGTTCTCGTTGGAATACCACACAGCCTACAATTCATCTGCTTCCGCACTGGAATTGGGAGGGCCGTGAAGGTGAGATTACCCCTGTGTATTGCTATACTAACTACCCTACTGCGGAGTTGTTCGTAAATGGTAAGAGTCAGGGCAAGCGTACAAAGACAACTAATGGCGATATCCTCGACCGCTATCGTCTGCGTTGGAACGAGGTTAAGTACGAGCCGGGCGAGGTTAAGGTTGTGGTATACGACAAGAATGGATTGAAGGTTGGCGAGAAGGTTATGAAAACGGCCGGCAAGCCTCACCATATCGAACTCTGTGCCGACCGTGGTACAGGAGCAAAGGAGCGTAGCTATGCCAATATGTACAACTCATGCAACCCTTCGCAGTTCTCGTTGGGCGGTTATTTGAAGGCTGATGGCGAGGATATGTCGTTCGTGTCGGTGCGAGTTGTCGATAAGGATGGCAACCTATGCCCTAAGGCTTCGCATCAGCTTGTTATGAAGGTTACGGGCGAGGGTAAGTTCCGAGGCGTTTGCAATGGCGACCAGACCTCGGTCGAGGTGTTTACCGAGCCTACAATGAAGCTCTTTAACGGAGAGTTGGTTGTGGGTGTTCAGACCACCAAGACTGCAGGCGATATGGTGCTTAAAGTGTCGGGCAAGGGCGTTGGCTCGGCTACAATTACACTCAAATCTAAGTAGAAGAAATAGAGATATAAGATGGAAGAAATTTTTGAGACGGAGATGTCGCACCCACACTACGATGTAGTGGTTATCGGTGGTGGTGCGGCAGGACTTATGGCGGCAGGAACAGCTGCGAAGGTAGGCAACAAGGTGTTGCTGCTCGAGAAGATGGAGAAGCCTGCACGAAAGGTGCGTATTACGGGTAAGGGCCGTTGTAACTTGACAAATGCCCGCCCCGTAGAGGAGTTTGGCGAGAATGTGCGCACAAATGCCGAGTGGTTGAATGTTGCAATGTCGGAGTTTACCAATCGCTCGACAATGCGTTTCTTCGAGCGTATGGGCGTAAAGCTCGTTACCGAGCGAGGTGAGCGTGTCTTTCCGGCAAGTGGCAAGGCTGCCGATATTGCCAATGCGCTGGAGTTCTACTGCCGTGACTACGATGTGGAGATTCAGTGCAATAGCCGTGTAACCGAGATTTTGGTGGCGGACGGCAAGGTCTACGGATTGAAATATATGAATAAGCGTGGTTATGTGCGCAAGATTGAGGTTTCGAATGTGATTATCGCAACGGGAGGAGTATCCTACCCTGCCACAGGTTCTACGGGCGATGGCTACACCTTTGCAGACCGTGTGGGTCACACCGTAGAGTCGGTACGCCCATCGCTTACTCCGCTTGTGTCGAACCATCCGCAGATTGAGTATATCAAGGATGTGTGGCTTAAGAATATCAACGCCCGATTGTTTGTAGCGGGCGAGATGGTGCGTGAGGAGTTTGGCGAGATGTCCTTCTCGGACCGAGGCCTTGAGGGTGCGGTAATTCTTCGCTTGAGCCGTGATGCGGTGGATGCTCTGCTCGATGAGAAGAGCGTCAAAATTGAGCTCGACCTGAAGCCTGCATTGACCGAGGATATCTTGCGTGAGCGTATCAAGCGTGAGGTTGCCGAGATGCGCCCCGAGGATTTCTTCGCCGAGTTGGTGCGTCGCTTGGTGCCGAAACCGCTTGTAGTGCCTATCTGCAAGGAGTTGGATGTGCATTCACGCCTCTATATCTCGAAGGTGTCGGATAAGGAGTTCGAGCGCCTTATCAAGGTGTTGAAGGGTTGGTCGTTTCCAATTTCGGATTATGCTCCATTCCAATACGCAGTGGTTACAGCCGGTGGCGTGAGCTGTTCGGAGGTGAACGAATATACAATGGAGTCACTTAAAATTAAGGGTATGTATTTTGCCGGTGAGGTACTCGATGTCGATGCCAATACGGGTGGATACAACCTCCAAATCGCATTCTCGACAGGTCACTTGGCGGGATTGCTCAAAAAATAGAACCGATTATGAAGAATAGTGGTCGCAGCCTTAAACGACGCTTGCAGTTGCTTGGTGATAGAATTTCACGCATCAAGCATCGCAAAGGTCATGGTGTACACTCTCCGTTTGTCTATGGATTTGTGCGCAAGGTGCTTATGACAAAGTCCTTATGCGAGGAACTTGGCACCGATCTTTACGATAGCCTTATGGCTGCAGGAGTAGCCGAGAAACGAGCAATGGAGTTGCACAACACTTTGTGCTATATCGAGGGACAGAGTTACTCTATAAACGATGTTGAGTGCGACCTCTCGATTCTTCTGGCAGACTACCCTGTCGAGAAGTTGCGTTGGGCTTACGAAGAGGCTAAGCGTGAGGGTATTACGCTTGTTGTTTGTCAGCCATATCTCAATCGTGAGCGTCAGAACGAGGTCAAGATCTTGCTCGAGGAGCATCGCTCGACAACGATAGATAATCGTGCCTATATACTATTCTTCAACAACCGTTTACCAAAACAACACTATCGTCTATAATAACACTACAATCGTCTATGAAGCTATATACAAAAGGTGGGGATAAGGGTAGAACATCGCTTATCGGTGGAGAGCGAGTGCGCAAGACCGATCTTCGTGTCGAGGCGTATGGTACAGCCGACGAGTTGCAGGCCAATATCGCATATCTGGCCGATAAGATGGCGCACGAGGAGTGCTTGCAGCCCTATGTCGAGGATTGTCGCAAAGTCTGCTCGTTGCTGATGACGGCATGCTCGTTGTTGGCTATCGGTTGTGGTGGAGAAGGCAAGGTTCCAGGCCTTACCGAAGAGAATATCTCTTGGCTGGAGGGTCGAATAGATGCCTTGCAGGCAGAATTGAAGCCGGTTGAGTACTTTACCATCCCCGGTGGTTGCGAGCTATCGTCGCTATGTCATATCTGTCGTACGGTGTGCCGTCGAACCGAGCGCCGTGCAATCGAAGCGGCCGAGAGCTACGAGATTGACCACTCGGTGCTGATCTTCTTAAATCGTCTTTCAGATTACCTCTATGCTCTGTGCCGTACCATTACGGAACGACTTGGCGTAGATGAGATATTGTGGAAGCCACAACATTAGCACTTAATGTTATGAAGAAATTATTACTCTTTTTGATTCTTATTGTGGCGACATTTGCTGCTGAGGCTGCAAATGTTCGAGGTGTGGTAACATGCGAAGGGAAAGGTGTTGCCGGTGTTGTTGTTACCGATGGTATATCTGCAACCAGCACAAACAAAAATGGTGCATATAGGTTGAAAACCGATAATAAGCGCTCGCACTTTGTCTATATTTCGGTGCCATCGGGCTACGAAGTGCCGTCGATGCGAGGTTTTATGCCCGATTTCTATCGCTCGTTGAGCAATAGGCAGAAGGTATACAATTTCTCGTTGAAGGCAGTAGATCAGTCGAAATATCATCTTATCGTGTCGGCCGATATTCATGTACGCAATAGGTGTATGACCAAGAGTGAGCCTTTGCGACAGACGCCGTTGAGCAATCCTGTGGGCGAGTTGGACTCGGCAACCTTTGCCCGCACCTATATGACTACCCTACGCAACTATGTTGCGAAATTGCCTTCGGATACAAAGGTCTATGGTCTTAACCTGGGCGATGTGAGCAATGAATCGCATTGGCGAGGTCGCTATGGTGGCGACTTGGAGAACTTTGTGGAGGTGTGCCGTCGCAGCGGAATGCCGATACAGACCTTTACTGCTATTGGAAATCACGAGCACGATATGAAGGCGAGGGATATCTTCGATGACGATGATACGGCTGCAGAGCTGGAGTATATGAAGGTCTTTGGTCCTACCTACTACTCTTTAAATATAGGTGGCGTGCATTATGTTGTGCTCGACAATGTGAAGTACTGCAACCACAAATCGGAGGGTAAGGATCGCAACTACGAGGTGCGTTTTACACAAGATCAGATAGATTGGGTAAAGAAGGATGCTGCGTTGATGCCTAAGGATACAAAGCATGTTGTGTTTGCTTGGCACTGCCCATCCTATCGTCGATATTTAGGTGGCAAGGCGAAGCATAATGCAGACGAAATAGTTTCGAACTATGCTCCGTATAACTTGCCAATGACAATCCTTACCGGACACAATCACCAATCCGAAGTGGTGAAGGTTGCAAATTATCCAAATACTACGGAGTATATCCACCCTTCGGTGTCGGGCTCGTGGTGGTACTATCCGCTTTGTAACGATGGCTCTCCTGCTACTTTTACTCGCTACGATTTTGTGGATGGAGCTTTGACGGCTCGTGAAAGCGTTAATTTTACCGACCACGCCGAGCAGAAGTATCGCATATATAACAAAGGTGTAGTTAATAAGAGTGGTGAGCGGGTTATAAGATTGAATATCTGGGATTGGCACCCTGATTGGCGATTTGATATATACGAGAATGGCAAAAAAGTGGCTGAACCGCACTTCGGCAATATCCGAGCTAAAGATAGACTCTACGACGAGATGCGTGAGGCTACAGGCAACGGAATCAAGAAATTTCGCTTTCTGAATACGGCCAGAACATACCATATCTTCGAGTATAAGCCGCAAGATGTCGCTGCCGATATACGCATAGTGGCAACCGACGAATTTGGCTCGGTATATTTCGATGTAACCACCCATATGGAGTAGATAACTATCGAAATATCACAATTATATAAAAATATATATGCAACTGCTTGTATATTAGAAATTTTTTATACTTTTGCACTCGCTTTTGCAGAAACAACTAATAATTTAAAAAAGAATATAACTATGTATTGGACACTTGAACTTGCATCGAAATTGGAGGATGCACCTTGGCCAGCAACCAAGGAGGAGTTGATTGACTATGCAAACCGTTCTGGCGCACCTCTCGAGGTAATCGAGAATCTCCAGGAGATTGAGGACGATGGCGAATCGTACGAGAGCATGGAGGAGATTTGGCCAGATTATCCTTCGAAGGAAGATTTTCTGTTTAACGAGGAGGAATACTAGGAAATAGAGCTCTTCTGATTGAGAATGGAATTCATAGTAAAAGCGATTTAAACAATCGCTTTTGCTGTTTTTTGAAATGATAAATTTGTTTTTATGGCATACACACCCTCACTTAAACCCAACACACGAATAGATGTTGCCGATATATTGCGTGGTATTGCAATCGGCGGTATTGTGCTGATTCACTTTATCGAGCAGCTCAACTTCTACAAGTTCCCACCCGCATCGAGCGAGTTTATGGCTTCGCTCAACCAAACTGTATGGGATAGCCTCTTCTTTATGCTTGCAAGCAAGATGTATGCTATCTTCTCGATGCTCTTCGGTCTGAGCTTCTTCATCCAGCACGACAATCAGGCGCAGCAGGGCAAGGATTTCCGTCCTCGCTTCTTGTGGCGTATGGTTTTGCTCTTTATGTGGGGCTTGTTCGACCTCTTGTTCTACAATGGCGATATTCTCACTGTCTATGCATTCTGCGGAGTACTTGTCGTACCGTTTATACGAGCAAACAATAAGGTCTTGATTGCGGCCACAATCTTCTTTGCATTGCAGCCAATCGAGATGTTCTATATTATTAAGGGCTTGATAGACCCTGCAACGCAGTCGCTTAACCTTGGTTCTAGCGAGTTGTTCAAGGCGATTATCCCTGCGCAGTCCGAGGGCTCGATTATCGATGTGGCGGTAGCAGGTATCAAATATGGCTTCCCTGTGAATTTCACTTGGGCTATTGAGCACGGCCGTATGACACAGACCATATTCCTCTTCCTGCTCGGTATCTACCTCGGTCGCAAACGCTTGTTTTACGACGAGGGTAATAATATCGAGATTTGGAAGAAGATTCTTGTCGCTTCGTTGTGTGCATTTGTGGTGTTGTTCCCAATCTACGACGCTGTACACGATATCGTAAGAGCGATTCCTAAGGCGGATAGAACTTGCGTGCAGAAGAGCTTGGATACGATGCTCAATATGTGGAAGAATCTCTCGATGATGTTTACCTATGTTTCGACTATCGTGCTACTCTATTATCGCACATCGGCTCGTAACTTCCTTATCAAGATTGCTCCGTATGGCAAGATGAGCCTTACGAACTATCTCACGCAGTCGATTATCGGAGGTTTCGTATTCTATAATTGGGGACTCGGAATGTTCCGCTATTCGGGCCACGCCTCGAGCCTTCTTTTGGGCGCAGTTTGTGTAGCGTTGCAGTATATGTTCTGTCGTTGGTGGCTAAAGAGTCATTCACATGGTCCATTCGAAACGGTATGGCGTAAACTGACCTGGATCGGTAAGAAATAATATAAGACCCCGAGCAAATCGCTCGGGGTTTTATATTATATGTCGTAGAGTTACTCTTTTGCAACGGGGTCGCAGGTTAGACCTATGCCCAATTTCTTGAATATCTTGTGGTCAACCTCGCTCAGCATTACGGTGCAATGCACCTGACAACCATCGAGTTTCGGAAGTTGCTCGAGCGCTTTGCGGCAGTTCTCGTCGGTGATGCTCAACATAGACAATGCGACCAAAACCTCGTCGGTGTGGAGTCGTGGATTTCCACCGTGCAACAGGCCAACCTTAGTCTTCTGGATTGGCTCAATCATCTGCTTAGGAATCAACTTTACATCGTGTGGAATGCCTGCCAGGTGCTTTGCTGCATTGAGCAAAAGGGCTGCACTCGGACCAAGCAACGGACTTGTGCTTGCGGTGATGATTGTTCCATCCTGCAACTCGATGGCCGAGCAAGGCACTCCATCACGCTCCTTGCGCTCATTTGCTGCAACCGTCGTTTTGCGATCTGCAGTGGTGAGCTTTGCCTGTTTCATAATAAGCGAGAGCTTATTAACCTCATTCTCGTTCTCGCCCTTCTGTGCGAGGCTGCAGAGCGCATAGTAGTAGCGACGGATGACCTCATCCTTTGCTGCTGCGCAACAAATCTCCTCGTCATCGAAGCAGAAGCCAATCATATTCACACCCATATCGGTTGGTGACTTATATGGGCTTTCACCATAGATAGCCTCGAAGAGGGTGTTCAATACAGGGAAAATTTCGATATCACGATTGTAGCTCGATGCCACCTTGCCATAAGCTTCGAGGTGGAACGGGTCAATCATGTTTATATCGTTCAAATCGGCTGTAGCAGCCTCGTATGCGATATTTACGGGGTGCTTCAACGGCAAGTTCCACACAGGGAATGTCTCAAACTTGGCGTATCCGGCCTTGATATTGCGCTTGTTTTCGTGGTAGAGCTGACTCAAGCATACCGCCATCTTGCCACTGCCGGGACCCGGTGCGGTTACGAAAACAAGAGGGCGTGAAGTCTCGACATAGTCGTTCTTTCCGAAACCCTCGTCCGAGTCGATAAGTGCCACATTGTGCGGATAGCCTTCGATAGTGTAGTGGTAGTATACCTTAATACCCTGTCTTTCGAGGCGCTTGCGATAGGTGTCTGCACTTGACTGGCCGTTGTAGTGGGTGATGACTACTCCGCTTACGCACAATCCCAACCCTTCGAAGATACCTCGCAAACGCAAAACATCCTCGTTGTAGGTGATACCCAAATCTCCACGCATCTTATTCTTCTCGATATCCAATGCGCTGATTACGAGAATCATCTCGGCCTCATCCTTCAGCTGCAAGAGCATCTGCAACTTACTGTCGGGCTGAAATCCCGGCAAAACACGGCTTGCGTGGTGGTCGTCGAAGAGCTTGCCACCAAACTCCAAGTACAACTTGTCGCCAAACTGCGCAATACGCTTCTTGATCTGCTCTGACTGAATTTTGAGATATTTCTCGTTATCAAATCCCTTTCTCATAACACTATATATATTTGTTATGCTACGATATCTGTATTTTTGTTCTCGTCCTGCTCGTTGAGAGCCTGCTTGAGAAGTGTGTTTAGCTTTTGAGGGTCAATCTTCGCTTTGATCTTTCCTCCCGTGACGATGCTTATCGCTCCGGTCTCTTCCGATACAACCAGAACTACGGCATCGGTCATCTCGCTCAAGCCGATAGCTGCACGGTGGCGTGTACCGTAACTCTTTGGTACATTGCTCTGTGTAACAGGCAGAATACACTTTGCAGCTACTATGCGGTTGTTGTCTACAACTACCGCTCCATCGTGCAGAGGTGCATTCTTGAAAAAGATATTCTTGATGAGCGACATTGTGATGTTTGCATCGAGAGCAATACCTCCCTCGATAACGAATTGGAGGTCGTCTTTGCGGCGGAAAACAATCAGTGCACCGACCTTATTTTCGCTCATATCCATACATGCCGATGCGATTGGCGAGGTGTTGGTGCTACTATGTTTACGATTGAGCGAGAAGAAGCGGGTAAGGAAATCCAACTCCTTCTGGCGCATACCAAGTGTGAAGAGAAAACGACGCAATTCGGGCTGGAAAATTACGAGCAGGGCGATAACTCCCACGCTGATAATCTGTCCGAGGATCGTCGAAAGCAGCTCCATGTTGAGAGCCTTGACAATCACCCAACTGAAATAGATCATAATGATACCCACCATAATATATGGTGCGTTTGTGCCCTTCATTGCCTTGTATACGATGAAAAGCAATCCTGCAACAAGCAGAATATCAAGCAGATCTATGAATGTAAACGGAATGAAGCCCATAATCGACTATTCTCTGTCGTCTTTACTTGTTTGGTTCGTGTCGAAGGTCTATTACTTCTTCGATGCGCTCTTCTCGGCAGCGTACAACTCGTTCACCTTCGCAAGAACAGCATCCGAGATGTTGAGCGACTCGTCGGCATCCAAGAGAGCAGTTGCCTGCATAATCATCTTGTACTTCTTGTCGGCGTTGATCTCCTGAATAGCACGCATTACAAGGTCGTTAAGGCGATTCTGGAATACGATATTCTCCTCTTCCAACTCCTTGCCCTCTTTCTGTGCAGCATTCTGCAACGAAACGGCACGCTTCTGCAACTCCTGCTCCTTCTCCTGTGCGATACGAGTGGTGATCAAACCCTTCTGGTACTTCTCGGCAAGCTGCTGCATCTCGTTCTGAAGGTTCTGCTCCTTCTTCATCCACTTCTGCTGAGTCTTCTCGGTCTTGTCACGGAGTGCAATACCCTCGCTCTTGAAGATGTCGCTCTCGGCCAAAACATAGTCAACATTTACAAAAGCCAAGTCGCCCTCAGCAACAACCTCTGCTGCGTTCTGCTCAACCTCTGTACCCTTCTGGTTCTCCTTGCAGCCTACGAATGCCAAAAATGCCAATGCTGCGATAAAGATTTTTCTCATAGTTATAATTGCTTTTTAAATTTGTACTAAACTATATCGCACAAAGATAGTAAAAAAAAGTTATTATATCACAGTTTATACCTAAAATAAATTGGGTAAATTACTGTAAGGATAAAGAGATTTGCCGATAAAAAAACTCTCTATGAATGCTTGTGTTTGGAAATTTATTGTTAAATTTGATGTGGTAATTGACTAACTTTGATTGCAATAGAGCTAAAACAATACAAAACTAAATTATAGAACCATGAAAACAAACCGAAAAATTTGTACTGCAAAGTGCGAATATCTGCACCCCGAGCTGGAGATTGCAGATGTAGTTGTAGAACAAGGCTTTGTCGCTTCGTTGGAGTTTGTCGACAAGGATGAGGAGGTTGAATTTTAACCCTAAAAACGAGATGAATGCAATGAAAAAGTTTTACTACTATTTAGTGTCGATGCTCGTTGCCGCTGTCGTGGCTATGGGCTGTACAGAGGATATTACAACCGATAATAACCTCTCGTACGAGGATTTGAATAACTCAGAGTTTATCGAAGTAACCGCCGATCTCGAAAACGAGGAGGTTCGTACCACTCTTACCGATGGCGGTAATGGAGGTAAGGTGCTTTGGAGTGAGGGCGATACTATTGGCGCAATTGGCGAGGATGGAACCATCACTAAATGTACTGCAACATCTATTAACGGAACGACTGCTACCTTCTCGGTGCCTGCAAATACGCAGTATGCCGTATATCCATATGCAAGTGGCGACACATATACTGCCGGTACTAAAAAGTTGGGCAAAAGCCTTGTTTCGGATATTACGCTCGATGGCTCGAACAAGGTTTTTGGCGGCACAAATAATGCTATGGTTGCACAACTTGCAGATGGCAACCTTTCGTTCAAGCACCTTTGTGGATTTATCGAGGTTAAGTTAAAGGGTACGGGTACTGTTAAGCACATTGCTTTGCGCAGCAATACTCGTAAGTGGGATGCTCTTTCGGGTCTTGCCTATGTCGATTTGAACACTCTTCCGGAGCCTGAGTATGCATTTTCAACGGGCTACAAGGTCGCTTTCAACTGGATTTACGCAACCTGTTCAAATGTAGAGTTGAGCGCAAGCGAAGCAAAGTCGTTCTACTTTGTTGTTCCGCCACGCACCTATGAGAACTTAAGTATCTGCGTTCAGACCGATAAGGGCTCTTATGCGGTTACTGCCAAGAATGCCATTCAGGTTAATCGTGCAAAGATTCGCCCGATTGCAGCTATCGACCTCGACGCTTTGACACCTGCATCGGCTATCGATTTGAGCGCAAACGGCATCGCAAATTGCTACATCGTTCCACAGGGCTCCGCTGCGCAGTACTACTCTTTCCCTGCTCAGAAACTCAATGCTACTCAAAAACTTGCAGGAGCAGTCTATGCACATGTATTGTGGAGTGACCGCAAGCAGGTAATCACCAATGTAAACTACGATGCTGCAACCGGCACCGTTTCGTTCAAGTACGCAGGTGGCAATGCCGAAGGTAATGTAATGGTTTCGGTCTTTGATGACAAACACAATACACTCTGGACTTGGCATATTTGGTGTACCGATCAGCCTAAGGTTGTGAAGATTAAGAATGCAGTCAATACTTTCGATAAGTATCACGGCCTTATGGACCGTAACCTTGGTGCAACCTATGCGCCAAAGACTCTCGATGAGGCGGCAAACATCTCTGCTGAGGATGCTACCGATGCAATGGGACTTTATTATCAGTATGGTCGTCCGATTCCGTTCCCTAAGGCTACAAGCATTACCAACACTACAGCAGAGAGCACAGATGCACTCTTTGGAACGAACTCGGATTTCGAGGTGATGTATGGTTTCAAGAATAATCTGCAGAACTTCCTATTCACTACTTACCAGAACGACTTCAATACAATGTTGGCCCACCCGAATATCTACGGTGTAGTCGATTTTACTACGAACACAGGAACAACAGTAGGCAGCTCTACAGACGGCAAGAGATATCACGCATTCAGCAAGAATTTCCCGATGCCTTGTACTCAGGGTAATAGAATTTGGTACTCGGAGAATGCTGATGTTGTCAGAATAAAGGGCGACACCGACCCTTGCCCTCCGGGATATTGCGTCGAAGAGTGGGATACCTTCAAGTCGGCATTATATAATGTTCAGGAAAACCGTATAAGCCAGGGTGACCCAACATCGAATACGACTTACGGCTACTCTTATCAGTGCCCAACCACCAAAGATGTAGTGTGGTTCCCGGCAAATGGATACCGCACAGAAAAGGGAGTATATAGTTCTGTAGGATATATCGCAAACTTGTGGACGATGAGAAACTATAGCGAATATACTTGGTTGTATGGTGTTCGCTACTATACAGCAAATACCGCAAATGCGACCACTCCGTTTACTGTAGGTGGTG
>JAGBRY010000012.1 GCA_017632115.1 Alistipes sp. | reverse complement strand
CATTGCCGAAAGGATTGTGTTGGTAGGTAAGGAGTTTGCAAATGCCTACAAGAAGAGCGAGGGGTTGCATAGCAACTACGCACTCTACCCTACAACGGCCGAGGCGTTGGCCGCACTCGAGAAGGAGCCGATAGAGGGGGCATTGGTACTCTTGAAGGGTTCACGAGGAATAGCATTGGAAAAACTAATAGAGAGATTATAATATGGAGAACAAGAAGAACATTTCACTCCCCGAGAACGCCTACCGTGAGTTAAAGGCGGGTGAGGAGTATCAGCCGATAATGTCGGCACAGAGCACACCGGCCGAGGCTACGCCATACTCGGTAACTATGGGTGTTATTATGGCTATTATCTTCTCGGCAGCGGCAGCCTTCCTCGGATTGAAGGTGGGACAGGTCTTCGAGGCGGCAATTCCTATCGCAATCCTTGCGGCAGGTTTCGGTTCGTTGCGTGGCAAAAATCGCAGCATGCTGGGCGAGAATGTTATTATTCAGTCTATCGGTGCATCGTCGGGTGTAATCGTTGCGGGAGCTATCTTCACGCTTCCGGCACTCTACATCCTCGGCTTGGAGGCACAGTTCTATCAGGTATTCCTCTCATCGTTGTTGGGTGGAGTATTGGGTATCGTGTTGCTTGTGCCATTCCGCAAATACTTTGTCAAGGATATGCACGGCAAATACCCGTTCCCTGAGGCTACCGCAACGACCGAGGTACTTGTTTCGGGCGAGAAGGGCGGTAAACAGACTAAGTTGCTCGCCGTAGCCGGTTTGCTCGGAGGTCTGTACGACTTTGCCGTATCGTCATTCGGTGCTTGGGCCGAGAATATCTCTACGAAGATGACCGCTTGGGGTGTTGCCGTAGCAGATAAGTTCAAGGTGGAGTTCTCGATGAACACCGGTGCCACATTGCTCGGTTTGGGCTATATCATCGGTTTGAAATATGCAGTAATCATCACTGCAGGCTCGTGCCTCGTATGGTTTGTAATTGTACCGCTGGTAGGCTATGCATCGGCCGATGCGGCTTCGATGAGCGCAATGCAGCTCTTCCAGGCGTATGGTCGTCCTATCGGCATTGGCGGTATTGCAATGGCAGGACTCATCGGTATCATCAAGCAGTCGGGCATCATCAAGCAGGCTGTTGGCTTGGCTGTCAAGGAGCTCGGTGGCAAGAAGCAGGACGGTGTAGCGGTTGAGCGCACCCAGCGTGATATCTCAATGAAGGTTGTTCTCTCGGTGATTATCGCAGTATTGGTTTCGACCGTTGTATTCTTCCAATTCGGAGTATTGGGCAATTGGTTCCACACCATTATCGCCTTGCTGATTGTCTTTGTCATCGCATTCCTCTTCACCACCGTAGCAGCTAATGCAATCGCTATCGTGGGCACCAACCCTGTATCGGGAATGACACTGATGACCCTTATCTTGTCGTCGCTCGTACTCGTTTCCATCGGTTTGGAGGGCGAGAAGGGAATGACTGCAGCGTTGATTATCGGAGGTGTAGTTTGCACCGCATTGTCGATGGCCGGAGGTTTCATCACCGACTTGAAGATTGGATATTGGCTCGGTACCACTCCACGCACACAGGAGAAGTGGAAGTTCCTCGGAACATTCGTTTCGGCAGCAACCGTAGCAGGTGTGATGATTATCTTGAATAAGACCTACGGATTCGTTGGCGAGAACGCATTGACTGCACCTCAGGCTAACGCTATGGCAGCAGTTATCCGTCCTTTGATGGAGGGTGGCGAAACCCCTTGGATTCTCTACTTTGCAGGTGCAGTATTGGCACTCGCATTGAACTGGATTGGTGTTCCGGCATTGGCATTCTCGCTCGGTATGTTTATCCCTATGTCGTTGAATGCTCCACTTGTAGTGGGAGGTGCTATCGCTTGGTTTGTGTCGAACCGCTCGAAGGACGAGGCGTTGAACAAGGCTCGCTTCGACCGTGGTACACTCCTCGCATCTGGCTTTATCGCAGGTGGTGCGTTGATGGGCGTTGTAGCGGCAGTATTGAAATTTGCGGGTGTGGATATGTATATGACCGATTGGGCAGCCTCATCGTCGGCCGAGTGGTTGGCATTGGCTATGTATATCGCATTGGCAATCTACTTCACCGTTCACACATTGAAGGCAAAGAGAGAGGAGTAACAGGATGTTTCGCAGGGTATTTACATATCTCATTGCACTACTTGCATTTTCGGCATGTACGACACACTCGGCTTCGCCTATCGACGCCGACAAGGCTGTTGTGGTTTCGGACCCAAGCAACCTGATGTCGCACTGCGCCTCTACCCATATCTTCCCCGACGGAGAGGTATGGGTGGCACACTATCGTGACTGCGAGGGCAATATCGAAGACCCTGTAAAACTCTCTATCGAGATAGTCTTGAGCCGCTTCGATATCAAGGAGTGGCAATCACCCAAGATTACTCATACCCGACTCTTCAAGGCTGGTGACAGGCTCGGTGATTTCCAGCAAGGTCAATATGCGGCATACGACCCCGTACTCTTCGAGGTGGAGGGCACAATGCGCTGCATTATCCAGGCATTCGAGGATAACGAGTCGTGCTTGGCAGCTTTCGACATAGATCGCAAAAGTGGTACCCCGCTCGATAGGATGATGCGTTGCTCGCTCACCTATCCAACCGAGAATGGCACGGTAACCGAACCTCTAAAGGCGTCGGCACTGCGTGATTTCTACGAGCGCCAAGGGGTTACGGAGTGGACAAACTACGAGCGACCTCTCATCGACAAGAAATTTGTGCGCCACGGCGAGTGGTACTACAATGTTTTATGCAATTGGTACTGCAAGCGTGTTCCGCCAACCATTGTTCGCACCAAGGACGGAGTAAACTATGAGGTTGCCTTCGTCTGCTCGGGCTACGATTGTGGCTGCACCGAGGGCTCGATAGCGATACATAACGACCAACTCTACCTCATAGGTCGCTCTCGTTCGCCACAGCGAGGAGCTTTCCTCGGATGTTTCTCGCTCTCGGGCGAAACACTCCGAGCGCCATACCACATTGGAGATGACGGCTCTCGTCCAGAGATGATTGTACACGAAGGCAAGGTCTATGCGATGTACAACATTTTGCCTAACTTTGTAACGGAAAACGGCAAGGAGATATATCGTAGTCGTGTACGATTGGCCGAGTTGGACAACGAGTGTAACGAGCTTAAGAGTTGGGAGTATACCGCACCAAAGAGCATGCAGTACTTCTGCCTCAACGAAT
>JAGBRY010000109.1 GCA_017632115.1 Alistipes sp. | reverse complement strand
GTCAAACATTCCTGCTGAATTGAAGTATTCGAACGACCACGAGTGGTGTCGAGTAGAGGGCGAGTTCGCCTATGTTGGTATTACCGATTTCGCACAGAGCGAGTTGGGCGATATCGTATTTGTTGATATCCAGAGCGAGGGTGAGACTCTTGCTGCCGGCGATATCTTCGGAACTATCGAGGCTGTAAAGACCGTCTCAGACGCCTTCACTCCTGTTTCGGGCGAGGTTGTAGAGGTTAATCCTGCAATCGACGCAGACCCTGCACTCGTAAATAAGGACCCATACGGCGAGGGCTGGATGGTTAAGATCAAGATGTCGGCTCCTGAGGAGGTTGAGTCGCTCCTTTCGGCTGATGATTACGCAGATTTTATTGCGAAATAGTCTAATCAGACTCTAAAAAAACAGAGAGAAAGCCTGCAAATGAGCAGGCTTTCTTTTTGTTGTTCGGAAAATTTTGTTTAATTTTGTATGAAATACAAAAAATAGAAAAACAAAAACCAAAAAAACTAACAAATATGAGAAGACTATTTCTTTCACTGATTCTCTCGTTGTTCGTCTTCGTTGCTTATGCCGAAGGTATATCGAACTACAAGGAGTTGCTCGCTTTTGCCAAGGCCTTGAACAAGGAGGGCGACATTTCGATGTGGCAGAACGAGAAGGGACATGTATGTCTCGATGCCGATATCGACATGACTAAGGGCAAGAAGTTCCCAACAATCAAGGTCTATAACGGTGTATTCGATGGTTGTGGTCACAAGCTCTACAACTGGAGTGCAAAATCGTCACTTTTTGGCACTCTCGAGACCAAGGCCGTAGTGCAGAACCTCACAATCGACGCTTCGTGTAAGCTCGAGGTTACCACTTCGCTCAATGATGAGCACGGCTATGTGGCATACATCGCAAAGATCAACAAGGGTAAAATTGCCAACTGTGTTAACCACGGCTCGGTAGAGCACAATGGCGAGGAGTCGAACAAGGAGATTATGATTGGTGCAATTGCAGCTTGCAACCACAACATTATCTACAACTGTATGAACACAGGTGCGGTATCCTCTCGTACAAACTTCTCGAACTCCGCAGGTGGCAAGGGTATTCGTTTGGGTGGTCTTGTCGGTACTTGCTACGGAAAGACTGTCGTTAGTGGTACAACTATCTCTCGTTGTGTAAATACGGGTAATATCTCGTTCATGGGCGACTATCCGAACAACAATATCGGAGGTATCGTTGGCGAGTCATCGAGATCGACCGTTAAGAATTGTGTCAATCGTGGTAATGTAGTGGCTGTAGGTATGCCATTCGCCGGAACACAAAAGCCTAATTCTCGTGCAGGAGGTATCACCGCTTGGGCAAATGCCGATATCATCAGCTGCGACAACTTTGGTGTTGTTGCCGTATCGGGAAATCACACATCTACCGTTGGTGGTATTTGCGCCCGTATAAATTTGACCCTCACCATGGTTGACTGCTTCAACCACAGCAAGGTTTCGATAAACACTTCGGAGCGAGGCTATGTAGGAGGTATCTTTGGTGAGACCTCTCGTCTTGCACATGTGGCACAGTGCTACAACTATGGCGAAGTTGTCAACGATAGCGTCGAAGGTCAGGCATGGTGTGGTGGTCTTGCCGGCGTTATATCGTTGGGCAAGAGCGCTACAGGCACCTACCTCAGAGATTGCGCCAACTATGGCAATGTAGTCAACAAATCGACCAAGAGCAACTCTGCATCAGGCGGTTTAGTTGCATCGTGCGGTGGCTATGCAAAGGGCAATGTTCCTATCACTATCCGTGATTGTGCAAACTACGGTAAGGTATCGGAGACTGCAAGTATGAATGCCGGCAACATGCTCGGTTGGTACAACCTCACAAATGTTGTAGGCAATCGTTATGACGACTTCGTGAAGATTGTTAAGCCGTTGAAGGACGGTTCGAATATCTTTGGTCGTGTAGTAGACAGCAAGGGTAACCCGATAGAGGGTGTAGTTGTCAGCGATGGCGAGCAGAGCGTAAAGACCGATGTCAACGGTGAGTACTTTATGAAGAGTATTCTTGCAGATGTACACTTTGTGATGATTTCTGTACCTGCAGAGTACGAGATTCCATTGCGTGATAATCGTCCTCAGTTCTTCCGTCGAGTACCTCGTCACATCTTGGCTGCACGAGCAGACTTTGTGCTTACCGAGCGCAAAAAGAAGAGCGATAATTTCACTATAGCTATGGTAGGTGACCCTCAGACCCGTGGTTTCAAGAATGAGAAGGCTCTTGAGCGTTTCCGTGATATTATCATGCCGGATTTGAAGGAGTTGACCAGCAACACCGACGAGGATGTATATGCAATATGCCTTGGCGACCTTGTCTACAACTTCATGACATCGTACGACGAGTATATGGATGTTCTGGCCAACGCACCTGTACCTATGGTGAGCGTTATCGGTAATCACGACTACGACCAGCGCACTCTCTTCGAGACAAAGCTCGGAACAGCATACTTCGAGTCGTACCTTGCACCAGTAAACTATTCGTTCAACATCGGAAAGATGCACTTTGTTGTAGTAAACGATATTGTCTACAATCGTGCTACCGACAAGCATAAGTACAAGACCGGTCTCGAGAACTACACTCTCAAGTGGCTCGAGAACGACCTCAAGCATATATCGAAGGATACTCCGATTGTAATCTGCAGCCACGCACCACTTATGAAGCGTCGTGAGAACTTCAACGAGAAGAGCGTAAACTACAAGAAGTACTCAGCACTCCTTGCACAGTACGACAATGTATATGCGTGGGCAGGACATACCCACCAGAACTACGAGTACGACTATGCAAAAGCGCCTGCAAAGTACGAGTCGCTCAAAAACATCAAGTCTATCATCGCAGGTCGCTGCGTCGGAATGATTCTTCTCAACCGTGAGTTGAACACTTGTGGAACACCTAACGGCTATATGGTAGCAGAGGTTAAGGGTGACAAGATGGAGTGGTACTACAAGACCGCAGGTCACGACCGCAACTACCAGATGCGTGTCTACACTCCAAAGGATACCAACACCGAGTATGTGAAGGTAAATATCTGGAACTACTCGGCCGACACCTGGAGCGCAATCGAGTGGTGGGAGAATGGTCAGAAGGTTGCCGAGATGGAGCACGCTAAGGGCGAGGCCGATCCTGCTTACCTCAAGATCTATGCCGAGCACCAGGAGCAGAAACTCAACAAATATGCTCGTGCCTACTCAAGGCCTGCCAAGAGTCCTTATCTCTATCGTGTGAAGCCTTCAGCAGGCGTTCGTGAGGGCGAGATTCGTGTAACAGACAGCTTTGGCAATACCTATACCGAGAAGGTTGCTTGGTAAGCCTCAGCCACAAAAAAAAGAAGATGCAGAGAGTTCAATTCTCTGCATCTTCTTTTTTATAGGATAAACCATTTATGCCTGTACGCCGAAATCTCGGAGTGCATCATTCAAAGTGGTCTTCTTGTCGGTTGACTCCTTGCGCTTGCCGATAATAAGGGCGCATGCCACATTGAACTCGCCTGCAGGGAATTTCTTAGGATAGGTGCCCGGAATAACCACCGAACGAGCCGGAACATAGCCCTTATAGGTTACAGGCTCCTCGCCCGTAACATCTATAATGTGGGTTGAGCCGGTAATCACGGTATTCGAGCCGATAACCGCCTCACGGCAGATGTGAGCACCCTCAACGATAATTGCACGAGAGCCGATAAAGCAGTTATCCTCGACAATTACAGGGGCTGCCTGCACAGGCTCCAACACGCCACCGATACCAACGCCACCCGAAAGGTGAACATTCTTACCAATCTGCGCACACGAACCCACCGTAGCCCAAGTATCGACCATAGTACCCGTATCGACATAGGCACCGATATTTACATACGAAGGCATAAGCACTGCACCCGGAGCAATATAGGCTCCGTAGCGAGCCATTGCATGCGGTACAACACGCACACCCAACTTCTCGTAGTCGTGCTTCAAATCTATCTTATCGTACCACTCCAACTCTCCGGCACGCATAGTGCGCATCTTCTGGATTGGGAAGTACATAATAACAGCCTTCTTAACCCACTCGTTAACCTGCCACTCGCTCTTCTCGAGGTCGATTGGCTCGGCAGTGCGAAGCTCGCCCTTGTCGACAGCCCCGACAACGGCACGAATCACCTCTCGCACACTCTCATCTTCGAGCATAGCACGATTCTCCCACGCCTGCTCAACTACTGCTTTAAGTTCCGAAAAATTACTCATATCTCACTCTATTTAATCTATCACTGCTATCACTAGGTTGTCTTCACGCCACACCTTCACCTCGATAGGCTCACCGCCGAAGATAGTGCACTTCAGCACCCCTCGCTCACCGTCGTAGTCGGTAACTACTACATCTTTCACAAAGTCGACTCCGCCCTTGCTATGGTATTTGTATAGTGCCTCCTTTGCGCTCCACATCTCGGCATAGAGGTCATATCGCTCGGCCAACCTCTGCTCCTCGGCCGAGAGGTAGTGGTTTGCCACTTTGCAAAAATCTCGTTCCACCGACTCGATATCTATCGCACACGCTCCATCCGAGAAGAGTACCGCTACCCTATCACGGCTATGCGACACACTGATAAAGTTGCCTGTTTTATCCACCTTTGGTGCGCCATACTCATCGTGGAATATGGTAACCTCATTGCCCAACTCTCGTCTTACGATTGCACGCCAAGCCAACGACTCGGAGCGGCGTGATGCCGAGCCAAACTGCCCGACAAGGAGCAACTCCTCTGCCGTAGCGCCCTCACGCAACACCTCTTCGGTGGCAATTCGCTCTATGACAAGGCGACTACTCATTGTTTTTGACAATGATTTTAATCTTGTCGATACGATGTCCCTCCATCTTCTCCACGATGAAGCGTATGTCGTGCGCCTGCACCTCGTCGCCCTTCTTCAAGAAGTTGCGATTTATCTCGAGCATCAAGCCCGCCACCGTTTCGGCACGACCCTGAACATCCTCGAACAGATCGTCGTCGAGATCGAGCACTCTCGCCACATCCACAATATGGGTTTTACCCTCGAAAAGGTAGGTATTCTCGTTCAGACGGCGATAGAACGACTCGTCGACATCGCTCTCGTCCGAAATCTCGCCAACGACCTCCTCCAAGATATCCTCCAACGAGATAAGACCCTGCGTTGCGCCATACTCATCGACCACAATCGCCATATGGAACTTCTGCTTCTGGAAATCCTCGAGTACGGC
The DNA here is from genome assembly GCA_017632115.1 of Alistipes sp. GTDB lineage: Bacteria > Bacteroidota > Bacteroidia > Bacteroidales > Rikenellaceae > Alistipes. The sequence continues at coordinate 10,955 of JAGBRY010000109.1, read as the reverse complement.
ATTAACCTTCTTGTGCATAGGCACAAAGTATGGTTCACGGATAAGACGCTGCCAACCGAACTCATCACCCTTGGAGATGTGCGAAAGCAGATCCTTGACAAACAACACACCCTTGATATCGTCGATATCCTCGTTGTAGACCGGAAGGCGTGAATAGCCCGTTTCGGTAATAACTCTCTTTACTTCGGTGAAGGTCATAGTCTGCTCCACCGCCTTGATGTCGATGCGAGGACGCATAATATCCTCCACCTCTCGGGATGCAATACCTACAATTCCCGACAATATCTTCTGCTCCTCGCTATCCTGCTCGGTGGTCATATCCACTGCATCGGCCAGCTCCTCAATAGAGATATTCTCGCCACTCGGAGTAGCCATCTTGCCGACACGGCCACTTGTGCTGATCAAGATGTATGAGAATGGCGAAAACAACCAGCGCAGTACGACAAGCGGCTGCGCAAAGAACAACGCCACCTTCACATTAGACGATTGCGCCACAATTTTAGGCAAAATCTCGCCAAAGAGCAGCAACAAAAATGTTACCAACACACCCGTGAAGATAAACTCGATGGTCGCATTGTTGAAATGGAGCATCGTATTCACAATCTTCGACGAGCAGATTACGATGGCGATATTCACCAGATTATTCACCACAAGAATAGTTGCCAGGAGCGAATCTCCGTTTTTCAGCAACTTCAATACACTCTCCGATGCCAACGATGTGCGCTGCTTAATTTGTCGCAAATCCGACGGCTGCAACGAGAAGAATGCCACCTCCGAAGCTGACATCATTCCCGAGAGCATAAGCAACAACACCGTAACCACCATCAGCATAATGGTTTCGGGCGGACAACTCTGATATTCGATAAAACCCATAATACTCCTCTTTTTTTTAGAATAATGCCGGCATATCGTGTTGCTCGCTTGGCTGCTCCTTCTCGAGGCCCGCAACCTGATGTGCCTTAACCGCAGTGGTAAGATTCACACCGTGTGTGATATAGGCAGGAACTCGCTTACACTCCTCTATCTCGGCAAAGTTGCGAGATGGTCGCATTATTGGCGCAGGTGTAGAGCGGAACTTAGGCATAGGGGCTATCTCAGGCTCTCGCACCGGTTTAACCTCTACGACTTCACTATTTTGTGGCTGCTTTGGCAACTCAACAATCTCCTCCGGCTCCTCATTCTTGATGATAATAGGCTTGGCAAAGTTATCGTTATTGAAACCTGTAGCCACAACCACCACCTCCATCTCGTCCTCGGCAAGATTAGGTTTGATACTCATACCCCAGATGATATTCGTATAGCGAACATTTCCGTTTTCGTCCTCGCTCTTTGCGTGGTGCTGCACTCTGTCACGCACTCGATGGGCCTCGTTCAAGGTCAAACCCTCCGAGCTCGACACCGAGATATTTATCAGCACATTGCGAGCTCCGCTAATCGACACATTACCAAAGAGAGGCGAGGTCAATATCTTATCGACAATTTTGTCGGCTCTATCCTCTCCGGTCTCGGTTGCAACGCCCATGATGGCGCTACCGCTACCTCGCATTACCGATTTAACATCCGAGAAATCGACATTTACCAGGTTCGACTTATGAGTAATAATCTCGGCTATACCCTTTGCGGCAAATGCCACAACATCGTTTGCTCGTCCAAAGCCCGTAGCTGCAGGCAGATGACCATAGAGTTGGTTGATAGCGTCGTTACTCAACACGATTATGGCATCGACATATTTGCGCAACTTCTCGATACCGGCATTTGCTTGTGCCGTACGATGTGGGCCCTCGTTGCTTGGAGGGGTTGTTACAATAGCTACGGTCAAAATCTCCATCTCGTGAGCAAGTTCGGCAATCACAGGTGTAGCACCTGTACCCGTTCCTGCGCCCATACCCGCTGCCAGGAAGAGCATCTCGGTACCTCGTGCCGTGAGCAAATCTCGCACCTTATCCAACGATGCAACTGCGCACTCGGCACCACGCTCCAAGTTATTACCCGCTCCCAAACCATCATTTCCGAGCAGAATGCGATTCTCCTCGGCAATATGCAACTTATCGAGGTCGTCCTGGTCGGTATTGCAGGCCGCAAGGTTTACACCCTCGATCTGCATCTCCCACATATGCTCGATGGCGTTGCCACCGGCACCTCCGACGCCCATCGCCATGATGCGAGATGGCTGACTCTTCATCGACACAAGGTCGTTCAATATAGTGTAGTTATCCATTTTCATCTTCTCCTCAACCTATCCTAAATATATTTGTCGGAAACAAATCTGTCGTCTACCCAGTCGAGCACCTTATCCCACCAGCCACGACTCTTCTTTGCCGGCTCATTCTTCTGCTCAACCTCCGGTTTCTGTGGCTCAATCTTTTGCTCTTCGGTCTGTTTGGTCGGCTCGACCTCAGGCTCCGAATGTGGCTCGATTTGCGGTTCTAATACAGGCTCCACTACAAATTGCTCGATTGGCTCTTCGATTGGCTTGACAACCGTCTGCTCCACAATCGGCTTGGCAATATGCTCCGCAGGCATATCAGTATTTACCGTTGTAAAGATATCTTTAGGCTGCACCACCTCCGGTTTGCGAGGTTCCTCGGCTACGATTGTCTTAGGGAGCTCAGGCGCAATCTCGCAAGCCTTATGCTTTGCTCCGTAGAGCAGCAATCCCATAACTACCGACTGCGGCAAAGCCAGAACTCGCTGCTGCGACTCATCGTCCAAACCATTCAGCATCGAACCAAAGCGCACCTCCATCTCCAACTCTCGAGCAAAGAGCTGGTCGATATTCGAGAGGTAGGCCGAGCCACCCGTAAGTACCACTCCGCACGGAATCTTCGAGGCGAACTTCGCACCCTTCAACTCTCGCATAACGAAGCGTGCGATATCCTTCAATCGCTCCTCGGCGATCTCGGCGATATTGCGCTGCAAAATCTGTTTCTTGGCGTGTCCCGCCATCTTTACGGGAACGGTCGTATTGTCAGGTACACCCGATGCCATTGCCGAGCCGAACTTACGCTTCAATGAGTCGATATCCTTCTTCGAAATTTTGAGGAAGTCGAGCAGGTCGTTATTTATGCTCGATGCACCGATAGGCAACGACGAGAAGTACCACAATTTACCCTCACGAACAACCGAGATATCGGTCAAATCGCTACCTATATCGACAATTGCCACGCCCGCTTCCATCTCGTCGGGAGTGAGGAGCAACTCGGGCAGGAGTGTAGGGTTTACGCACAAACCGCACGACTTGATCTCGGCACGATAGAGTGCTCGATTTACACGGTCAATCTGGTGCTTACCCGCCAAAACGAAGAGGTAGGTTGCCGAAAGCTTGCGGCCGAAGGCACCCAACGGATTTCGCATATTCTGGTTGTCGTCGATAGTATAGCGAAGCGGTATGCGGTCGATAATCTCGTCGCCTCCGCCCGGTACAACCATCTCGATACGGGCATTCAGCTCTCGCAACTCGCTCTCGGTTACATAGCCCGTCTTCTCGTTGATCTCAACATAATCCTCGTAGCGCACGCAATAGACCGAACGACCCGAGATGCCGACATATGCCGAGTTAAGGCGCACTCCGAGTTCGCTCTCCAATGCAGTTTTTGCCTTGGCGATAGCGTTTCCGAGTTCGATATAGTTCAATATATCGCCATCCTTGACACAATCCTCAATCGGTTGAATATCCACACCGAGGACAGTTATTTCACCACCCTCGTTTCGGACTCCGACTGCCATAGCTACGCTCGATGAGCCAATGTCTATTCCAATTATGTAATCTCTGTTATCCATATCTATTTTGTGCATATTACCTGTTTATCATATCTTACATCCACCACTCGGTAGTGTTCCCAACCTATATGCGAGAGCCCTTTGTCGTAGAATTTACGCAACTTCTCCAATTTCTCCTCGTAGTTGGCAAGCGTTCCGAACTCTATAATAAAGTTGCCACTGCGAGGTACCAATCGCATACTTATCTCTCCCGTCGAAGTCGTATCTGCCACAAACTGTACAACCTCGGCCGACCAGAAAGAGTCCCCGCCAACCTCGGCAACAAAGTCGAGCAGTTGAGAGAAGTCACCTCTGCGTTCGTAGAGCTTTCGCTTGCGTTGCTCGATAAGTTGCTGGCGCTTTTTGAGCTGTTCTCTTTTGCCTTTCAATGCCATAATTTCGGCATCGCACTCCTTCATCTCCTTGGAGATGCTTACCATCAATCTGTTGTGCTTATCCTGACTTCGCCACTTCGGTTTTCGGCTATCCTTCTTAAGTTTGCTCTTCGTCTTGTTACACTCGCCCTGCTTTCGCTTTAGTAAGGCAAACTCTCCACCAAGTTTTCCAAGTTTATCGTTCTCTTTCTCGATAAGTTCGTCGTAGTAGCCTATCGCATCGCCTTCGTAGTTACGAGGGAAACGAGGCGTATAGCATCCGGTTACAACCGAGGTGTAGTAGGCCGCACCCTTTGGCGAACGGAAGAGCTCACCCTCCTCCGTAATGTAGGAGTTTAAGCCTCCGCACATAAGTCGGGATATGGGTTGGTGTTGACGAATGTCGATATGCACCTCGCCCGAGTAGGTTACATAGACATCGGCATCTCGGACAAAACCATTACGGGAGATATACTCCGAAATCTTCACTGCATCGACACTATCCACCAACTGCTTCTCAATCTTAAGGCTGCTGCGCTGCAGATGTTTGCGCATCTGCTCCGACGAAGCAAATCGTCTGGTCTCGGCACTGTCGGGCATCGAAACAATAATCTTCTCGACCTTCTGCTCGGCCCTATGCGTCTGCGCAAGATGCGAGGCAAAGAGGATATAGGCAAGGACTGCTCCCCACCCTAACATCGCTCCAAAGACTCTACCCATCTTACGCCACATACTTTTTTTTTGCTTTTAGCTATTGGCCATTAGCCATTAGCTTTTTTGTTATAACATTCGCAATATCATTGCAGCAAGCGTCGATATTACCAGCTCCAAACGAAACAACCACATCGGTTGTCATATCCTTAATGGTGGCCGATAGCTCTTCTCGCTCCACAATGCGGCAAGGCTTGGTTACAAGGTTTGCGATAATCTCGGTAGTGATACCCTCGATAGGCAACTCTCTAGCCGGATATATCGGCAACAATACCACCTCGTCTGCCTCGTTCAATGCCTCGGCAAACTCCTCGTACAAATCTCGGGTTCGAGTATAGAGGTGCGGTTGGAAAATTGCCGTAACCCTTCTTGAAGGGAACATCTGCTTAACCGAAGTGATGGTTGCAGCCAACTCCCTCGGATGGTGAGCATAGTCGTCCATATATACCCCCTGCGGAGTATTCACATAGAATTCGAAGCGACGCTTCACGCCCGAGAACTCCTGCAACGCCTTGCGCAGTGCGTTGTGGTCCTTGATATCACGCTCCACCGACCAGAGCAACGCCACTGCTGCCACCGAGTTCTCTATATTAACCCAGCCGGGAATACCGAGCACACAACCCTCTATCACACCCGTAGGGGTTACGATATCGTAGCGATAGTAGCCACCCTCCAGCAACTCCACATTGCGTGCATAGAAGTCGCACTCCTCGTTATAGGAGTAGTGATATACCGAAATTTTATCATTTGTAATGGCGACATCTACACCCCTCTTCATGATGAGCACACCACCCTCCTTTATCTGCGAGATAAACTGCGAGAACGCCTCCTTGACCTTCTCGTGGGTACCGTAGATATCGAGGTGGTCGGCATCGGCCGAGGTTACCACCGCTGCATCGGGATAGAGTTGCAAGAACGAACGGTCGAACTCATCAGCCTCAACCACAAAGCGGTCGCCATTGCCCAACACCAGGTTTGAACCAAAATTCTTTGATATACCGCCCAAGAATGCAGAGCCCTCGCCCGACACCGCCGAGTTGAGCCATGCTGTCAAGGTCGAGGTCGAGGTCTTTCCATGCGTACCCGACACAGCCATAACATACTTGCCTTGCGAGAGCAAGCCAAGCACCTGCGAACGCTTCTTTATCTCGAAACCCTCCGAACGAAACATCGCTTGCTCCGAGTGGTCGGCCGGAATTGCCGGAGTGTAGATTACCACCGTCTTCTCCTTATCGAGGAAGGGCTCGGGGATAAGCTTTACATCATCCTCGTAGTGCACCGCTGCACCCTCCGCCTCCAAACGGCGAGTCAAGTCGGTTGCTGTGCGGTCGTAGCCCGCCACCTGCCAACCTTCGTGAAGGAAGTAGCGTGCCAAGGCGCTCATTCCGATACCGCCAATGCCAAGAAAATATACTCTATCTTTCACCATTTTGGTCTATGCCTTAATCTGTTTTACAATCTCGTCGGCCACACGCTCCGCAGCATCGGGAGTCGCCAACTTTGCTATATTCTTAGACAACTTCGCAAGCAGTGCCTCGTCGGCCACCATCTTCAATGCGGTCGAGATACCGCAGTCGGTAGCCTCGGCATCGCTTACCATCATTGCTGCCCCCTTATCCACCAATGCTCGTGCATTTTTGGTCTGGTGATCCTCCGCCACATTTGGCGATGGCACAAAGAGTGTCGGTTTGGCAGCCAAGCACAACTCCGAAACGGTGCAAGCGCCACTGCGAGAGATTACCACATCGGCAATCTCGTAGGCGTAGTCCATACGGTCGATAAATGGCACAAGCGTGATATTCTTTGTAGGATAGTTGGCAAGGAACGCTCGCATCTCCTTCTCGTAGAAGCGGCCTGTCTGCCAAACAACCTGCACGGGAGCCTCGCCACCGAGAGTCAATATCCACGACTTCATCATATTGTTCAGAGTGCGAGTTCCGAGCGAACCACCCACAACCAAAATCGTAGGTACACCCTCCTTCAATCCATAGTGGGCATAGGCCTCGTTGCGGTCGATCGTCTTGCTGCCAAAAGCACTGCGCAAAGGGTTGCCGGTATAGACAATCTTCTCCTTGTCGAAGAATCGCTCCATACCCTCGTATGCCACACAGACGCTCTTGGCACGACCGCCGACAATTTTATTAACGAGTCCTGCATAGGAGTTCTGCTCCTGAATAATGGTCGGCACACCCATCATCTGTGCCACAAATACGATTGGGGCGCTGGCATAACCGCCAAAACCCGCAACAACATCCGGCTTAAACTCCTTGATGATACGACGAGCCTGATTAAGGCTGCGCAACACATAGTACGGTAGCGCAAAATTCTTCAAAGTAAGGCGACGCTGCAAACCGGCAATCGTCAAGCCCTTGATATTGTATCCCAAGTTTGGAATAAGCGACATCTCCATCTTACCCTCGGCTCCAACGAAGAGGATTTCGACCTCCTCGCCAAAGCGTTTTTTCAACGCCTCGGCAACCGAAACTGCCGGGTAGATATGACCTCCGGTACCACCACCGGAAAGGATAATTTTCTTCATTTTTCTGCTCTTTTGATGGAACACTCCTAATTAAGGACAAAAGTAGCGATAATTCTGCTAACTACAAAAGAAAAGCGCAGTGAAATTATAATTTCACTACGCCTTTCAATTTTCAGCACTTTTTCGCTACTTCAAATTCGTATTCAAAAGCACCGCAATGCGATACGCTGCTCGTGCCAAGCAAGACATATGCAAGGGTTCGAGGTCCTGAATTGTGTCGTGGATGAAGCGGCCACCCTCCTTCTCCAGGCGGTCGTAGACGCCTTTGGTGTAGGTGCCTATATCGGTAGCCCAATCATTGAGCGAACCGGCCGAGAACTCCGACTGTTTGTGGCCCCACATACAGACAATATCCTCCGACCACATCTGCGGCGAATAGACATTGTTTCCGTGGAAAGTCTGGTAGCGATTAGTCCAAAGTTTCTTCCACGAATGTTTGAACCAACGAATTGGTCGATTGGCCATCGAGCACTGCGAAATATCGAGCTGGAATTCGGTGCCCGACTGCGGAACACCCTCGATAAAGACATTCGAAAGATTGTGCATATCAACCATCAGGTTCAAGACCGTATGAATAGCAAAACTAACTACCTCCTTATCGTGATTTTTGTGATTGCGAATAACCTCTAACGCTTTCTCTATCTGCACGATAGCATCGTTTTCATCTTTTGGTGCGTGTTGCAGTTTTTCATCGAGATGAAGCGAATGCCAACCCTCCGATTCGAGATAGCGACCATTGCGACGATGCCACGAAAGGTGGTTCGAAGCTCGGGTAATATCCTTACCCACATACTTTGCCACCAACGCACTTGTTTCGGGCGTAAAGTTCTGCGCAGCCACCAAATATACCGCCTTGTCGTAGTTTGCCGACCAGGCACTTGCCGAGAGTGTTGTTGCTACGAACAACACCGCCAATATCATCTTTCTCATAACGCTTTACTCTTTGAAAATTTCGGTTAATACTCCGGCCAAACGGTATGCCGCACGCTGCACCTGTTTATCCACTATGGCGTGTACGGTGGCAACATCCTCGCTACTCATCTTTGCTCGGTCCGTTCCTGCAGGCATTGCATAAAAGCAGTGTTTACGCCAGACATCGGCTGTCTCCTGAGTCCAGTCGTAGGCTGTACCCTTCTGCATCTTCTTCGCCTGTTTTGGCGAGAGCTTTTGCATATGGTCGAAGTGCTTCTCGGCACGCCAATTACGACGCTTAAAGGCTATTGCACCATCCCAGAAACCGTGAGTATGCAACTTCTTGCCGTTACTCAAAAGGGAGTAATGGAATTGAGGGTGCTCCTCCTTGCTCCAACGCACATGAACCGGGCAGTGGTGGTCGCCAACCATATGGATAAGATACTGCAAGTTGATCTTTACCAACGAGTCGGACATTGTTTTGTAGGCACCGTTTGCCATCTCCTTGCGGATACGCTCAATGTGGTATGCACCCGTAGTAGGACTACCAACAACAACCTTATATTTTGCGTCGATGTTGGTGCTATGCCACTTGTCGCACACGGTGTACGGCTCGATCGAACGAGCCTGGTCCATCCAAGTTGCATAGAACGGTATCGAGGCCTTGAGGTAGTGACGACACTTGGCCTTAACTTCGGGATCCAACAGTCGCTCAGCATTGTAAGCGATTACGGCATGGCCGATATTCTCCCACGCCAATGCCCTTGTACCGACACATAAAGCCACCACGACAAGAGCAATTTTTAAGACTCTGTTTTTCATATTCCTTTTAGATTTAATAGTCTGTAATTATCTATTTTACCACACTGTTCATAATCGCAGCCAAGCGATATGCCGAGCGTGCAACCATCTCTAAATGAATGTCTTCGAGTCGGAGTCGAGGCTCATTGCGGAGCAACATATCGGGCTTTGCCCACTCATACATAGGCTTTGCTCGCTCGCCCACCTCGTGCGCCCAATCACGCACCGTACCCTGCATAGCCTGCTCACGAATACGGCCAAAACGGAGATCTATATCGTAGGCATAGTAGTTCGACGACCAGCCCTGATGCCAGCCACAGAAACTACTGTTCCACATCTTGCTCCAAGTGAGTTTGCCTCGTGTTTCGTACTTATCTCGCTTATCGGGGCTAGGACCCTCCCTGTTGCCCGACCAGGTAAACTCGAAGTCGTGATGCGAATGCTCAACGCCCTCGATTGCGATAGTCGAAATTGTGTGCAACTTAATGAGCATTTGACGAAGTGTCACAAAGGCCTCGCACTGCTCTTTATCTGTATATTTTGCACTATTACGCAAGACCTCTATTGCCCTCTCGATACGGACCACAACATCCTTCTCGCAGGTTGTTGTCGAGCGCAATTCGGCATCGAGCATCACCTTTGCATCCTTGACCTCAGCACTATTGTGCTCAACCGTTTTGCGCAATGCTACAAGACGATTATACTCAGCCAGAGCCTCCTTGGTCATATACTTCTTGGCTATGTGAAACGATGCGCCATTAACCACACTACTCCACGCCTTGGCCGAGAAGGCCATTGCTACGAAAGCGATAACAAGAAATATCTTCTTCATAACTCTCTCCTCCTACTCTTTGAAAATATCGTTTACAATATAGGCCAGGCGATAGGCTCCCTTGAGAATCATCTCGTCGGACAACTTGTGGATTTCGGCAGTTTTCTCTTTCGAAAGTTTGGTAACCTCTACATCTGCAGGTGTGATATCGTAGACACGATTAGCCTGTTTTACAGCATCTTGCGCCCACTTTGTCGGGTTACCCTTCTGATACTTCTTTGCCAACTTCGGAGAGATAATATCAACCTCTCTGGCATACTTCTCCATAGTCCATTTCGAGCGTCTGAAGCCAGGCGAACGGTCCCAAAATGTGTGAAGCGAGAACTTCTTACCCTTCTGCTTCACGGTATATTTACGCTCGGTATGGTAACCCTTGCGGAAGAATGTATGCACCGGACAGTGGTAGTCGGGCACCATATGTATCAGAAAGATAAGATTCTGACGCACAAGCGAATCGGGCAGATTTTTATAATCTTTCATCTCGTCCCATATACGCTTGGTCTGGTAGTGTGCCGACTTGGTTCGTGGCACTTCGAGAGCCCATTTTTCGTTCTCGACATAGATGGTATGCCAATTACTTGTCTCCTTGTATGGGTCGATATAACGCCACTGATCCATCCACGATGCGTAGAATACGAAGGAGTGTTGGAGGTAGTGCTCACACTTTGCCTTAGCCTCGGGAGTGAGGTGCTGCTCGGCAATATATGCGGCACACGAATGGCCAAAGCCATTCCACGCCTTTGCGCTTCCCACCGAGAGAAGCGCAAAAAGCGAAATGGTTATTGTTAGAATTCTGGTTTTCATTCTTATTTTAGGTTTTCGTTCAAGAGTACCGCAATACGGTATGCCGCACGGGCAAGACAGCTCATCTTAAGCCGTCGGGACGGCTCCAAGTCCCCCTTTTTCAAAGGGGGATTTAGGGGAAATGTCCATACCGTTACATATGAGCTCGCTTGAACTCTTATTTTAGGTTTTCGTTCAAGAGTACCGCAATACGGTATGCCGCACGCGCAAGACAGCTCAGATG
>JAGBRY010000108.1 GCA_017632115.1 Alistipes sp. | reverse complement strand
TCAACAAAAAGAATAACAAAACCAAGTTTTGACAAACATTGGTTTGATTCATTGAATCTTACTGCAAAAGAATGGATTGCAGCAGAACAATATGGAGATTATTACAACATATATAGAGTATACTTTACTAAACAAGAAACTATTGTTGTAAGGATTAACAATCCATTTAGTAAGGCAAGTGCAGGTTTGCTAGAAGTATATCCAACAATGTACCAAATGAATTTTGGGTCAGAAGTAATAGACAAAACTATATGCCTACAAGTAGATTAAAAGTTGCATCACTATTTTGTGGATGTGGAGGTTCTGATTTAGGAATGATGGGAGGTTTTACATTTCTCAATCAGGAGTATAGCAGATTGATATTTGATATAGTATATGCAATTGATTTTGATAAGTATGCTGTTGAAACATACAATCAAAACTTTGAGCATAAAGCAGTTTGTGCTGATATAGTTGGAGTTGATTTTTCATCAATTCCTGATGTAGATGTAATGATAGGAGGATTCCCCTGCCAGTCATTTAGCACAGTAAATCCAACAAAGGACACAAATGATGATAGAGCAAATCTATACAAGCAAATTGTAAGATTCCTTGAAACAAAGAAGCCAAAGTATTTTATATGTGAGAATGTAAAAGGTCTTATGACCCTTAAACAAGGTACTATTATATCCAAAATTGTCAAAGAATTTAGTGATGTTGGGTATAATGTGTGCTACAAGTTGATGAAGGCAGTAGAATTTGGAGTACCACAAAAGAGAGAGAGGGTTATTATTGTAGGTATTAGAAAAGATATTGAAGTAGACTTTTTATACCCCAATTCTATCTTAACAGAGGGGAACTTTGTTCCTCTTAATAGAGTCATAGACTCTTTGGAGATACCAGAACAAAAGTATTATTTCTCTGAAAGGGCAGTTCAAGGAATGAAGAATGCAAAGAACAATATGAAAAGAGGCCTTTGGCAAGATTTAGATGCTCCTTGTTTAACAATAACATCACACTTGGCAAAAACAAGTATGAATTCAAGAGACCCTATTTTATTGGTTAACCCAAAGACAGAGTTGTATAGAAGATTTACACCAAGAGAGGCAGCAAGAATTCAATCATTTCCAGATGATTTTATATTGAATAAATCAGAACCTAAGTCTTATAAGCAAATAGGTAATGCTGTTCCTCCTGTTTTTATGTGGCATATTGCAAAAGCACTACAAGATATAATTAAGAAAACAAAGTAGTAGTACAACCCCTCACGTAGAGGGGTTTTCTTTTACCCACCCCTAAAAACCTGTATAAATAAAATAAAACAGGTATGAGAACAAGTAATAGAAGACTCAATGATTTGGTTAGGGAGTGTGTAGAGAATGTTGAAGCAATGCCACAGGCTGAAATTGCTATACTTTCAAAGCAGGATATTGTGAATCTTGTAATGCTAACAATAGCAGCATACATTAGTGATGAGGTGTATGTTGTAGAAAGCCAAAAAGAAAAAGGTAGACCATTACATCAAAAGTATCCTGCTCCAAGAAAATTAAGACACTCCTAAAACAACAAAAGCACCTTAACAGGGTGCTTTTTTATTGAAAAAGTGTGCTAATCTCATTCTCATTTGCTACCATTGACTCTCATTTTTGTTAGCAAGTTTGTTAGCAAGAGTAAAAAATTATGCCCCACAGTTATCTGTGAGGCATTTTTTTGAGGTCTGAAGCGGATTCGAACCGCTGTACGAGGTTTTGCAGACCTCTGCCTAGCCACTCGGCCATCAGACCATTTCCGTATTTCGGTCTGCAAATATACAAACTTTTCTGCAATCTGCAAAAAATACGCCAAAAATTATGCAAAAAAGAGTTGCAATGCCTTCGCATCGCAACTCTTTGATATGTTTTTTCGGGGATTAGAAGTGCTTTACCTCCTCGCCCAAAATTCCCGACAAGAGGTTGTTTGCTGCCGACGATGCTCCGATGCGGAACAAGTCGGTAGTGAGCCACTCTTCGCCCAAGATCTCCTCGACGATGGTGTAGTACAACGCTGCATCCTCAGGTGTACGAACGCCACCTGCAGCCTTGAAACCAACCTTTACGCCGGTCTTCTCGTGGAACAACTTGATGGCACGGCACATTACGACCGCAGCCTCAGGGGTTGCTGCAACATCGATCTTTCCGGTCGAAGTCTTGATGAAGTGGGTACCTGCCAACATCGAAATCAACGATGCATCGTGTATCAACTGCGACGACTTCAATGCTCCTGTCTCGAGGATAACTTTCAAGATGGTATCGTCGCCCATCTCCTGACGGATAACCTCAACCTCCGAAGCCGCCTCATCGTAGTTGCCCTCCAAAACCTTGCCGACATTCATTACGATGTCGACCTCGTCTGCACCATTCTCGATAGCCATAGCCACCTCCAACATCTTAACCTCGAGGAAGGTCTGCGATGCAGGGAAGCCCGCAGCTACGCTTGTGATGCGCATAGGTGAGCCATCCACAGCCAAACCTACGGTCTCGACAAACGACGGATAGACGCAAATCGACGCCACATTCTCCAACTCGGGATACTTCGCATAGAAATCTACCGCACGCTTTGCGAATGCCGACACCGACTCGACCGAGTCGTTGCAGGTCAAGGTTGTCAGGTCGACTGCCGAGAGGGCAAACGCATAGACATCCTTACGGCAGTTGCGTACCGAAAGCTCCTTGATGCGGGCAACCTCGGCTGCAACCTCCGCATCGCTCAATGCAGGGGCAAATTCCTGTAGTTTTGCTTTATATTCCATAATATAATATAGTTTTTTATCTCTCCGTCACTGCGAGGTTTATTAAAACCCCGCAATGGCGAAAATGAAATTTGTGGGATTCTTTACTCGATGCCTCGTACATGCTTCTCCCAAGCCCAAGCCGAGCGGAGAGTGTCGTCGAGCGAGCGCTCTGCCTTCCAGCCGAGCTCCTCGTTTGCGTGTGCGGTATCGGCCCAAATCATTACAACATCGCCCGGACGGCGTGGTGCAACCTTGTAGTTGAGCTTCAACTCGTTTACACGCTCGAAGGTATTTACCAACTCCAATACCGATACTGCACGACCCGTGCCAACATTGAAGATCTCGTAACCCTCTTTGCACTTGTCGTCGATCATGCGCTGGATAGCAACAACATGCGCCTTTGCCAAGTCTACAACATCGATGTAGTCACGCAAGCACGAACCATCAGGTGTGTTGTAGTCGTCGCCGAATACCGAGAGGCACTCACGAACGCCTGCAGCGGTCTGGGTGATGAATGGAACGAGGTTCTGAGGTACACCACGAGGCAACTCGCCGATGAGTGCCGATGGGTGAGCACCAATTGGGTTGAAGTAGCGCAAAGCGATACCCTTCAAGCCCTCGCCACCGTATGCAGCTACCGAGTCACGCAAGATATCCTCGCACATCTGCTTGGTGTTACCATACGACGAAGTTGCAGGCTTGCGTGGGGTCTGCTCGGTTACAGGGAGCTCGTCTGCCTCGCCATAAACAGTTGCCGACGACGAGAATACGATGTTGTGACGGCCGAACTCACGCATCAAATCGATAATGTTCATAAACGAGAGGAGGTTGTTGCGGTAGTACTTCATAGGGTCTGCTACCGACTCACCTACAGCCTTGAATGCAGCAAAGTGGATCACCGAGTCGAACTCATACTCCTCGAATACCTTGCGGAATGCCTCCTTGTCGCAGCAATCGACATTTATGAAAGGAACATCCACGCCTGTAATCTTGCGAACACCCTCAACACCCGACATATCCGAGTTCGAAAGGTTGTCTGCAACCACTACATTCAGACCTGCGTTAATCAACTCCACAGCGGTGTGCGAACCGATATAACCGGCTCCACCCGATACCAAAACAGTCTTTTTTCCCATAGTTATAGATATTAGTTGTTGTCTGCACCAAAAATCGGGACACATATTCAAATATGCCCACTATTCTAGGCAAAGTTATGAAAATTTTGCTAACTTTGCATAAAGATTTCTAAAAAATTTAAGGTGTATGAGCAACATTATTACAGCCGAACACATTACCAAACGATTTTCGGCACACACCGCACTCGACGATGTGTCGGTCGAGATACCGAGAGGTTCGGTCTATGGACTGCTTGGCCCAAATGGTGCAGGTAAGACCACTCTCATCCGCACAATTAACCGCATAACTCTTCCCGATGAGGGCCGTATTCTCTTTGATGGTCGCCCAATCGAGCAGCAAGATATCTTCCGCATTGGCTACCTCCCCGAGGAGCGAGGTCTGTATCGCAAGATGAAGGTGGGCGAGCAGGCTCTCTTTCTGGCACAACTCAAGGGCTTGAAGCACCACGAGGCGTTGCTTCGTCTGCGTGAGTGGTTTACCCGCTTTGGCATCGAGGAGTGGTGGAACAAGAAGGTCGAGGATTTGTCGAAAGGTATGGCGCAGAAGATTCAGTTTATCGTTACGGTGCTCCACAAACCCGAGTTGCTGATTTTCGATGAGCCTTTTTCGGGTTTCGACCCTATAAACGCCAACCTTCTCAAAGAGGAGATTCTCCGATTGCGAGATGAGGGTGCAACTGTTATCTTCTCGACCCACAATATGTCGTCGGTCGAGGAGGTTTGCGACCATATAACCCTTATCAACAAGTCGCACAATATCCTCTCGGGTAAGGTCGATGATATTCGTCGAGAGCATGGCGGAAACATCTTCTCGGCGCAGTATAAGGGTGATGCTAAGGCACTTATCGAGAGGTTGCAGGGGGTGTGCAAAGTTCTTGCACACGACAAAAACCCGCTGGGATACTCCTCGATCAAGCTCCACATCGAGCGCAACGAGGATGTTCGCTCTGTGGTGGCAATGGTGAACGAGGCGGTTGAGCTGCGACAGTTTACCGAGGAGGTACCTAGTATGAACGATATCTTTATCCGTGCTTGCCAGCAGGGGTAGCAGGCTATTAGTTAACAGCAAAAAGTATGAGAAACATTTCGTTGATTATCGGTCGTGAGTACCGAGAGAGAGTATATAAGAAGTCGTTTATCTTCACGACTATTCTGATGCCGCTATTTATGATTTTGATTGGTGCGGCACCCACTTTGATTATGGAGTTTGCCGACTCGGAGACCCGCAAAATAACCGTTGTGGACGAGAGTGGCATTGTGGCACCTTGCCTCGAATCGGACGAGGAGGTAGAGTTTGTATTCTCGGATAAGAATATCGCCGAAACACTCATCGCAACGGCAGACGACGAGGATAACTTTGGTGTGTTGCATATTGGTAAGGCTATTGTCGAGAATCCGAGTGATGCACGCCTTTACACCAACTCGTCGTCGTCGATGATGCTCGAGGAGAGTGTCGCTGACCAGATCGAGAAGGTCATCGAGAGCGAGCGCCTGAAGGCCTACAATATCGAAAATATCGAGGAGATACTCGATAAGGTGAAGGCTTCGGTGCATCTGGCAACCTTTCGCACCGACAAGGATAAGGAGTCGGCCGCATCGTCGGCCATAGCGTCGTCGTTGGTGGGTATGGTGCTCGGTTTCCTGCTCTACTTCATCCTCGCAATATATGGCGGTATGGTTATGCAGAGTGTTATCGAGGAGAAGAGCTCACGCATCTTGGAGGTTATGGTTTCGACCGTGCGCCCATTCGAGATGTTGATGGGTAAAATCCTCGGCATTGCGCTTGTGGCAGCGACTCAGATTCTCGTTTGGGGCGTATTGCTGGTTGTTTTCAGCGCAGTTATTATGCCGGCGTTGATGCCTGAAAACCTCATCGAGAGCGTTCAGCAGGTGCAGGCGGGTGCTGATGTTTCGGCCCTTGCCATGCAGCAGGACCTTGCCCCTGAGATGCTCACTGCTTTGGCTTCAGTTCTCGATACGGGCCAGATTGCTATGGTTGTGGCTATGGTGTTGCTCTTTACGGTGGGAGGTTTCCTGCTCTACGCATCGCTCTATGCTGCTATTGGAGCAAGTGTTAACCAGGCACAGGATGCACAGCAGCTCACTACGGTTGTTACCTTGCCTATCATTGTGGCGTTTATCGTTACTATGATGATAATGAAGGATCCGAACTCGCCGATAGTCTTCTGGTGTTCGTTGATACCATTCACCTCGCCTATTGTGATGGTTGCCCGTATTCCGAGTGGAATTCCTGCGTGGGAGATTGCCACCTCGCTGGTGCTGCTTTACGCAACCTTTGTGGTATGCGTGTGGGGCGCAGCCAAGATATACAAGATTGGTATCTTTATGCACGGTGCAAAGCCTAAGTTGAAGGATTTGTGGCGTTGGTTGCGCTACTAATTGGTTGTATAGGGGGCGAAATCGGTATCGCAGTGATATATTTTTCCCGAAAAATTTGGACATTGCGAAAAAGTGTATTACATTTGCATCCGATTTCGAGAGAGATCTAAATGGTGGATGTAGCTCAGTCGGTTAGAGTGACGGATTGTGGTTCCGAAGGTCGTGGGTTCGAATCCCATCTTCCACCCAAAGAACAAACGAAGCAAAAAGGTGTCGAATTTTCGACACCTTTTGTTTTTGGATACTATGGCGCAAACTTGTTTGCAGACATAGTGGCCAAAAAACAAATGAGTTGATTTATCAACTTTTTGCGTAGAGCAGTTCTTTGGCGGTGCCCCTGCGGCGAGCAGAAGGGAAAGACAAGCGTAGCGCAGTCAATCCCATCTTCCACCCGTTTCTATGGCGCACACTTGTTTGCAGACATAGTGGCCAAAAACAAAAGGGTTGATTTATCAACTTTTTGCGTAGTGCAGTCAATCCCATCTCTTATCAGGGTCATAACTCCTAAAAAATAGTTGTATGACAACTAAAATCTCAATAATTATTACTATATTCGTACTACCTTAAACACTTCAATTTTGCAAACTATGCGTATCGCTAAAATTTTATCCCTCATTTTTGGCTTGGCGGTGATAGCTGTAAGTTGTACCAACAACACTGATAATACCGACAATCCACCCCTCAATGTCAACACGCCTGCGGCTGAGGAGTATATCCAAATGAGCCTGTATGGAGGCTGCGGACACAATGCAGCATCGGATAATGGGGAGATGACACGAGTTATATGGGAGGATAACGGTGGCGAGGGCAATCTATTGCTCAATTGGGAAAAGGGCGATAGACTTTCGCTTGTTGTTTCGAATGGCGAAGGTCCGATTTTGGGCCGTAACACCGTGCAGGCCGACGCCTTGTATACGGAGTCCTCTCACTCTGCACTTGTGGTGAACCCATACGAGGGGGATGCCTACCATGCAGAGTTTAGGAGCGCAAACTACTATTCGACCGAGGAGCTGAAGGGGGCGAAATACTGCTATGTTCTTGCCGGAGATGCCGAGGTGATTGAAGATGCTGAGCAAGGAGCACATTGCTACCACCTTACCGTGCCGTCATCGTTTACGCAGAGCGCATCGCAAGAGCCCGAATTCTTGCGTGATAATATGTATATGTATGCTACGGCTACATATAAGGAGAATAGGACAAACCTCGATTTTAACCATATCCCGGCAACATTCCGCTTTGTCGTAACCAACACAAAGGCCGATGCGATATCGTTGAAGGAGCTCTCGATAACCACCTCTGACAATGCTACTATCGCATCGAAGTCGGCCACATTGGCCTTCGATTGGTCCGATGGGGGAGCAAAGTTGGTATTTGGCGAAGAGGGATACGGCAAGGTTGCCGTCAAGACGAGCGGCGCATCGGTTGCAGCCGGTGGAGAATATGTCGCTTATGCTATGGCTCTGCCATTGTCGAGCAACGATGCGCTCAGAAATAAGGCGTTGTGCTTCACTATTAAGTACGACAACGAGGAGCAGATTGCTCTGCAGGTGGATAGCGATAGGTTAGTTAAATTGAATGGTTCTGAAACCTACAATTGGGTTGGTGGAAAGTCGTATACCATACGCATAACCATCCGTGAGGATAATAAGGCTACGGGCGAGATTACTGCCGATAACCGCATCGCTCTCACCCCTCAGACTCCGGGAATATACACCCTATTCTACGAGGGTAAGGATGGAAAGCCATTGGCAAACTATGCCGAGATCTGCACCCTTACGGCTAAGGAGATAGCATATTACGAAGACTTTATTGGCGAGAATATAGCACCTCGTGAGGCGGCTGTTATTGGTATCTATAACTCTGCTAACGAGCGTCAAGGTTCGATTTTGCTCCCTGCACGACCAGATGTGCCCGAGCAGCTGCTGTATAGCTTTGGCTTGTTGTCCGATGTCCATATTGGTCGCTCGGAGCTTAATGCCGAAACCGACTTCGAGAAGGCCTTAAGCCATTTCAACGCTAAAGGCGTTGCTCACACCTGCATCTGTGGTGATATAACACAGAATGGCAAGGATACGGAGTATCAGGGTTGGCAGGCCGTTGCCGCTTTGGCCGATGCGCCTATCTATACTGTTACGGGTAACCACGATGCAACCAGCAAGGGTATTGCGCCCGATGTTTGGACTACATATACGGGCTTGCCACTTGTGTTCGAGCGTTCGGTGGAGCGCAACGGCAAAACAGACCACTTCCTATTCCTCGGTATGGAGCGTTGGAACTTTAGTGCTGCCTATCTCGACTACCACATCTCGTGGCTGGAATCGAAACTTGAGGAGTACCGCAATGAGCGTTGCTTTGTCATCACCCACCTCTTCTTCCCGGAGAGGGCCGGCAACCTAAACGATATCTACCCTTCGGGCAATTGGCTCAAGGGTGAGCAACTCGAGAAACTCGAGGCAATGTGCGATAATTATCGTAATTCGATATGGTTTAGCGGTCACTCGCATTGGGAGTGGCACCTCCAGAAGTACCAAGATAGAGCGAACATTCATCGAACATATAATGCTGCAAAGCAGCCTACTTCGGGTTGGTGTGTGCATGTTCCGTCGTGTGGAGCGCCAATCACCTCGAATGGTAGCTCGAGAGAGGATAATGTCAAAGGCTCGGAGGGTGCTGTTGTCGAGGTCTACGAAGATTGTATCGAAATCAGAGGAATAGACTTTATCAGTGGTAAATACTTGCCGATTGCAACCTATCGACTCGATACATCGACTCAGGAGGTTGCTGCCACTAACACCGTTATACCAAGTTATTACCTATCGGCAAGCAACTTCGTAGTGAACCCGAAGAAGAAGGGTGCAACGGTCAAGGATACGGAGGGTATGCCTAACTATGTGGATGTTACATTTACTGCCAAGAGCCAGGGATTCTATATTTCGAATGATAGCTTTACGAGTAGTATTACCAAGGCAAGTATTACGGTGGAGGATGTGCAGGCCTTCTCGAATGGCGTGGCGGTAGAGGTGCCTGCGGGCGTAGGTTTCTATGGTTCGAGTGGTTACTATATGATTAGCACCCACAAGGCTGAGGTTAAGCCCGATTCCTATACGGGTGTTCAATTCCAGACTTCGGGTTCGAAATATGGTGATGGCCCGTTGCCTCTAACCTTACGAATGAAGGTGCAGATGAAATTCTACGAGGAGTAGTGATATACTCAAAGAGATAGGGTGTCCAAAATTATTGGACACCCTATCTCTTTGAGTCAGTGTTGTGTAACCCCCCCCCTCTCTCGATTAGAGAGCGTTTACATGCAACTGTGCTGCGCTCTTGAGGTTACCAGCCTTGTTCTTGTGGATAATGTTGGTCTTTGCCAACTTATCGAGCATAGCGGTTACCTTTGGAAGCAATGCCTCAGCAGCGCTCTTCTCAGTTGTGTTGCGGAGAGCCTTGAGAGCGTTGCGGGTAGTCTTGTGATAAAGACGGTTGTGCGCACGCTTAGTTGCTGTCTGACGAATTCTCTTAACAGATGACTTGTGATTTGCCATAGTAGTTTTGTTTTTTATTTGTTTTTATTTTAAATTCTTGTTTTTTACGCATTTAGGGTTGCGCTGCCCGGGCATTTAAGGTTGCCCCAACCTCTTCACGACCGTAGTCGGTTGCGGATAGACTTATGCGTCCTCTCCTAAAATAATGTGTTACCACTCCGTCTGCAACGCTGTTGCAGTCTTGTAGCCCGTACGAGAGTCGAACTCGTCTTTCAAGAATGAAAATCTTGCGTCCTAGCCGATAGACGAACGGGCCTTACCGCTATAACCTCATAGTGGGGTATTTAGCGGTGCAAAGGTACGAATAAAATTCAAAATGCAAAATGCAAAATGCAAATTTGTGTGAAAAAATGAGAAAAAGCGGTGAATTTCACCGCCTTTCCTCTAATTATCAGCTATAAATATGGTGCTGAGCAACCTATTTTGTAGGGCTTTTGCCGAAGATTGTACGAAGGCGTGCAGCATCATACTTGGCACGACGATCGTAGTAGAAGATACCGTTCTCCTCCTGCTCAACATCGGTGAGCTGGGTGTAGCAGTATCCCCAAACCTTGTCACTAATCGAGAGCAATGCATCGACCTGCTGCTCCAAACGCTTGTAGAAATCCTCCTTGGTTACAGCCGACTTGCCATAGCCCCACGAAGTGAGCTTACCGCCATCACGACGGAGAATCTCCTCGTCGATAGGGTTTGCCTCCAAGCACTTGATACCTCCGAACTCATCGAGGAAGTATGGCTTTTCGCCGGTGTACTCTGCCTGCTGGAAGAGAGCCTTGGTTGCAAGGTCACCAACAGTAGGGCTACCGCTCGAGTTCTTTGGCTTCTGGAGATACTTAGGGAAGTAGTGGTAGAACTTGCCGGTCTCAGGGTTGTAGACCTTAGCCTTGAGCTTCTCGCCATCCTGCTCGTAGTTGTGCATTGCGCAGATGTCGTACTCCTCGGTGATGATACCACCACTTACGGTGTTCACTGGGCGAGTAGGATCTACAAGGTGGGTTACATCGTAAACATC
The DNA here is from genome assembly GCA_017632115.1 of Alistipes sp. GTDB lineage: Bacteria > Bacteroidota > Bacteroidia > Bacteroidales > Rikenellaceae > Alistipes. The sequence goes on along the minus strand of JAGBRY010000108.1, from coordinate 12,083 downwards.
CTTTACCAAGCGTGGGTAGTGTACATGGTCGGCATACCAAGTCTCGTTAAATGGAGTCCAAGTTACGATTGAAGGGTGGTTGCGGTCACGAACAACGATGCTTCGCCACTCAGAGATGAAGTTGCGTGATGTTGCAGGGAGTGTGAAATCGATACCCCAGCTTGCATACTCACCCCAAACGAGGTAGCCGAGCTTGTCAGCCCAATAGAGGAAACGCTCCTCGAAGACCTTCTGGTGAAGGCGTGCACCATTGAAACCAACCTCCATAGACATCTCGATATCACGGCGAAGAGCCTCATCACTTGGAGCGGTCCAGATGCCGTCAGGGTAGAAGCCCTGGTCGAGAACCAAGCGCTGATAGTATGGCTGGTTGTTGAGATATACCTTGTTGCCGTCGGTGTGCACCTTGCGCATACCGAGGTACGACGAGATCTTATCGAGAACCTTGCCATCCTTGTCGCAGATGATATACTCCACATCGTAGAGCTTTGGATTCTCAGGCGACCAGGTCTGATACTTCTTCATAGGGATAACTACAGGAATACCCTCTACTTGTGCTACCTGCTTCTTTGCAATGAGCTTGCCATTATCCTTGATGTTGATGGTAAGGGTGTTCGATGCTGTGGTGTTGTAGTAGCGAGGAGTGATAACAACCTGGTGGTTGTCGATATCGGTGATAACCTGCACATGGTCGAGCGAGTAGTTATCGGTTGCCTCCATCCAAACAGTCTGCCAAATACCTGTTGTACGGGTATATACGCAACTGTACGAGTAGCTACGCAACGACTGCTTACCAGAGCCCTGAGTCTTGCTGCGGAGGTCGCTGTTGGCACGCACTACGAGGTTGTGAACCTTACCATCGGCGAGGAACTTTGTAACATCGAGTGCGAAAGGCGACGAGCCACCGAAGTGACGACCAATGAAGTTTCCATCAACATATACCTCTGCCTCATAATATACTGCACCGAAGTGGAGCATAATCTTCTTGTTCGACCAAGCGGCAGGTGCCTGAATTGTGCGGTGGTACCAGATGCCGGTGATGATATCCTTGTGCTCCACACCCGAAAGTTTCGACTCCGGGCAGAAAGGAACGATAATTTTGCCGCCAAAGCCTTCGCTATTGAACAACTTGCGGTCGAAACCTGTGTTTGCAAGGTCGAGTTCGTAGGACCACTCTCCATTTAGGTTCACCCACTCGCTACGCTCGAACTGCGGACGAGGATACTCTGCACGAGGTTGTGCTGCAAATGCGGTTACGAAGGCAACCAACATAATTGCAATTGAAAAAATTCTCTTCATAAATAGTTATTTTTTGTTTAGTTTGATTGAGTGCAAAGTTAATAAAAATCCGACAATTATCGTTTGAAAAGTCGTTCAATCTCGGCTGCGGCCTCGGCAGTTGGTACTTTTCGCAATGTTGCCCCCTCGATTATGGCGAAGCTGTCGCATACGGGGAGTGCCGAATCGATATCGTGAGTCGAGAAGAGGATACATTTACCCTGCCTGTGTGCCAAATCGGCAAGCAGACGACACACCTCAAATCGTGTCGGGATATCGAGAAATGCAGTCGGCTCGTCGAGCAGAATTATCGGAGTCTGCTGCGCTATGGCTCGGGCTATCATCACCCTCTGCAACTCTCCGTCGGAGAGCGACGAGGTGTCACGGCCTACAAAATCGTCCATTCCTACAGCATTGATAGCCTCACGAACAATATCTCGGTCAACCTCCTGAAGATGTCCCACCCAATTAGTGTATGGCGCACGCCCCATTGCTACCAGATCCTCGACCAAGAGGTTCTCGATGCGGATGCGCTCGGTTGTAACTATCGCAATTTTCTGAGCCAACTTCTCGGTCGAGAGTTCCGCAATAGGGCTACCGTCGATAAGTGTGCCTCCATTCGAGGTCAGGGCCCTAAGAAGGGTGCTCTTGCCTGCGCCGTTGCGACCAATAAGAGCACAGAACTCGCCTGCAACAAGGTGTAACGACACCTCTCGCAGGATGGTGCGAGAGCCGTACGAAAGCGATATGTTTTCGAGTTGTATCATCGGCGGCGTGTTACAATATAGATTACAATCGGAATACCCATCAACGCCATAATGGTGTTGATCGGCAGAGCGAAATACTTAGCTATGATATCGCCCACGAGCAACATTACCACACCCGAGAGTATGGTTGCCGGCAGGAGTATGCGATGGTCGGCCGAACGGAACAACATTCGTGCAATGTGTGGTACGGCAATACCTACAAAGCCGACAGGGCCACAGAATGCGGTTATCGTGCCCGCAAGTAGCGTTGTCGAGATGAGTATCAGATTGCGTGAACGGCCTATGTTGAGTCCCATCGAGGCGGCATATCGCTCGCCGGCAAGGAGCATATTCATCGGTTTTATGGCTGCAATGGCCATAGCCAAACCAGCTACGATGACAGGGGCAATAACGGCCAGCTGCGTAGCGGTAACATCTCCCAACGAGCCCATTGTCCATACGACATACGACTTGAGCGAGGCCTCGTTGCTGAAGTACTGCATAATCTCGACTACGGCACCCACGCCCGAAGAGAGCATAATGCCCAGGATGAGCATAACCATAATATCCTTGATGCGGCGTGAGAGTGCCACCACAAGGAGCAAAACCACTGCCGAGCCTATCCACGCAGCACCCGCCGTGCCGATGTGCTGGAGTGCGGGCGAGAGGGCAAAACCAAAGAGTGGAGCACCCAACAGAAAGAGTGCTACACCAAAACTTGCACCTGCCGACACACCGAGAACATAAGGTCCGGCCAATGGGTTACGGAACAAAACCTGCATCTGCAAACCGCTGACTGATAGTGCTATGCCGGCCAATACGGCCACCACGCTACGCACCAAGCGGATGTCGATTACAATGCTGCGCACCTCCTCCGAGCCTCCGCCCATCAAGGCTGAAACCACCTCCGAGAGCGGTATTGCCACTGAACCGACGGCAATATCCACCACAAAGAGCACTGCACAAAGCAGGGCAAGCAAGGTGAAAAGTATGGTGTTACGCATCTTCATTAGTTCAACTTTTTATAGTAGTGCAGTGAGTCGGTTGGAGCCTCGTAGTGCAGTATGTTGATTAAATCCTCGAGGATAAGGTCGGGACGAATGGCTCCCGACTCCCAAAAGTCGCTACCTCGACTCTCGTTTGTACGCTTGGTGTTGTTGTAAAGGCGGCCAAAACGCACCGCATCGACCTTAGCAAAGCGAGGTGCGGTGGCACAAACCTCCTCGACCGACACCATCTGACCAAGATTTAACCAGAAGTCGGCCTTCATCGCCAATACCAACGCCTCCTCCAATGAGATTGGAGTTGAAGTGTTATGTTCGTTTTCCGTTAATATGTACTCTCCACCCGCATCCTCTATAAGGCGCACCATATAGCTGTTGTGCGGTGGCATAAACCATGTATCACGATAGGGTAGGTTGAGCATAACTCTAGGCTTGTATGCCGAGCAGTACTGCTTGCCTCGCAAGGTGTTGTAGTGCTCCTCCACTCCGGCAAAGAACTCGATGCCCTTCTCCTCCACTCCGCAGAGCGATGCGAGAGCAACAACCCACTCAGCCTTTCCCAACGGATCGTTTTCGAGGTAGTCGCCTATATATATATAAGGTATGTGGAGCTCCTCTAATTTTGTGGTCATAGCTTTAGCTTCGCCGGCCACGCCATAGAGCAATACGATATCGGCCTTGAGTGCACTAATCTTCTCGAAATCGAAGGCTGAGTCGTAGCCAACCTCGCTAATTTCGCCCTTTGCAATTTTGTTGCATAGCTCCGAGTTGTAGATAAAACGACATCCCGACAATCCCACGATGCGGTCGGAGCAACCTATTGCATCGAGCATTGCAGCATGGCTTGACGACATCGCCACAATACGCTTAGGCGGTGCAACTGTATCGAGTGCCGTGTAGTAGACAATATCTTCAGCTCCCTGCCAAGGGTTACGGATGCATAAGAGCTTCTCCCCCGTGCTCTTGTCTTGCTCGATTGAGAATCCTTTGGCATAACGAGGGGTGTAGAGTGGCTCGGTGTGGCGCACAACGCTGTTGTCGCTGCACGACAGAAAGAGTGCAACCACAACAAAGAGTGCTATTTGTGCCAATCTCCTCATCTTAAGCTTAGGGATATGTTAGCGGGATAAGAGGTTCTTAGCCTGTGCCAAGGCCGCCTCGGTGATGGTGTCGCCCGAGAGCATCTTTGCAATCTCCTCGATGCGCTCCTCCTCCGAGAGAGGACGGATATTGCTTCGGCTCTGCTCCTTGTATACAAGGAAGTGGCGAGAGCCCTTTGATGCAACTTGTGGCGAGTGGGTAATGTCGATAACCTGCATAGACCCTGCCAAGCGAGCGATGATATCGCCCACATCGTTGGCGGTACGGCCCGAGATGCCGGTGTCGATCTCGTCGAAGATGATTGTCGGCAAGGCGAGGTGTTGTGCGAGGATGGTCTTGAGGGCCAACATCACACGAGAGAGCTCACCGCCCGAGGCTATCTTCTCGATAGGTCGTGGCTCGACCGAAGCGTTTGCCGAGAAGAGGAAGTCGACCATGTCGGCACCCGAAGTAGTCGGTGTACAAGGTGTTACGGCAATTTTAAACTCGGCATCGGTCATTGCCACATTGTGCAAAATCTCCACCACACCCTTAGCAAAGGTTGGCGAAGCCTTCAATCGTGCATCGTGCAACTTCACGGCAAGTGCTGTGGTTGCCTTTTCGCACTCGGCAACTCGCTGCTCAGCCTCGGCGATAGCCTCGTCGCTATGCTCTATGGCAGAGAGCTGCTCACTATATTTGTCACGCAGGGCAATCAACTCCTCGATGCCCTCGCAACGATGTTTTCTCTGTAGGGTGTAGATAAGGTCGAGTCGGTTGTTTACTGCGTCGAGTCGCTCGGGGTTTGCCTCGATGCGCTCCAGGTCGTAGGCTGTGGTGGCCGAGATATCCTTCAACTCGACTGCCGCCGAGTGCAATCGTGCGATAAGGTCGGCAGCCGAAGCGTAGTTCTCCGATACACGGCGCAGAGCATTCTCGCTTTCACGCAGAGTGGTCAATACGCCCGTTACCTCCTCGTCCAACGACTGTGTCACCTTCTGCAACGCCTCGCTGATAGAGTCGGCATTCTCGAGTGTGCGCAACTCGGCCTCCAGCTCCTCCATCTCGCCTATACGAAGGTTTGCTCCACGCAACTCCTCCGCCTGGTGGCGCAACCAATCCTCCTCGTCGGCATTGCGCTTTGTGCTCTGCTGCAACTCCGAAAGGGCATGACGAGCCTCCTGCAACGCCGAAAATGCCTTGCGGTAGTCGGCAAGCAACGCTCCGTTACCTGCTATCGTGTCGATGGCGTGGATGCGGAATTGTGGCGACGAGAGAATAAGATTTTGGTGTTGCGAGTGGATGTCGATGAGGTAGGCTCCGAGCTGTTTCAAATCGGCAAGTTGTACCGGCTGGTCGTTCACGAATGCACGACTCTTGCCACTTGGCGAGATGGTACGACGGATAATTGTTTCGTGGTCGTACTCGATATCCAACTCGGCAAAAGCCTCCTCCAAACCAAGGCGTTTGATGTCGAAGATACCCTCGACAATGCAGGAACGAGAGTTGTCCTTTATTGCTGTGCTATCGTTCTTGGCTCCGAGCAACAACGCCAAAGCACCCATCAAAATCGACTTTCCGGCTCCCGTCTCACCCGTAATAATGTTGAGCGAGGAGTCGAACTCGATCTCGAGGTGCTCGATAAGAGCGTAATTCTCAACCGTCAGCCTGCGTAGCATAAATTGTCAGAAAATCGTTCTGATTGGTAAATTTTGCACCTTATTTGCAGTGTGAATACTCACATACGCCAAGTACGCTCCGTTTCCCACCACTGCGTAACGCACAAAATTTCCTCAATCACCTCCGATTTTGAATAAATTGTTTTTACTACTAATTTTTAATTTTTGAAAGCATCCTTTCAATGCGATCGGCTATATGCTTGGCAACCTCCGCCTTCGAGAGGAGTGGCAACTCCTCACGGTGCGATGCGTCGATGAATGAAACCTTGTTGGTATCGTAGCCAAAGCCTGCACCCTCGTCACGCAACGAGTTTAGCACTATCATATCGAGGTTCTTCTTGCGTAACTTCTCTTCGGCATTCACCTGCTCGTTGTCGGTCTCAAGAGCAAAGCCCACTATCTTGCGTTCGCCCTTCACCTTGCCAAGTTCGAAGGCGATATCCTTGGTCTTGCGCAACTCGATAGAGAGGGCTGCATCGCTCTTCTTGATCTTGGTGGCACTAACCTCTACCGGGGTGTAGTCGGCAACTGCAGCACACATCACTGCACAGTCGGCACCCTCAAACTCTTTGATAGCCGCCTCGTACATCTCCTCGGCCGAGAGGACATCCACACGACGAACGCCCTGCGGAGCCTGCAATGCGGTCTTACCGCTCACGAGTGCAACCTCGGCACCACGACGAGCCAACTCTTCGGCTATGGCGTAGCCCATCTTGCCGGTCGAGTGGTTCGAGATGTAGCGAACGGGGTCGATAGCCTCGATGGTAGCACCTGCGGTGACCATCACTCGCTTACCCGCCAAGGTCTGCTCTGCCTCGAACATCTTGTCGATAGCCTCGACAATCTGTTCCGGCTCCATCATTCGGCCCTTACCCATCAAGCCGCTTGCCAACTCGCCCTCTGGCGACTCGAGAATTACGACACCTCGCTCACGAAGTTTTGCGAGGTTTTCCTGTGTGGCTGCGTGGCAGAACATGTCGCAATCCATAGCCGGAGCGACAACGGTCTGGCAGCGTGCTGAGAGATAGGTGGTAAGCAAGAGGTTGTCGGCGATGCCGTACGCCATCTTTGCAATGGTATTTGCTGTAGCGGGTGCTATGAGGTAGCAGTCGGCCCACTCGCCCATCGAGATGTGCGAATGCCAATCACCATTCTCGGGGTTGTAGAACTCCACGGCGATCGGATTCTTCGACAATGTCGCCATTGTAACGGGGGTAATAAACTCCTTGGCTGTCGGAGTCATCACCACCTTGACCTCGGCGCCTGCCACACGCAAAAGACGACAAAGCATAGCCGCCTTATATGCCGCTATGCTTCCGGTTATACCGAGCAGAATATGTTTACCCTGCAACATATCTTCTTTTTGTTAGGTCCTACTCCTTACCGTCACGGAAATAGATCTCGTCATCGAGGTACTCCTCGGTAGCGATAATCACCGGCTTTGGAAGGCGCTCGTAGTAACGAGAGATCTCGATCTGCTCACGATTCTCGAAAGTCTCCTCCATACCATCGGTTGGCGATGAGAAGTCTGCAAGTTTGCGATTCAACTCGCTCTTCAACTCCGATGCAATCTGGTTTGCACGACGAGCGATAACATTGATGCTCTTGTAAACATTGCCTGTCTCGTGGTCGAAATCTACAAGTTTGCGGGTTACAGTGTTGTTCGGAATGTTCTTCTTAATTTCCATAACTTTATTTTTGTTTTTCTATGTTGTTTTTGTCCAAATAATCTTTTGCCTCCTTGATATATCGCTCCAACTCCTTGCGATGTTTCGACTCGGGGAATTCGTTGATAAACGAGTAGTACGAATCGAGAACATTCAGGTAGCGGTCGCCCTGCTTCTCCTCGATGGAGTTGTGGGCCAAGCGGTAGTGCGACACGGCGATGAGGTAGAGAATCTCCTCTCGATGCGGAGTGTCGGGGTAGAGCTTCAATGCGTTTCGCAGAGCTACGACTGCCGACTTGTAGCGTTGAATCTTGTAGTAGGTGTAGGCATTCAAAAAGGCCTTCTTCTTCAATCGCTCGGTCAACTCGGTGATAAGCTCGGTGAAGGCCTGCACTCTGGTCGAGCTCGGGTATCGCTCGATAAACTCCGAGAATGCGATAATAGCCTCGCTGGTAATCGTTTGGTCACGAGTAGGATCGGGCGAGAGGTAGTAGTGACACATCGCCAACATCGCCTCGGCATCCTCGACAAAGACGCTGCGACCAAACTTGCGGCGGAACTCATCGAGCTGAGTTGTTGCCTCCACATAGTCACGCTCCTTGAAATGGCTTCGTGCCGAGAAGTATGCAACCGAGTCCTCTCGTACATCGCCCACATAGTAGGCCTGGCACGCCTCGAACAGATCGCCTGCCTGTCTCCACTTCTCTCTGCCGTAATACTTCAGACCCTCCGAGTAGATGAGTGACGGATCTTCGCTCTTTATGACTCTGTGAACGCTCACCTTCTTGCCGGCCTCGACCTGCTCACGAACGGTCATGCGCTCCTTCTTTGCAGAAGCAGTGGCTACGACAAATATCGCACACAGTATCAAGGTTATTTTAGCAATAAATTTCATCATAAAAAACTCTCTCTCTTTCGAACTCTCGTGCGTATGCGCTGCGCACATACACGCAATAAATCGTGCAAAGTTATAACGAATAAACGAAACCGCAAAATTTATGCGACAATTTCCGTCGAAATAGCTCTATTTCAAGACCCCTTTTGCGATCAACCACTCGGCAATCTGCACGGCATTCAGAGCCGCACCCTTTTTAATTTGGTCGGCAACGCACCAGAACGAGAGGCCGTTCTCCGAGGTGATATCCTTGCGGATGCGACCAACATATACAGGCTCCTTGCCGGCGATGAACAACGGCATTGGGTACTCCTTTTCTGCAGGGTTGTCCACTACGACAACGCCCTCGGCCTCGGCAAAGGCCTTGCGAGCCTCCTCCGGCGAGATTGGGCGCTCGGTCTCAACCCAGATGCTCTCCGAGTGTGCACGCATAACGGGTACACGCACGCAAGTTGCCGATACTGCAACATCCGAGTGCATGATTTTGCGAGTCTCGTTGTGCATCTTCATCTCCTCCTTCGTATAGTCGTTCTCGGTGAAGACATCAATGTGTGGTATCACATTGAATGCCAACTGATAAGCGAACTTCTCAACCTTGGCCTCCTCGCCCTTTGCGAGTGATGCGTGCTGCTCCTCCAACTCGGCCATAGCCTGCGCACCTGCACCACTTGCCGACTGGTAGGTCGAAACATGCACACGCTTGATGTGCGAGAGCTTCTCGATAGCATTTAACGCAACAACCATCTGAATTGTTGTGCAGTTAGGGTTTGCGATGATGCGGCGAGGTGCATTCAACGCATCCTCGGCATTCACTTCGGGTACCACCAACGGCACATCCGCATCCATTCTATAGCAGCTCGAGTTGTCAATCATCAAACAGCCATATTTTGTAATTGTCTCGGCATACTCCTTCGAGATTGAACCACCTGCCGATACCAATGCAAGGTCTATATCCTTAAAGTCGTCATTATGTTGCAACTCTTTGATTACAATCTCCTTACCACGGAATACTCGAGTCTGTCCCGCACTGCGAGCCGAACCAAAGAGTACCAACTCATCGAGTGGGAAGTTGTGCTCATCCAATATCTTGAGAAACTCCTGTCCTACGGCGCCACTTGCGCCAACCACAGCTACCTTCATAATTGAGAATTAAAAAATTAAGAGTTAAAAATTATTTTTCAGTTTTCCTATTATTCGAAGAATTCGTCTTGTGTGGTTACGGCTGACGAAGCGGGTGTCTCGGCATCCTCGCACTCCACAGCCTGCCACGATGCAGGGCGAACAAACTTGTCGGTCTTGTCGATGTTGATATTCGGATCGTTGTGTACTCGGCGGAGGAAGTCGCCCACGATTGGCAACGCCATAACTGAGCCCTCGCCTCTGCGACCGAGTGTTACCGACTGATCCTCGGCACCCACCCATGCTCCTGCAACCAGCTTAGGGGTGATACCCATAAACCACGCATCACGGTTTTCGTTTGTGGTACCTGTCTTACCCGCAATATCGACACCTTGCATATCGTAGCCCCAAACCATTCGGCGGCCTGTACCGCTGGTGATCACATTCTGCATCATCGTAAGCATTGTATAGGCCGACTCCTTGCTTATGGCATCCTGCGACGAAGAGGTGAACGAGGAGATGAGGTTGCCCTGACGATCCTCGATGTGTGTTACGAAGATTGGGGTGTTGTATACACCTTCGTTTGCAAAGGTTGAGTAGGCGCTAACCATCTCATATACATTCGACTCGAATGAACCCACACACAATGCATAAACCGGGTCGATAAAGCTTAGAATACCCATATTGTGGATAAAGTCGGCTACCGCCTCAGGCTGTTTTGCCTGCTTCATCACCCATGCCGAGTAGTTGTTGCGTGAGTGCGCCAAGCCCCAACGCAGAGGGTGGAGAACACCATCATACTCAACATTTCCCGACTCCTTTGGCGACCATGCTGCGCCCACTGCCGTTTCGATTGTTACCGGCAGGTTTGGTACCATGGTGCAAGGAGTAAGACCAAGGTGGTCGATTGCAAAGGTGTAAATAAACGGCTTGACTGTCGAGCCGATCTGTCGCTTACCCTGCTTTGCCATATCGTACTTGAAGTATTGGAACGAAGGACCTCCGACATAGGCCTTGACATGGCCCGTCTGAGGCTCCATTGCCACAAACGAAGCACGCATAATGCGCTTGTGGTGGAGAATTGAATCTCGAGGGGTCATCAGCGTATCTCGCTCGCCATTGTAGGTGAAGACCTTCATCTGGCACTTCTTGGTGAAGCTGTCAAAAATATCCTTCTCGCCTGCTCCTGCAGCCTTCATGTTGCGGAAGCGGTCCGAGTTGCGCATTGCTCGCTTGATGATAGCCTCGACCTCCTCGTTTGTGAGGTTATCGAAGAGCACCTTTGTCTCCTTTACCTTCTTATCCATCGTTGGCTGAATTACCGATTGCATCTGCTTGTGAAGCGATGCCTCGGCATACTCCTGCATGGTGGCGTTGATGGTGGTATATATCTTCAATCCGTCACGATAGATGTCGTATGTCGTGCCATCGGCCTTGCGGTTCTTGTGGCACCAGCCGATAAGTGGGTTTTCGTCATACTCCTTGCACGCCTGTTCGTAGTCCCAGGTGGTGTAGTAGTTGCGACGCTTTGGTCGTTGAGCGTTCATCGTCAGACGCAACATCTCTCGGAAGTAGGTTGCTTGACCATAATTGTGCGATACGGGACGATAATTTAGCGTGATAGGAAGCATCGACAGTGAGTCGTACTGAGCCTCGGTGATGCCGCCTGCGGCCTCGATGCGCTTGAGTACGGTGTTGCGACGACGCAGTGCATTCTCGGGGTTGCGCACAGGCGAATAGCGGGTTGGGGCATTTACCACACCAACCAAAACTGCCGCCTCCTGCAAGTTCAGCTCCGAAGGAGCCTTGCCAAAGAAGGTCATTGCTGCCGACTTTATACCAAAGGCATTCGAGCCGTACTCCACGGTGTTGAGGTACATTGCCACAATCTCCTCCTTGGTGTAGTTATATTCGAGCTTGAGGGCGGTAATCCACTCCTTGAATTTCGATACCACGAGTTTGAGTGTGCGGACAATTTTGTTGCTATCACGCTTACCTCGAGGAAAGAGATTCTTGGCCAACTGCTGGGTGATGGTACTACCTCCACCTTGCGACGAACGCTGCAGAGCGATGGTCTTGACTCCCACACGAGCCAACGACACAAGGTCTATACCCGAATGGGTGTAGAAGCGGGCATCCTCCGTAGCGATGAGTGCTGCTGCCAATGGCGGAACATCGTGACCTGCAACTTTGAGCATTGCAGTCGAGTCCTGCGGATAGAGGTCGGAGTATTGCACATAGGAGCGGTTCTGCACGAAGAAGCTACCGATAGCTTGGCCATTGTCGGCATATATCTCGGTTGCAAGATTGCTCTTTGGATTCTCCAACTCCTCGAACGACGGCATACGGCCAAAGGCCCCTATGGCAGTGAGTGTAAGCATTACAGCCAACGCTGCGAGCGGTGACATGGCCACTATCCATAGCCACTTGACGGTCGTTCTTGTGAGCTTGTTGCTCTTTTTTGTCGTCCTACTCTTGCGGGTCGTTTTTCGAGTACTATTCTGTTTTTTCTGCATAATCTGTATTGAGTTAGAATGGCAAGCCGAAACCTACCTTTATAAATGGTTTTCTTCTATCGTTATCGCCCTTATGCTTGGTTAACACGGTCGGCTGAT
>JAGBRY010000107.1 GCA_017632115.1 Alistipes sp. | reverse complement strand
GATATATATATGTTAAAGGTTGAAAATCTGCACGCCAAGGTTGGCGATAAGGAGATTTTGAAGGGCATAAACCTCGAGGTTAAGGCTGGTGAGGTGCACGCCATCATGGGTCCTAACGGCTCTGGTAAGTCGACACTTGCCTCTGTTTTGGCTGGTAACGAGAAGTTTACGGTTACGGCTGGTAGCGTGGAGTTCGAGGGCGAGGACCTCTTGCAGTATAGCATCGAGGAGCGCTCACGCAAGGGCTTGTTCCTTGGCTTCCAGTATCCTGTTGAGATTCCAGGTGTTACGATGGCAAACTTTATGAAGATTGCCGTAAATGAGCAGCGTAAATCTCGTGGAGAGGAGCCATTGACTGCAGCCGAGTATCTTAAGATGATGCGAGAGAAGGCTAAGGTCGTAGAGCTGGATCCGAAGATGACCTCTCGTGCCGTAAACGAGGGCTTCTCGGGTGGCGAAAAGAAGAAGAACGAGATTTTCCAGATGGCAATGCTCGACCCGAAGTTGGCAATCCTTGACGAGACCGACTCGGGCCTCGATATCGACGCTTTGCGTATCGTGGCTACGGGTGTAACAAAGCTGCACACACCGCAGAATGCTACCGTGGTGATTACCCACTACCAGCGTCTGTTGGACTACATCGTGCCAGACTTTGTGCATGTGCTCTACAAGGGCAAAATTATCTATTCGGGCGACAAGTCGTTGGCCTTGAAACTCGAGAAGGAGGGCTACGATTGGTTGATTAACGACTATAAGGAGTAACGGATGATGGTCGAAAAGTTGATAGCGGATGGCATATTGCGAGAGGCAAAGGTGGGGCGCATAGATGATAAGTGCGACCTTTCGTTGCCACTTGTGGTTGTCAATCCACGAAAGGGAGAGATCGAGGTTGTAGCTTCGCAGAGGGTGTCGCTTGTGGTGTGGCACAACGATGCGAAGGAGTCGACCTTGACCATTCGCCTTGCTCCGCATACGCAGTTATCGCTTACCGAGGTCTACTCTTCGGAGAAATATACCTCGCTCACGATTGAGCAGGGCGAGGCGAGCGAGTGTAATGTTACTACGGTGATGTTGCGAGGTGCGCACTCGTCGTACGAAACTCTGCTCAATGCTCCACACTCGTCGTTTACGATGAGTGCCGCAGTTGTAGCAACGGGTTTTGACCATGCACAACTCTCGCTCGTAACACGCCACAATGTAGAGGATTGCAAGAGCAACTCGACAATTAAGAGCGTTGCTTCGGGTAAGGCGGTGGCCGAGTTCAAGGGGTTGGTATATGTGGCACAGGATGCACAGCGTACCGATGCCAAGCAGCTCAACCGCAATATCGAGCTCGGAGGTGGCCGTGTGGTTTCGGAGCCGCAGTTGGAAATTTATGCCGACGATGTGAAGTGTTCGCACGGCTCGACGGTTGGACAGCTCGACGAGCAGGCAATATACTATATGCGTCAGCGTGGTATCTCGAAGGAGAGTGCCGAGCGACTGATGTTGGAGGGCTTTGTGGGCGATGTTGTAGCAAAGTGCGATATAGAGCCATTGGCCGATATGCTCTGCGAGGCGTTACAAAAGAGATTAAACGAATAATATGTTCGAGATAGAGAAGATAAGGGCGCAATTTCCGATTTTGGAGCGTGAGGTATATGGTCGCAAACTGATATACCTCGATAGTGCTGCTACGGCACAGAAACCTATGTGCGTGGTGGAGAAGATGTCGGAGTTGCTCTTGAACGATAATGCCAATATCCATCGTGGTGTGCATATTCTGTCGGAGGAGATGACCGCCAAGTACGAGGAGGCTCGTGAGGTGGTTCGCCAATTCATAGGAGCTGAGAGCCGAGAGGAGATTATCTTCACTTCGGGTGCTACGATGTCGCTCAACTTGGTGGCTTCGAGCTACTGTGAGCGATACCTGCACGAGGGTGACAATGTGGTAGTGAGCCATATTGAGCACCACTCCAATATAGTGCCTTGGCAGTTGGCTACGGAGCGTAAGGATGCGGAGTTGCGAGTAATACCTGTCGACGATAATGGAGCATTGGAACTCGGTTCTCTCGATGCGCTTATCGACGAGCATACAAAGGTAGTGGCCGTAACCCAGGCGTCGAATACACTTGGTACTCGTCCTGACCTTCCGAAAATTATCGCAAAGGCCCACTCGGTTGGTGCCATTGTTGTGGTTGATGGTTGTCAGGGCGTTGTGCACGGAGGTGTGGATGTAAAGGCCTTGGATTGTGACTTCTACGCCTTCTCGGGACATAAGTTGTATGGCCCTACAGGCATTGGTGTACTGTATGGCAAGCATGAGCTGCTTGACAAGATGCCTCCATATATGGGTGGTGGCGATATGGTCGATAAGGTGACCTTTGCAAAGACCACCTATGCACCACTGCCACTGAAATTCGAGGCGGGAACATCGAACTTTATCGGTGCGGTAGGCTTGGCCGAGGCTATCAAATTTGTGCAAAGCTTCTCGAAGGAGGAGGTAGAGGCACACGAAAAGGAGTTGCTCGACTATGCCACTGTCGAGTTGCAGAAGATCGAAGGTTTGCATATCTACGGCACGACCGAGGATAAGTCGCCTATCATATCGTTCAATGTCGAGGGTTGCGACCACTACGACATCGGAATGATTCTCGACAAACAGGGTGTAGCAGTTCGTACCGGACACCACTGTGCCGAGCCGGTGATGGCACGCTATGGTACCAATGGCGTGGTGCGTGCCTCAATAGCACTCTACACAAATAAGGAAGATATTGACACCTTTATTACCGCATTGAAACGAGCGGTGAGAATGTTGAAGTAATAAAAGCCAATGGCTAACGGCTAATGGCTAAAAGCCCAAATATAAATTATGTTCATCGTACTTGAAGGACTTGACGGAGCGGGTAAATCGACCCAGATAAAGAAGTTGCGTGAGATGTTTGCCGAGCGAGGCATCGAGAGTGAGTATGTCCACTTTCCACGCTTCGACGCTCCTATTTATGGCGAGTTGATAGGTCGCTTTTTGCGTGGCGAGCTTGGTGGCGTGGATCAGGTCGACCCATATATTGTAGCTCTGCTCTATGCGGGTGATCGTGCCGATATGGCTCCGCAGATTCGTAAATGGCAGGAGGAGGGCAAGGTGGTAATCGTCGATCGCTATGTCTACTCGAACATCGGTTACCAGTGTGCCAAAATTGCCGACAAAGAGGCTCGTTTGCGTTTGAACGACTGGATTTTGAATCTCGAGTACGAGGTTAATAAAATCCCTCGTCCCGATGTGTCGTTGTTTCTCGATGTGCCGTTTGCATTTACCGAGAAGCGTCTGACCGAGCAGCGTGAGGGCGACGATAGAAGCTACCTCAATGGAGCAACAGACATTCACGAGCAGTCGCTCTCGTTGCAGCAGCGTGTGCGAGAGGTATATATCGAGTCGTCGGAGCGAGATAGCGAACTCCTGGTCGTAGATTGCAGTAACGACGAGGGTGCAATGGCTCTGCCCGAGGAGATTTTTGCCCGTATCGAAAAGACTATATCCCCACTCTTGAATAAGTAGAACAATGGCTCATGCTCTGAGAAATAGACGCTGGTATCGCTATCTGTCGCACTTTTGCAGAATACTCTTTGCGATGACATTTATCGTATCGGGTTTCTACAAGGCGATTGACCCTTGGGGAACGATACTCGCAATGCGCAACTACTTGGTTGCGTACGATATTACTGCCCCCGATTGGCTCGTCACCACACTCTCTATATGGTTGAGTGGTGCGGAGCTGATGATGGGTTGTATGCTCCTCTTCAAGGTGCGTATCCGTATGGTGTCGGTATTTGCGACAATCTCAATGATATTCTTTACGGTATTGACCTTCTTGAGTGCTACGGTAGTGCCGGTCGAGGATTGTGGCTGTTTCGGAGAGTTGATAAAACTTACCCCTTGGCAGTCCTTTGCCAAGAATGCTATACTGCTCCCTATGGCTTTGTGCTTCTGGTATCGTTATCGCCCCGATAGAATGTTTGCCTTCTCGAAGTTGGAGTTCTCGCTCATGTGCCTCTTCTTCACCTTCGCAATGAGTATGGGTGCATACCACTATCTCCACCTTCCGCTCATCGATATGTTGCCATACAAGGTGGGTGTGAATATCGCTGAAGAGATGGATAATGTTCGAGCACACCAAAGCTCCGAAGAGGTGGTACTCATATATCGCAATCGTCGTACAGGTCGTGTTCGTGAGTTTGCACTAGACGACAAGGCTTGGCACAACGATAAGCGCTGGGAGTGGGTTGATACTCGAGTAGAGAGCAATCTCCATAGCGTAGAACCGATGATTTTGGAGTTCTACATCAGCAATCATGATGGCGAAAAGACCTCGGAGATACTCTCGCACAAGGGCCGACTCTATATGCTCTTCATGGCGAACTCCGACTATAGCGAGAAGGTGCAGGAGTGTTTCGAGGCGGTCGAGAACTATGCCGAGCAGAACGGAGGTAGCGTAATCTATATTACTCCCGAGGATATAGCCGACTCCCCGTCGAATATCTACAATATGGACGCCAAGACAATGAAGACCATTCTCCGAGCAGACTATGGTTTGGTCGAGTTGGAGGGCGGTACCATTATGGCAAAGTACAACTACCGAGATATTCCGTATTAGAGAGTTGAGAGTTGAGAGATTTTTCTTTCAATTCTCTTCTTTTTTACCCATCCCCTCGCAACCGAAAATAATCCTCAATTCTCAATTCTCAATCCTCAATTTCCAACTCCTCCTCCGAGAGCCTTGCAGAGGTTGATGTAGTTGATATATTGCTGAGCAACGAGATTCTCGAACTGCATCTGTGAGGAGTAGAGCGAACGCTCGGCATCTATCACATCGAGATAGTCCGACAATCCATTGCGGTAGAGCGCATAGGTCTTAATAGCGATGTTGCGATTTGACTCTACCAATCCTGCATAGCGCAACAACTCCTCACGGGAGGAGGTGATGGCTACCAAAGCACTCTCCACATCGCTCAACGCCTCGAGGTAACTCTGCTCGTAGGCAAATAGGTTCTGCATATAGACCTCTCTTGCCGCCAATTCACCACGGCGCAGACCTCCAAAGTTAAAGATCGGCTGCATTAGCGATGCTGCCATATCGGCCACCCATCCTTCGCTATCGAAGAGTTGTCGTATCTTGCCTGTGGCACTTCCTGCCGACACAGAGATGGTTACCGAAGGTAGTCGTGCCGAGCGGGCCAAACCTACAGCTGCCGCACTCTGTTGCAGGGTGTAGTACGCCGCCATTACATCGGGACGACGATGTAGAACATCCGATGGAACACCTATCGCTATATCGAAGGGATGATAACTGTTGGTTATGGCATTACTCTCCTCTATACCTATATTCATAAATGTTTCGGGGGTGTCGCCCATGAGTGTTGCCAGCGAGAGCAGAGTCTGCGCTATCGCCTTTTCGTAGAGCGGAATATCGGCTTCGGCGGTGTAGAGCAGGCTTCGAGCCTGATCGAGATTTACCCCTGAGGCGTATCCGTAGTTGTAGAGCGAATCTATAAGCGTAACCATCTCACGACGCAGCTGGCTGCTACGGCGGGAAATGGCAAGGTCTTGCCTATATTGCAATAGCGTGAAGTAGGCGGTTGCAACCTCGGCTTCGAGCGCAAGACGAACACCTTGATATTGCCACTTCTGATAGTTAATGGCAGCCTTAGCCCCCTTTGTGGCGTAGCGCAACGAACCAAAAAGAGGTAGCTCCCAACTCGCTTGTGGAAGAATTTTGTAGCTCTGCGCAATGTTTCTCGTTGCACTGTCATACTTCTCTTCGACCGATATAGCTCCCGAGATGGACGGCAGATATTGAGAACGAGTCACGATAAGGCTGTGACGAGCCTCTTCGATGCGAGAGGCTGCAATCTCTATATTCTTGTTTTGAGCAATGGCTCGCTCGACCAGACGATTTAGTGTGGTGTCGCCAAACATCCGCCACCAATCACCACCTAAGACTGTTGAGTCGTGCGAAAAGTCCTTGCCAAAGAGATACTCCTCTTGCATGAGAAGTCGAGGCTTGGCAAGATGGATATTGCAACTCACGACCATCATCGCCACTGTCACTATATATAATATATAAGGTATCCTACGCATAGTTGTCATCTGTTTTTCGTTTTTGCTCAAATCGTGCAACCTTGCCCACCAAATAGAATAGGGCAGGGTAGAACAGTATACCGAAGATGGTTGCAAAGAGCAGACCACCGACCAACGATACTCCCATAATGTTGCGGGCTGTGGAGTAGACACCCGAAGCGAAGACTAACGGCAACATTCCGAGAATAGAGGCAAATGCGGTCATAAGTATAGGCCTAACACGCATCTTTGCAGCATTTATGGTGGCATCAAGCAGCGATTGATGCCCCTCGTAGAAGAGTTTGTCGGCATACTCCACCACCAAAATAGAGTTCTTGGCAGCCAAACCTATAAGCATGGCCAACGATATCTGCATGTAGATGTCGTTGATAAACTGCGGAGCAACTATGTGTGCCAATCCTACTGCACATAACGCTCCTACAACTGCCAGTGGCACGCCCAAAACAATCGCCAATGGCAGACTCCAACTCTCATACAGGGCCGAAAGGGTGAAGAATACAAATACGAATGCTATGAGAAAAACCCACGCCCCTTTGCCGCTTTCGCTCTGCTCCTGGAACGAAACTCCGCTCCATGCAATGGTCGTATCGTCGGGCAGGATATCCTCGGCAATGCGTTCTATGTCGCCCATTATATCGCCTGTAGAGGCACCCTCCTCAGGGGTGACATTTATGCCGATGGAGCGGTAGAGGTTAAATTGCGAAATATACTGCACTCCTGTGGTATCCCTTACCGTGACGAACGAAGAGAGTGGCACACTCTCGTTGTTGCCATTCTTCAGGAAATAGCTGTTTAGCGACGATGCGTCGGTTCGATATTCGGGCGCCGCTTGCAGGTAGCTCTGATAAAGACGACCGTAGAGGTTGAAGTTGTTGATCATACGACCTCCGAGCAGCGTTGCCGTTTCGGAGAAGAGCGAAGAGAGTGACACTCCGCTCATCTGGGCATGCTGCTTATCTATATCGAGATGTTTCTGCGCTACGCCATTGCGAAACTCGGTGGTTGCCGACTTTATGCGAGGCTCCGTGCGGAGCGCCGAGAGTAACTTCTCGCTCTGCTCGGCGAGGTAGGCCGTACCCTTACCCGCTCTGTCCTGCAACTCGAATGTCACACCCGATGTTACGCCCAAGCCGGGTATGGAGGGCGAAACGAACGCTCCGCACTCCGCCTCGGGGATAGCCGAGTATAACACCTCGTTCAATTCGGCCACCGCCTTCATCGCCGATAGCTTGCGCTTGTCGAAATCGACCAACTTTACAAATACCACACCGCAGTTTGTCGATGCAACACCCGAGATGAGATTGAAGCCTGACACTACGCCCGTACTCTCGACTATCGGCAGAGTCGCTTTTGTCACCGAATCGACCTTCGCCATAATCTGTTCGGTGCGTGAGAGCGCCGTATTGTCGGGGGCAGTTACCGATATGGTGAAGAAGCCCAAATCTTCGTCGGGCAGAAATCCTCGTGGCATAATCTTCAACATCGCTACAATCGCCACCACCATCACTGCTGCCATCACTATTGTGGTGCGCCAGCGACTCACAACATTACCTATGGTTGAGCCGTAATGTCCCATGGCCTTGTCGAAAAATCGGTTGAACGCTCCGAAAAAGCCGGTTGCTCGCTCCTTGCGAGGTCGCAACAGCATGGCACATAGTGCCGGCGAGAGCGACAAGGCGTTAATCATCGAGAAGATGACCGACACAGAAATGGTTACGGCAAACTGCTGAAAGAGGCGAGCCGAGATGCCTCCCGAGAAGGATATTGGCAGAAATACAGCCATCAACACAATTGTCGTTGCGATAATTGGCGAGGTAACCTTGCTCATAGCCTCCTCGGTCGCCTTGTGCGGAGTCATTCCTCGCTCGATATTGGCCTGTACCGCCTCGACCACAACAATTGCATCATCCACCACAAGACCAACCGACAGCACCAGGCCGAGCAACGAAATGATATTTATGGTGAAGCCGAGCAACGGAAAGACCATAAATGTTCCGATAATTGAAACCGGTATGGCAATGAGCGGAATAAGCGTAGCTCGCCAATCCTGCAGAAAGAGGAAAATTATCAGAATGACGAGTACGAGGGCTATAACAAGCGTTTCGAAAATCTCACGAATACCCGCCGATATGCTCTTTGTACCATCGACCAACACCTCGTACTTCACGCCATCGGGCATACGCTCTGCCAACTCTGCCATCTTGGCTTTGACCGCTTCGCCAAGTGCCACAGCGTTGGAGTTCGGCTCCTGATATATCGAGATAATGGTGGTTGGCTTATCGCCAAAACGAGAACTCGCTCCATAGTTTTGGTTGCCCAATTCTACACTTGCCACATCTCGCAGTCGCACCTGTGAACCCTTCTCGGTGGTGCGCAGAAGGATGTTGCCAAACTCCTCGGCAGAGGATATCTGTCGAGGCATAGTTACCGTGTAGGTATATTGCGTGGAGGGAGGCGTCGGCTCGCCACCAAATTTGCCGGCAGGGTATATGCCCGCCTCGGTCGATATGGTATCGAGAATTTCGCTTACCGATATATTATAGTAGGCGAGCATATCGGGTCTAAGCCATACACGCATAGCGTATTCGCCTGCACCCATAATGTTGACCTTGCCGATACCGTTTATCTTCAATAGCTCGTTCTCGAGGTTTATGTAGGCGTAGTTCGAGAGGAAATTCTCGTCGTATCGCCCGTCGCTATAGAGTGCATACACCATCAGAAAACCGGTCTGGGTCTTGCGTGTAACGACACCCTGTTGCGTAACCGATGATGGCAACTTTGCCATTGCAGTCGAAACATTATTCTGCGTGAATATGGCATCGAGGTCGGCATCGGAGCCGATGTCGAATGTCACTTGCAGGGTCATCGAACCGTCGTTGGCACTTGTTGCCTGCATGTATAGCATATCGCTCACGCCCATAATGCTCTCGGCTATGGGTGTGGCTACGGCGTTGTTTACAGTCTCGGCATCGGCCCCTTCGTAGGTGGCCGAAACCTCCACAACGGGTGGCGTGATGTCGGGGTATTGCTCGATGGCGAGATTGCCGACGGATATGGCTCCGAGCAAGACGATAATCACCGATAAGGATATAGCAAATATCGGTCTATGTATAAAAAAGTTTTTCATAGGCTGCTACTTTGTTGTTATGGAAACCTTCATTCCGTTGCGTAACTTTTGCAATCCGGTTGTTGCGACCCTCTCGTTTTCGGCAACTCCACTCTCCACTATCCACCACTCGCCAACGGTGTTGCCGAGCTTTAACTCCCTGTATTCGGCAGTAGAGTCGGGACGAATAACCCACACCGATGAGATGTTCTGTATCTGGCTCACCGCACGCTGAGGCACAACGATGCGCTCTTGCTCGGTGCCCACCGAGGCGGTTATGCGGGCGAATTGTCCCACCTTGAGTGCGTAGTCGGGGTTGCGAAAACCCACAACCAATACAATTGTTCCCATCTCGCTGGCGATACTTTGGCGGGTATATTTATAGAAACCTCTTTCGGGGTATTCGCTGCCGTCGGCCACCCGTAGACGAATATCCGAGAGTAGCGTAGCGTTGTCGTACGAGAATGCTTTGCGGTCAGATATGGTGAGATACTCGCTCATCGGAATGGCCAAATCAACACACACTGTGTCGATATTCTGAATAGTAGTCAGCGTCGAGAATTGCGTTCCCGGACCTATATAATCGCCCGGGGTTGCTGCCGATGATGAGATGATGCCACTGATTGGGGCATATATGCGAGTGTAGCTCTCGTCAAGCCGAGCATTGCGCAGATTTTGTTCTGCCGACTTCACCGAGGCTATAGCCGAGAGGTTCTCGGCCGTGTATTGGTCGAGTTGCATCTGGCTGATGGCATTTATGCGTGCCAGCGGGATGGCTCGCTCGTAGTTCTGCTTTGCCTCGGCGGCCTTAGCCTTGGCCGAGGAGAGTGAGGCTTCGGCTGCCAATCGGTTGGCTCGCTGAGGGGCATCGTCAAGCAAAAATATCTGTTGGCCTTGCTTAACCGGCATACCGTTTTTGAAAGAGGATGCAACCAAAAATCCCGAAATTCGAGGTTGTACAGTGGCGGAGTAGTTGGCCGAGATGGGCGCAATAAACTCTTTTGTGTATGGCAATTTTTCACCTCTTATGGTCGCAACTTCAATGCTAAACGCCTCGGGTTGGCTCTTGGCGTGCTGCTTGCAAGAGGTTACTAATGTTGCGATAGATAGCAAAATAGAGAGTCTTAAGCGGTAGAGCATATTCATACTTTGTTTTTTGTAAATAACTGTTGTGTAGCCGAGGAAAACACAAAAAATATACCTATATAGCGGTTAAATATCTATAAAAAGTGAGTTTTTTGAGGTTTTTTGTTTGGGAAAATTTGTTTTGTAAAAAAAATGAGTTACATTTGTAGTATAAACCATTAACACTAAAAACTATAAGATTATGAAAGCATTAGTAGATCAGATCAATGCACAGGTTGCTGCATTCCAGGCAAACGCTGCTGCTCAGGTAGAGAAGAACAACAAGGCTGCAGGTACTCGTGCACGCAAGGCTGCTTTGGAGCTCTCTAAGCTCTTGAAGGAGTTCCGCAAGGTATCGGTAGAGGAGGCTAAGAAATAGTTTCTATACTACTTGCAAAGATAGAGGCTCTCTTTTCGAGAGTCTCTGTTTTTTTATGCGAGCTTGAGAACGCATAATCTTCACTCCTTGCACCCTCCCGTTTTGGCTTGGTTGTTGCTCCAATGGGGGTTGCTATGATGAAACAACTTCTCGAAATACTGCGTGGCTATCGCTTTATAGATCGAGCCATCCTCTTTCTGCGACTCTTTGTCGGAGTGCTTATTGCACTACACATTATCGATAAGTTACAAACCTACAACTTTGTGCTGACGGGCTATCCTGCGCTGCTTTTCGAGAGTAGTTGGGCAACATTCGTAATCTTCACCATTCTCGAAGCGGTGTTTGCGGTGATGATTATTCTCGGCTATGGTACCCGCTTTGCGGCATTTATTATGGCGCTTGGTATGTTTGTCGAGATATTTATCATCTTTCCGTCGCTCGGATGGCTGGGCGTAGAGCGACAGATATTATATATAGGTATATATATAACGCTTGTAATGTCGGGAAGTGGTCGTTATGGTCTGGAAACTCGCCTCGACCGAAAATGTAAAAATGTAAAATTTTGATTTATTTGTGAAAAGCACTATCTTTGTGCACGAAAACACAAAAAGACCAAAATTATGAGATTTGTATTGACACTGATAGTGTCGTTGTTTATTGGAGTACAGGCTTTTGCAGATGGCGTAATCGAGCCTCGAAAGGTAGAGAATGTTACCATCAAAGATCTGTATGGCAACCCTACAAAGTTGCCTCACTTCGGTGAGAAGAACTTGCTTATTTTCTATGTCGACCCGGATGCATACTTGGCATTGAGCAAGAATAATAAGTTTGCCGAGGAGTTGGAGGAGAATGCTCGTGCAGCAGGCCCCGAGATTTACGGTTTCGGTATCTTGAACTTCCCTGATACATGGTTGCCAAAGAACTTCTTGCGTAAAATTTGCCGTAAGCGTGTCGAGAAGAATGGCGCAACCATTATCGAGGACCCTGACCACACATTCAAGAATGCGTGGAACTTGGGCGACTGCGACAAGAAATTTATGCTTCTTATCGTTACAAAGGAGGGAAATCTCGAGTATATCCTTCGTGATGAGGTTGATCAGGAGGGTAAGGATTTGTTCTATAGCATAATCGACAAATACCGTTTTTAATTGAATTCGTTTAGAGCGTATATACTTGCACTTCTCACACTGCTTTCGGCAGAGGTGATGGCGCAAAACGATAGTATCCTTGTCATCGGCAGGGATACTGTTGCTTATAGATATACGCCAATCGAGAACTCTGCCGGTCCGACAAAGGAACGCAAGGGGTGGAACAAGTTTGTGAACTATGTCGCAGATAGTGCTACCGACCAGAGCTTCGAGCGCAGGGTCGATATGACCTTCGTGCCAACGCTCTACTATTCGCCATCGACTTCGGTTGGTCTGGCAGTTATGGCTACAGGCCGTTATCGCCTTGATAAACAAAATCGTACAATACCGGCTTCGGACTTCTCTCTCTACGCAACCGCCTCGCTGACAGGATATTATCGTGTTGGTGTACAGGGTCGCAATATCTTTAGAAACGACAATCAGCGTCTGATCTATAATGCCGAATTCTACTCGATGCCTACCTCGTTTTGGGGTATTGGCTACGATGCGGCAATGTCAAATGCGGCGATGCGCTATCTCGCATCGAGAACAATTGTCGATGTGCGATTTCTTCAAAAGGTAGCAAAGGGGCTATATCTCGGTATTGGTGCCGACTTCAACTACCACTTTGGTCGCTTTGGTGGCAAGCGTGATTTTGTTTCCGAGAGCGACTTTGTAGCACGACTCAATGGTGAGAATATCGCCTATAATGCCACCGGCATATCGCTCTATGCAGAGTTCGATACCCGTGATATCCCTACCAATCCGCAGCGAGGTGTCTATCTCGCATTGCAAGCAAAGGCCCGTCCGCAGGTTCTGAACAATGTCGGCGAAACATTGTGGGGTGGCCGCTTAACCTTCGACTACTATCAACGATTGTGGCGAGGTGCAGTGTTGGCGCTCGATCTGCGTGGCGAGATGAATAGTCAGGGAACACCTTGGATATATAACGCTGCTATTGGCGGTTTGCAAACCATGCGAGGCTACTATGCGGGTCGTTTTAACGACCTTTGTGCCGTAACCTTGCAGGCAGAGCTTCGCCAAAATATCTATAAACGCCTTGGAGCAGTGGCATGGGGTGGTGCAGGCAATGTGTTCCACGATTTCCAATCTTTCTCGTGGGACGAAACACTCCCGACCTATGGCGTAGGTCTGCGCTACGAGGTGCGCAAAGGCGTAAATCTTCGCCTTGACTACGGCTTTGGTTGTCGTGATAACCGAGGAAAACTCATCCACGGAGCACTATTCTCCATAAACGAAGCATTCTAATACTACAAAATATGAAACAAAAAGTACTCTTTGTCTGCCTCGGCAATATCTGCCGTTCTCCAATGGCAGAGGAGATTTTTCGCCAGAAGGTCTTTAAGCGTGGAGTTGCCGAGCAGTTTGAGATAGATTCGGCCGGCACATATTCGGGTCATGCCGGCGAACTGGCCGACCCTCGTATGCGTGAGGCTGCTCATTGCCGTGGCTACTGCCTAACTCATCGCTCTCGCCCATTCCGTGTTGCGGACTTCGACGACTTCGATCGTATAGTTGTTATGGACGATAGCAACTATGAGAGAGTTGTGCGCCTGGCTCCTACACGAGAGGATATCGACAAAATCTATCGTATGCGTGACTACTTTACAACCTATGCCGAGCGTTATGACTATGTTCCCGATCCATATTACGAAGGTCGTGAAGGTTTCTATCTCGTAATAGAGATGCTTGAGGAGGCGTGTGAGAAGCTGCTCGACGAGATGGCGTAAAGTTGTGACGATTGTTTTTTTAGTTTGAAAGGGTAGTCTGCAATAGACTGCTCTTTCTTTGTTTTGCTAAACATCCAATTGCTCCCATAATCCCTAATTTTACCTATACCTATATATAATATAAAGAGAGAAAAGCGTTATTAAAATTTTTTAAAAATTTTTTATTCTCTAAATCGCTGAAAACTAACCACCTATGCGCAAGTGGTATGAAAAGCGTGTAAAAAAGTGCTAAAAAGATTTGGAAGTTTCATTTTTTTGCCGTTACTTTGCATCCGCTTTCGGGTTAGAAACTACGGTTCGAAAACCTAAAAAGCAGGGTTCTAAAGGGCAAAATTAAGGGTTCTGAAAAATTTTTTGAAAAAAGTTTCTAAAAAATTTGGAAGTT
>JAGBRY010000011.1 GCA_017632115.1 Alistipes sp. | reverse complement strand
ATGCGTTCAGGATGCAACCGAGGACCTCGGCGTTAAGGTCGAAGGTCAGGGCGTAAAGGAGCTCACCCTTTCGTTGGAGGAGAGTCGTACTCACCTCGGCGACAAGGTCGTGAACGAGGATGGCACAAGCCTCTATCCGCTCTATTGGAGCGAGGGCGACGCTATTTCGGTTAATGGCGTGAACTCGAACCCATTGACAGGCATCGGCGAGGCTGCCGACACCGCAACTTTCTCTTTCGAGCAGGAGATTAAGACTCCTCTCCATGTTGTCTATCCTGCTGTTGCTGTTGCAACTGTTGAGGAGGGCGAGGAGGTTCCGGCAACTTTGTCGGCCGTAAACTTCTTGGCTGAGCAGCCTTACACCGTTGGCACATTTGCCCCACAGGCAGCGCCAATGTATGGCTATGCAACCAAGGTTGACACTTTGACCCACGCTGCAGCAGTTGAATTGAAGCACCTTACAGGTGTACTTCGCTTGGCTCTTAAGGGTAATGGCGAGAAGGTAACCTCGATCAAGGTTAAGGCTGAGAATGGCAAGGTGGCAGGTGCATTCGCTATTGACTGCACAAATGGCACATTGACTGCAAGCGAGAACACTTCGGACACCGTAACCGTAACCTTCGCAGAGGGTTTGGTACTCGGCGCTGAGGCTGCTCCTATCTATTTGACCATTCCTGCAGGTAACTATGGTACTTTCTTGATTACCGTTAACACCGAGGCTCACGGTAAGATGACTGTTAAGTTCAACAGCCATGTTAAGCCTATCAAGGCAGGTACAGTTCGTGAGTTCAGCGAGTTTGCATACGAGGCTAACACATTGGACGAGGAGGCTGATACCTTCATCATCGACAGCGAGGAGGCTCTCATCGAGTTCGCAAAGGTTTCGAAGGCGTTCTACCCACGCACTTTGGCTAAGGTTGTTGCTAATCTCGATATGACAGGCAAGGAGTGGACTCCAATCGACTTCTACGGTGCTGACGCTACATTCGACGGTGGTAGCGCAGAGGGCTACACAATCAAGGGCTTGTCGGCTCCATTGTTCAATGTTGCAATTTCCAACATCAAAAATGTGAAGCTCACCGACCTCGACTACGAGATTACTCAGGGTGCATACTCGGGTGCTATCGTTTGTCAGTTGTATGATGGTTTGGTGGAGAACTGCTCGGTAGAGGGTAAGGTTAACATCAACAATACAACTCTTGCAGAGGCGGCAGCAAACTACTCTGGCGTAAATCACGGAGGTTTGGTTGGTCGAGCAGTACGCTCTACTATCAAGAATTGTACTAACGACATCGACATCACCATCACTTCGTTGACAGCTCCAACTTTGAACATGGCTGTAACCGTAGGTGGTCTTGTAGGTGGCGTAAGCGTCAATTGTACCATCGAGGGTCTTACAAACAACGGTGATATTACCTATGTAGGTACTGTCAAGTTGGGTAATACATATATCTCGGGTATTGTTGGTAAGAACGACGATACTAACGGTCAGAACGACTTTGTAGCCTTCAACAACTGTACCAACAACGGTAACATCTCAACTGCAAAGGATAGTGCATCGCAAGGCGAAATTATCCTCTCGGGTATCACCGGTCGTTTGGAGATTAACGAAGAGGTTGTTTGCGACAAATTGATTAATACCGGTGATATTACTCTCAACGGAGCTTGCACAGGTGTTCGTCTTTCGGGTGCCATTGCCTATATAGGTAGAGCCTCTCTTACAAATTGTAGCAATAGCGGAAACATTGCAATCAACACCGGAGCACAGACTCCTTTTGCATATTTGGCAGGTATTATGGCCGGTACTATCTATGCAGACAAGCTTGAGAATTGCCACAACACCGGAAGTCTCACTATTGGTGACGGCCTTGCATTCACCGGCGCTGTACGACTCTGTGGTGTTTTCGTTACAACTTGTAACGACACTGCAAAGACTGAGCCTACCGCAATTACCAATTGTACCAACCGTGGTGCTATCTCTATTGGTAACTGTACCAACACTACCTCCTCATCTGGTGGTCGTTTGTACATTGGTGGCGTAGCCGGAACAGTGAACGATGGCGATATGTCGAACTGTATTAACTACCCAACAGGTACTATCACTATCAAGACCGGCAATTGGGCTGCAGAGTATATGATTGGTGGTTTGGTAGCATATGTTGGTGTTAACAACGCCACTTGCGTAGCGTCGACAGTTGCTGACAGCTCGAACCAGGCAGATATTATGATTGCTCCGGTCGGCGATGCTGCAAAGGGCGAGATTGGTGGTATTACCGCCGAGGCATACTACAACAAGAAGGGCTCTACTCGTGCAGACTATCTCCGTGTAACCAACTCGGGTAACATCACCATCAAGGGTAAGTTTACTGGCGGCGGTCATCCTTGGTTGGGTGGCCTCTTGGGCATCAACAACCACGATAATATCTTGATGAAGGATTGCGTAAACTCGGGTAACATTACCAACGAAGCAACAGCCTCTTCTCCTAACATTGGTGGTCTTGTTGGTCGTGACGGCACCAATAAGGAGTTTGTTATCGACGGCTGTACCAACTCGGGTAACATCAACTATAATATTGCAGCCGGCTCGGGTGTTTATGCAGGTGGATTTATCGGCCACAGAAATGATGTGGGTTCAACAACCATCAAGAATAGTGTTAACGAGGGTGCAATAACCGTTGTGGACCAGACATTGGCTAAGGACGATTGGATTTGCTGTGTTGCAGGCTTCGTTGCAAGCAATACTACAGACAAGCTCACCGTAACCAACTGTACAAACGGTAAGTTGAACGACACCACAGGCAAGGGTAATCTCACCTTGGGTAATTGTGATACAGGTATTGCTCTCGGAGGTATCATAGGTCGTAGCGATAAGGTTCCTACAATCTCGGGTTGTAAGAACTACGCTACTATCAAGCAGAATGGCTTTGGTGGCTATGGTAAGAGTAAGCGTGCCCACATTTCGGGTATCTTCGGATACAGCACAGTTGGAGGTATTCAGATTACCGAGTGTGAGAACCACGGTACCGTAGAGTATGTATCGCCTAACTCTCGTGTTGATGCTCGTGTTGATGTTGCAGGTATCATTGCAACAACCATTAGCACCGGCAACCTTATTAAGGATTGTAAGAACTATGGTACCATCAACTACAAGGCGAAGAAGACCAATGCCGGTGAGGTTACCGTAGCAGGTATCGTTGGCTGTCCACAGTCTACTACTATCGTTGAGAATTGCGAAAACCACGGTCTTGTTCACGGTTCGGGTGCTACCACTTCGGGCTACGACATCGGTGGTATCGCAGGTGGTCCTTCGGGCGCAGCTATCGAGTTCTTGAACTGTAAGAACTATGGCGAGGTTAAGCAGTCGGGTGCTATAGGTGGCTCTACATATATTGGTGGTGTCATTGGTTATGGCTACTCGTTCCACGTATTGCAGGGTTGCGAGAACTACGGTCCTGTAACTATCCTCAACACAAACAGCGCTAAGTCGCTCCACGTAGGTGGTGTTGTAGGTTGGGCTCGTATCGCTTCGGGTAATGGCTCAACCGTAGTGGCTCACACCATCAAGGATTGCGCTAACTACTGCGACCTTACCTTTACCGGTAAGGCTAGTACCTACAGCGCAGGTGGTCTTTTCGGTGTTCTCAACAATGAGGATGCTGAGATGCATTGGGTTGAGGTTAGCGGCTTGAAGAATGTTGCTAACATCACATTCGATTGCACAGGAACAACCCTTCGCCTTGGCGGTATGATTGGTCACTCTGCTGTGAATTCAGGTTGCCCTGTTGGAGCGATGAACAATATGACCGGCTTCGTATTCTATGGCGATATTAAGGCTATCGGCAAGAAGGATATCGTTGGTGCTATCGTGGGCGCTGATCGTAGCGAGAAGATAACCGTTAAGAATGCACAGCTCGGTGGTAACTTCATCTACTCAACAGAGACTGGTACTGATGCAAGCGGCGAGGAGGAGACTTGGGATGTTAAGACTCCAATCGACCTCACAATGATCTACAAGACTGCGATCACCGAGGCTCAGGCAATTGAGGATGGTTGCTCGATTATAACCGAGAAACCGGCAGTTCCTGCAGTTCCAGCACAGTAATTAACAGAGTAGTTTAACCAAAATAGTTTAAAATCGTCATTCCGAAGGAGCGAAGCAACTGTGGGAATCTCCCACTTTGAGATTAAAAACAATAATGAAGATTGCCACGGCTCTACGAGCCTCGCAATGTCGGAACTAAATTAAATTCACAAGCGTTATGAAAAGAGATATTTTGAGCTATTCTGCTCCAGAGATTGATATTTTCGAGGTTGTAGCTGAGCGTGGCT
>JAGBRY010000106.1 GCA_017632115.1 Alistipes sp. | reverse complement strand
GGTTTCAAGGCATCTTCGAGCGTAACCAACAGACCGAGCATAAGGAACATAATAATCTGGAACAGCCAGGTGATTCCGTCGAAGAAGGTGGTTACGGTACGCTTGTTTACGAGCTTATTATTACCCACGATAAGGCCGGCAATATAGACAGCCAAGTAGCCATTACCCTTGATTAGCGAGGTGAACGAGAAGGTGAAGAATACACACGCCAGCAACAACACCGAGTAGAGCGAGGCGTTGTTGATATCTATCTTATTGATAATCCATACCGAAGCACGACCAAAGAGGTAGCCAACTAGAGCACCTACTGCCATCTGCACCACCAACATAAGCACTGCACCTCCGGCGCTAATCTCGCTACCATCGCCTCCGAGCATTCTAATAAGCAGAATGACAAGGATGTAGGCCATAGGGTCGTTCGATCCGCTCTCCAACTCGAGCAGTGGGCGCAAGTTCTCACGCAAGCCCTGTCGGCGAGTACGCAGGATGGAGAATACCGATGCCGAATCGGTCGAAGATATGGTCGATGCGAGCAACAATGCCAACGGAAAGGACAACTCAGCACCAAGCAACGGCGACACCAAATAGACAAACCCTCCGAGCATCAATGCTGTCATCAAAACGCCCGCTGTAGCAAGGGTTATACCCTCAGCAAGCACAGGTTTGATCTCGGAGAATTTGGTATCCATACCTCCCGAGAAGAGGATGATACAGAGCGACACCATTCCGATAAATTGTGTCAGCTCGGGCGAATTGAACGAGAGAATATCGTATCCAAAGAAGAGTCCTACTGCCAAAAAGAGCAAGAGCGCAGGGGCGTTAAAACGGTACGCCACCTTGCCCGCCATAACCGCCACAAAGAGGAGGATGGCTCCAATCAGTAGGAAGTGTTCTGCATTTATCATGGTTTCTATAGTAATTAACTATTGGCCATTAGCCTTTAATATAAATTCAACTTATTGTTTATCAGCGAGATGCCAATACGTATTTTGCTATGTAGTTTATCGTAATCTATCATCGTTTCGCCATAGCCGTAGCAATACTGCACAAACAGAGATGGCAGCCAATCGCCTCGCTTTGCCATCTTCCACGACGCCTCGACCTGGGCATTGTATCTTGTGAATGTCACCGTAGGATTGACAAGTGCTGTAACCGAAAAGCGGTCGTTGAGGGTATGGAATGTACCCCACAGCTGCATCACACCACGATAGTGGAAATATCTGCGGATATGCTCTCTGTCGTAGTATCCATACCAGGCTCTTGCGCCAAATCGCCAACGAGGAAGTGGCTCGAAAAGACACGCCACGGTAGCGTAGTGAAACGAGCGGGAATTCTCGTCACCCAAGCCATTCGATTCGTGTTCGATACCAAAGAGTAGGCGCACCTTTTCGCCCGTCTGCCACGACACCCAAAAGCCTGGATTATATGCCGTTTCACGAAATGGGCACGACTCCTGATAAATATCCCAAATGCTTCGTTGCGAGTAGGTTGCAAAAAAGTCTACCTTGCCATTTATGCTCCACAATCGCAACGCCATACTCAGTTGGAATTTAACATCCGAAGAGTATTGCGACACAGGGCGGTTGGTAGCAAAACCGGTTGCTATATAGTTCTGTTTCCACAATCCGAGTACGGGGTATTGGCTCTTTGGTTTTACGGCAATAGAGTCTGCACCTTCGGCAAAGGCCGAAAGCGAAACCACAAGGGCTGAAAGTATTGCTATAAAACGACGCATCTGCTACTGTGGAATAAAGATATATGTTATTGTTCCCTGCTGCTTGACCGGAGCATTATTGTTGATGTCGAAACGAGAGTTGCGTGCCGACTCGACAGCCGTCTGACGCATACATTCATCGCCACCACTTGCCACCACTGCCGATATGACCTCGCCACGCTGGTTGACCACTACCGATACAACAACCTCGCCACCGCCCTCGCAGCGATAGGCCGGTTTTACCAAATGGCGGCTATATCGTACAGGGTTCTTGAACGAGAAACTAACCGTTACACTACCCTTGCGTTTTGTATCTTTCTGTTCCTTGTCGCCCTCGCCCGATTTGCGATTCTCACCTATGGCATTAGCCTCACGCAAGCCCCTCTCGTAGGCCTCCTGGTTGGCTTTGCGCTCCTTTTCGATAGCCTCGGCAGCAGCATTCAGCTCCGACACATCTGTACCCTTCTCGTCCTCGAGATTTTCGTTCAAAGCGTTCTCGTTTGAGGAGAGATTTCGAATCGACTTCCAATCGACCTCGCTCTTCTTGCGCACCTCCTCCTTGAGGCGTTCGAGCTCCTCCGACACAAGTTCGACTTCGCCCAAGTCGATATACATTGTTTCGTTCACAGCACGCTTCGAATTGCCAATTTTGGCCGATACAAAGATGATTGCAAAGAGCAGATACACGATGATTGTTACGCACAAACCTACACGGTTGTCGTATATCCAACTCACAGGATCCTCCCTGCGATTATCGAATGGCAAACGCATCCTCGGTCGGCGTGGACGAGGAGGTTGCTGTTGCTGTTTTTGCTTATTATCGTTGCTCTGCTCCATGGTGCGTTTAAAATAATATGCAAAATTAACAATTTTGAGAAAAAAATGCTATCTTTGTGAAGATTATACTTACCATTTTGTAAAATTTGGAACATTATGTCGGTAAAACAGAATACTCTTGGCGCTCCTATTACCTTTTCGGGTAAGGGACTCCACACCGGAAAGCAGGTTACAATGACCGTAAGTCCTGCTCCCGAGAACCACGGAATAGTCTTCCGTCGCATCGACCTCGCAGGCGCACCTTCGGTCCCTGCACTTTGCGACCATGTTATAGACACATCACGAGGAACAACCATCGCCTTGGGCGAGGCTCGTGTCAGCACAATCGAGCATATCATGTCGGCCCTCTGGACACTCGGCGTGGATAATGCATTGGTGGATATCAACGCTCCCGAGACCCCTATTATGGATGGCTCGGCACGAGAGTATGCTGCAGAGATTTTGCGTGTAGGCATCGTCGAGCAGGCGGCCGACCGCAAATACTATGAGGTAACCGAGAAGCAGGTATACGCCATTCCTGAGAAGGGTGTAATGTTGGCCATCTATCCGAACGAGGAGTTCTCGGCTGCCGTGCATATCGACTTCAACTCGAAGGTTATCGGCAACCAATACGCAACCTTCAACCCCGAGGATAACTATCAGGAGAAGATTGCTCCGAACCGTACATTCGTATTCTTGCACGAGCTCGAGATGTTGGCTGCTGCAGGTTTGGTGAAGGGTGGCGATGTGGATAACGCAATCGTTATCGTCGAGAACCCCGTTACCGACGAGCAGTTGCAGCGACTCTCTACCCTCTTCGACAAGAAGGATATAAAGGTTACAGGCGGATACCTCAACAACCTCGAGCTTCGCTCGACCAACGAGATGGCTCGCCACAAGTTGCTCGACCTGCTCGGCGACTTCGCACTGCTCGGAATGCGCATCAAGGGTAGCGTTATGGCAACACGCCCGGGCCACTACGCAAATACCGAGTTTATGAAGCAGATTCGCAACTCGATTCGCCGTGAGGGTGTAAAGCCTCGTTTTAAGTACGATCGCAAGAAGGCTCCATTGTTCGACATCGTCGATATTCAGCGTATGTTGCCACACCGTTTTCCATTCTTGTTGGTGGATAGAATCTACCACATGGACGACACCTCGATTGCCGGCATCAAGCAGGTAACAATCAACGAGCCATTCTTCCAGGGCCACTTCCCGAACGAGCCTATTATGCCGGGAGTGCTTATCGTAGAGGCTATGGCACAGTGCAGCGCATTGTATGTATTGAGCAAGGTCGAGGACCCAGAGTGTTACTCTACCTACTTCCTTCGCATAGACAATGTGCGTTTCCGCCACAAGATTGTGCCTGGCGACACCATGCAGATTGAGTGCGTTATGGCCGAGCCGTTGCGTCGCAACCTGGCCGATGTCGAGTGTAAGGTATTTGTGGGCGATAACCTCGCTTGCGAGGCGACCATTATTGCACAGATAATAAAGAACAAGTAATTTAAATTCCGATTTTTCAATTAAAAAAGAGCCGACAGCTAATGGCTAACGGCTAAAAGCAAAAAATAAAAGTATGATTAGTCCTTTAGCGTATGTTCACCCCGATGCAAAGTTGGGTAACAATGTTACAGTAGAGCCGTTTGCGTATATCGCAGGCGATGTTGAGATTGGCGATGATTGCTGGATCGGTCCGGGTGCCGTTATTCACGATGGTGCTCGCATCGGTAAGCGTAACAAGATTCACACCGCAGCTTCGATTTCGTGTCTTCCGCAGGATTTGAAGTTCGTAGGCGAGAAGACCACCGCCGTAATTGGTGACGACAACGATATTCGTGAGTGTGTAACCATCAGCCGTGGTACAGCTTCTCGTGGCACCACAGTTGTCGGAAACGGCAACCTTCTTATGGCCTATGTTCATGTGGCACACGACGATGTTGTTGGCAGCCACTGCGTCATTGCAAACCGTGTATCACTCGCCGGCGAGGTTGAGGTTGGTGACTGGGTAGTTATTGGCGGCCACTCGGCAGTACACCAGTGGTGTAAGATTGGCGACCACTGTATGATTCAGGGTGGTTCGTTGGTTTGTCAGAATGTTCCGCCATTCGTAACAATGCGTGAGTCGGGTTCGTATGCCGGCATCAACAAGTTGGGCTTGCAGCGTCGTGGCTTCACTGCGGAGCAGATCGAGGCTATTCACAACACCTGCCGTATCATCTTCCAGAGCGATTTGAACTTCTCGAACGCCTGCAACGAGGCCGAGCAGACACTTCCACAGTCGGCAGAGCGTGACTACATCATCGAGTTTGTGCGTGCATCGTTGAGCACTCGAGGCGTAATCAAGAAGTATGGCAGATAGCAAAACTCCAAAGTTATGAAAAAGCTACTTTTAATTATCGCTTTGCTCTGTGGCGCATTGTCGGCACAGGCTGTCAAGATTATCCATGGCCCATATTTGCAGGCTGTAACCGACACCGAGGCCACCATTATGTGGGTTACCGATGTCGATGCCTTGTCGTGGGTGGAGGTTGCACCTGAGGATGGCAAGCACTTCTACTACAAGGATCGTCAGAAGTTCTATCAGACCCATTTCGGCAAGAGAGTTATCGGCACCCTGCATCAGGTGCGAGTTACAGGCTTGGAGCCGGGTACAAAATATCGCTATGCCATCGCCTCGAAGGAGGTTCTTGCTCAGCAGGGCAATCGAATTCACTACGGAAACATAGTCTCTACAAATGTATATCGCAATGGTGCGCAGACCATTCCTACACTCGATCCGAAGAAGGAGAGCATCGAGTTTGTAGTGATGAATGATGTTCACGCCAAGATCGAAAAGATGGAGGCTTACCTCACCCACTGTTTCGACAAGAAGACAACCGATATGGTAATCTTCAATGGCGATATGGTGAGCAGCGTTCCTTCCGAGAAAATCATCTTTGATGGTTTCCTCGATACTGCAGTGAAACATTTTGCAAGCGATGTTCCATTCTTCTATGTGCGTGGTAACCACGAAACCCGTGGCAAGTGCGCCCTTAAGTTCTCGGACTACTTCCCGACAACAACAGGTACACCTTACTACACCTTTACGCACGGAAACACCTTCTTTATTATGCTCGATGGCGGCGAGGATAAGCCGGATAACAACATCGAGTACTACGAAACTGCAGCCTACGACGCATATCGTGCCGAGGAGGCTGAATGGCTCAGGAAGGTTGTAGAGAGCGAGGAGTGCAAGAGCGCAAAGCACCGCATCGTATGCCTGCATATGCCACCCGTTGAGGGCCATAAGATGTGGCACGGCACTCGTCAGGTGAAGGAGAGCTTTGTCCCTATCTTGGAGAAGGCGAATATCTCGGTTATGTTGTGCGGTCATGTTCACAAGTACTCATTCCACGACAACGAGGCTACATTCCCTATCGTGGTAAACTCGTTCGAGGATGCCCTGAAGGTGAAGGTTGACGGCAGCGGCATCAAAGTCGATGTAGTTGGCATGGATGGCGCAGTAAAGCACACACACTCTATCAAATAGACAACGCAAAAACCTAAAAACATACCAATATGAAAAAGCTATTTTTAATTGCAGCATTGTTCTGTGGCGTATATTCGGCACAGGCGATTAAAATCATCTACGGTCCCTATTTGCAGGCCGTAACCGACACCGAGGCAACCGTTGTTTGGGTAACCGACAAGGAGGCCATTTCGTGGGTTGAGGTCGCACCGGTGGATGGCACCAACTTCTACAATGTGGAGCGTCCGAAGTTCTACCAGACATACCTCGGTAAGCGAGTATTCGGCACCGAGCATCAGGTGCGTATTACAGGCTTGGAGCCGGGCAAGAAGTATTGCTACTCGGTATCGTCGAAGGAGGTTCTCAATACTCACCGCCACCGCTTGCACTATGGCGATATTGTAACCGCCCGCATCTACGGTCGTAAGTATCCGGGATTCTATACTCTCGACCCGAAGAAAGAGAGTACTCAATTTAT
>JAGBRY010000105.1 GCA_017632115.1 Alistipes sp. | reverse complement strand
TACAACACCACCGCAGTGGAGGAATACGATCTTTGGAACTGTATCGCCTGTGTATGGCAAGGTAATCTTACCGTGGTTCTCAGAATCCTTCAATACTGCATTTGCTCCGAGCTGACCGGTAACGCCACCGAGGTCGAGGAACCAGATACGACCATTGTCGAAAGTCAACTCACCATAGTTCTTGAGGCCTGAAGCGTCTACAGAGTCGAGGTAACCTACAACACCTGCCAAACAGCCGTCAACGTCAGTATAGTTGATATCTGCAGTACCACCCTCGCCAACGCCATAGTAGCCGCGAATGCCGATGTTACCGTGGTTTGTGAGGTTCGATACAGTACAACCGTGGTTGCTGATAGCCATATAACCTGCAACACCACCAATGTAAGGAAGAACGGTACCTGCATCGTAGCTTACGGTTGTGTACGATACCTCGTGGATGTCGATGTCGCCCTTGCTCTCGCAGTTTGCGAGGTTCGAGAGAATGGTCTCCG
Organism: Alistipes sp.; assembly: GCA_017632115.1. Classification (GTDB taxonomy): domain Bacteria; phylum Bacteroidota; class Bacteroidia; order Bacteroidales; family Rikenellaceae; genus Alistipes. The sequence continues at coordinate 5,319 of JAGBRY010000105.1, read as the reverse complement.
AGTAGTTGTTTACATAACCTACAACACCACCAACGCTCATAAATACCTTGGTTGTGTTCGAAGTTGCAAGAATCTGATCAATGTCGAGTGCAACATTGCTAATTACGCCGTCGAGATCGGCACCCTTGATGTGACCTACAACGCCACCAATTGCAAATGGAGCGTATTTGTCGGAGCCCGAAAGCTTGTACGAAGTACAATTTACCTGAATAGTACCGCTTGCCGAGCAGTTCTCAACAACAGGCTTAATAGTCTCGGTAGCAACGATTGTACGAGCCAAAGCACCAACATTAGGATTTGCGGTCTCCACGATGTTTACACCCTCGAGGTGCAAGCCCTTGAATGAAGCCGAAGTTGTACCGAACAATGGAGCGGTCAAGCCCTTGATTGCGTAACCGTGACCGAGAACGGTACCTGCGTAACCCTCGATTGGAGTCCACGCCTCGGTGAGGGTGATGTCGTTAGCGAGAACCACATCCGCAGCGGTTGTTGCAGCAACGGCTGCAAATGCCTTCAAATCAGCCTCGTTCTTGATTACAACGACCTTGTCGGTAGCTGCATACTCGATAGCGCTCTTGAAGTTGCGGAGCGTGCCTGCTACGAGTGGGTTTGTGCTGTCAGCCTTGGCGGTAGCGTACATCACGCCATCTGCATTGTCGTACAAGGTTACATACAACTCGTCATATGCTCCGGTAGGAACAGCAATGTGAAGATACTGTACCTCGTTCGAGAGCTGCAAACCTGCGCCAAACGAGTAGTTGATAACGCTCTTTGAAGCAGCAGTTGCGGTCAACTCGCCACTCTCGAAGTCGATGCCGAATGCACCTGCGATAGGGGCACGGTCGATAGTCGAAATCTGAGCGTGGGTCAATGTCGCAGAGCCCTTAACACCGATTTTGAGAACACCTGTGAGGTGGTGTAACTTAATACCCTCGTCTGTGTTTACGCCATACATTGTAGCCACACCATTTGCGAAGGTGTTGCCTGCTGCAACATGGCCCTGATTCTCGGCAAAGAGTACCTGACCCTCAGCTGCTGCAGGGTATGCCACGCAGAGCTTATCAGCCACAACATTCACTACGAAGGTTGCAGTTGTAGGGTTCGAGCCGATAATTGCCTCGCCCGACTCAACTCCGTTTACCGAAATTTTGTCGCCCTGGCTCCAATAGACAGGGTAGATGCCGTCGGCCTTCTCGCCGAGCTGTGTACGAGCCTCCTCCAATGAGAGAACGAGCTCCATGCCATCTCCCTTACCGACCTCGATGCCGAGGTTTTCGGTAGTGTCGGTTGTGCATGAGAATGCAAACAAACCGACTGTGATTGCCATGAAAATTTTTGCTAAATTTTTCATTTTGCTTGTTTTTAAGATTTTAGTTAATTATTTGTTGGAAATTTTATTTAATCTTCCTTAAAAAATAGTCTATTTGTTAGTGTAAGTCACTCTTTTCTACAATGTTATCATTTTTGCCTTTTGAGTAGCTACTTATTTGTCATTTTTGACACATTGTCCGTAAGTGTCTTATTTTCAATAGTATAAAAGTCGTAAACGCCTCTATTCTATCACAAGAAGAGAGGTTTTTATCGCATTTTTAATAGTTCGTATATCACAAATATACAAAAAAATTATAAAAAACAATAATTTGGAGCAAAAAGTAGTGGTGTTGAAAATGTCAAAAATGAAAGATTATGTGTCAAAAATGAAAAAAAGCGGACAGATAATAATTCTGTCCGCCTGGGGGTGTGTTGTTAGGATATATACAATATATTATATATAAGGTATACTCCCGAATGTCATTTTTACAAGTTGTCCTTCTCGATATCCTTGAAGTAACGATAGGTACCAACCTTCAACTCTACGGTTGCCTGCTCGTCGCAAACAATCATGCCGTGAGGGTGAGTCTGGATTGCCGATGCGGTGCAAGTGTGCGAGTAAGCGCCCTCTACTGCATTGTGCAAAGCCATAGCCTTCTTGTGACCGAATGCCAAAATTACAACCTCCTTAGCCGAGAGTACGGTGCCGATACCAACGGTCAAAGCCAACTTAGGAACCTTGTTTACATCGTTGTCGAAGAAACGAGAGTTTACGAGCAAGGTGTCGTAAGTCAAGGTCTTGATACGGGTGCGAGAGTGGAGCGATGAGAATGGCTCGTTGAATGCCAAGTGACCGTCCTCGCCAATACCACCAAGGAAGAGGTCGATGCCGCCTGCAGCAACAATCTTTGCCTCGTAGTCCTCGCACTCCTTTGCCAAGTCCGGAGCGTTACCGTTGAGGATATTTACATTCTCTGGGTTGATATCAATATGGCTAAAAAAGTTGTTCCACATAAACGAGTGGTAGCTCTCAGGGTGCTCCTGTGGCAAACCTACATACTCGTCCATGTTGAATGTAACAACATTCTTGAACGTTACATTACCCTCCTTGTAAAACTCGATGAGTCGTGCGTAGGTGATAAGTGGGGTAGAGCCGGTTGGCAAACCGAGAACGAAACGGCCACCTGCAGCCTCCTTCTCGTTGATGCGCTTTACGATATACTCCGCAGCCCAACGACCTGCATTTTGTGCATTCTCCTGAATAATAAGTCTCATAATTTATTCCTTTTTATCGGTTAAAACATCTTTACAAATAACTCAATCGCCTGGTACTCTGCCATACCGAGTGCATCGTACTGCTTTGCGGTTGTCTGAGTACGATCCTCGCTACGCTGCCAGAACTCTCGTGGGTCGTCGCCCGGGAATGGAACGATATCCTTCTGCGAGAGGTGGCGATAGATGGCGTGACGCTTGGTGATAATCTCGTTTGGCGAGAGAGGCACTGCCATATCCACCGAACCGAGATCCCACTCCATCCAAGCACCACGATAGAGCCAGAGGTGGCAATCCTTGAACCACTCCTCGTCCTTCACCTCGTGGATAGCCTCCAAGACGATCTCGATGCAGGTGCGGTGTGTTCCGTGTGGGTCCGACAAGTCGCCTGCAGCATAGATCTGATGAGGCTTAACCTCACGCAACAAAGCTGCTACGATGTCGATATCGGCCTGAGTGAATGGGCTCTTGCTGATACCTCCGGTCTCGTAGAACGGAAGGTTGAGGAAGTGTGCGTGTGTATCAGGGTTTAAACCGAACGAGCGTACTGCTGCACGAGCCTCGGCACGACGCAATGCACCCTTGATGTTGAGCAATGGGCGTGGCTCAGGCTCACCCGGCTTCTTGCTCTTTACGATAGCCTCTACATTTGCATACTCATCGGCGAATCCCAACTCGTGTGCAACATCGATATTCTGCAACACTACATCGTCGTGTACTGCCACATTACCCGAAGTCTCGTATGCAACATGCACATTGTGGCCCTGCTCTACGAGGCGGATAAATGTACCACCCATCGAGATAACATCGTCATCCGGATGTGGCGAGAAGATCAATACATTCTTTGGGAATGGAGTAGACTTTACAGGACGAGTCGAGTCGTCAGCGTTTGGCTTACCACCCGGCCAACCGGTGATGGTGTGCTGCAAGTCGTTGAATACATCGATGTTGATCTGGTCGTAGGTGCGGCCCTGCTCCAACAACTCACCGAGCGAGTTCTCGATGTAGTCCTTGTGAGTGAGCTTCAAGATAGGCTTGTTAACTACGCCGCACAACCATACTACAGCCTTGCGGGTGAACTTTGGAGTCCACTGGCACGAACCAACCAACCAAGGGGTCTCAACTCGAGTGAGCTTCGATGCTGCACCCTCGTCGATAACCATCTCGATATTGTTGTGAGCCTGCAAGTGCGATGCCGGAATCTGATCCGAAACCTCGCCCTCGATGATGCTGCCTACGATCTTAGCCTTATCCTCGCCCCAAGCCATTACGATGATGCGCTCAGCCTTCATAATGCTGTCGATACCCATTGTAATAGCCATCTTTGGAGTGTTCTCGAACTTTCCGAATGCTCCCGACTGTGTCTTACGGCTCTTGTACGAAAGCTGAACAAGACGAGTTCCCGACTTGTAGTAAGAACCAGGCTCGTTGAAGCCGATCTGGCCATTCTCACCTATGCCGATGATCATCAGGTCGATGTGAGCCTTGTCGTAGTTTGCGCAGAATGCCGACAACTCCTCTCGTGGAAGTGTTCCGTCAGGGAAGTTGATGTTCTCGGCCTTGATGTCGATGTGGTTGAGCAACTCCTCGTGGATGCGATAGTTGCGACTCTGCTTCTCGGTAGGCTTGATAGGGTAGAACTCGTCGAGGCTGTAAACTGCAACATTTGCAAAGCTTACCTCGCCGGCCTTGTGGCGCTTAACGAGCTCACGGTAAAGACCGATAGGGGTCTTACCTGTAGTCAAACCGAGTGCAAATGGCTTCTCACCCTTGTGGGCCTTGATAGCTGTAATGATACGGTCAGCTACATACTGTACACCCTCGTACTCGCTCTCATAAGCCTGCGTTGCAATTCTCTCGTAACGCTGTGTGAGATCCTTGAATGCCTCGTCAGCAATCAAACCACCATCCTTTGGCAATGCATACTTGTTGTTCATAATCTGTAAATATATTGAAGTTTAGGTTCTTTTTTTACTCTTCGGTCTCGGCCATTGTGTGGTAAACATTTACCACATCGTCGTCCTCCTCCAACTTCTCAACGAGCTTCTCTACAGCCTCACGGCCTGCAGCATCGAGCTCCTTGGTGTCGGTAGGGATGCGAACAGACTCTCCCGATACAATCTCGTAACCCTGGTCGTCCAACCACTTCTGGATAGCACCGAACGACTCGTATGGAGCGTACACATTGATGCCGTCCTCCTCTACATAGAACTCATCTACGCCAAGGTCAATCATCTCAAGCTCGAGCTCCTCCGGATCTACGCCCTCAGCCTTGAACTTGAATACACACTTGTGCTCGAACATGAAGCCTACCGAACCCGAGTTACCGAGAGTACCACCACACTTGTTGAAGTACATACGGATATTTGCTACGGTACGGTTGGTGTTGTCGGTAGCGGTCTCAACAAGAACTGCGATACCGTTAGGGCCGTATCCCTCGTAGATTACCTCCTTGTAGTCAGCGGCGTCCTTATCGGTTGCACGCTTGATAGCACGCTCCACATTCTCCTTTGGCATATTCTCAGCCTTGGCATTCTGGATAAGGATTCGAAGACGGGTGTTTGCCGATGGATCCGATCCACCTGCCTTTACTGCCATCTCAATCTCCTTACCAATCTTTGTGAAGACACGAGCCATGTGTCCCCATCTCTTCATCTTTCTCGCTTTGCGATACTCAAATGCTCTTCCCATAATGTTTCTTTTTATTTTGTTTGTAAACTTTCTACAGATATTTTG
>JAGBRY010000104.1 GCA_017632115.1 Alistipes sp. | reverse complement strand
GCAGGGCTTTGTGACGGATAGTAACGGCAAGCCTTTGGCGGGTGCTACGGTGGTGGCAACACACCTTCCGACCGAAACGGTCTACGGCACCATAACCGATAGGAGCGGAGCCTACCACCTGCAGGGTTTAAGGGTGGGTGCCCCCTACAGGGTGGAGTTCTCATTCGTGGGCTACAAGGAGCATACTATCAACAACCTAGCCCTCTCGCTGGGCGAGAAGAAGCACCTCGACGCATCGCTCTCGGATACACAGGCCATAGATGCCGTAGTGGTAAACTCCTCGGCCTTTGCCGACCAGCGCACAGGCTCGGGTGAGGTGTTCCACCGTGAGCAGATTGAGCGTATGCCTACCGTATCCCGCTCGATTGACGACATCACACGATTGGCTCCGCAGGCTATGGTGTCGAAGGACGGAGGTATCTCGATTGCGGGCATGAACTCTCGCTACAACTCCTTCCAGATTGACGGTACCGCCTCGAACGATATGTACGGCTTGACCTCGACAGGCACCAATGGCGGTTTGGCGGGTGCTAACCCCATTCCGCTCGATGCTATCTCTGATATTCAGGTGGTTACCGCACCATTCGATGTGCGCCAGGGAGGTTTCTCGGGTGGTGGTATCAACGCCATAACCAAGTCGGGAACAAACACCTTCTCGGGTACGGCCTACGCCTACTACAACGACCACAACTTCTACGGTCGTTCGCCCCTCAGTGGCGAGAAATTGGCCGAGCAGCGCACTCAGATCTATGGCGTATCGCTCGGTGGTGCGATTGTCAAAAACAAGCTCTTCTTCTTTCTCAATGGCGAGTTCGACCTCGACTCTTCGCCCTCGTCGTACTATGTGGGAGATAGCGGTTGCAACATCTCCGAAGCCGATGCAAAGGCTATTGCGGAGCGTTTCTACGCCCTTACGGGCTACGATGGCGGTGGCTATGGCAAGCAGACCCTAAATAAGCGCACAGGCTCGTTGATTGCCCGTTTGGATTGGAACATCAACTCACGCCACAACCTCTCGTTGCGTTACAACTTCCTCGATGCGAGAAAGGATGAGTTCGTCTCGAGTGCCACCCTTCTGCGCTTCAATGGCGAGGGCTACACCTCGACCGCCGACACCCATTCGCTCGTTGCCGAATTGAACTCGAGAGTATCGGAGAGGGTGTTCAACGAGTTTCGTGTGGGCTACACCCGAGTGCACGATGGTCGTGATGCTATGAGTGGGGAGTTGTACCCCTATGTCGAGATTCAGAAGATGCGTGATGGCGAGAACACCTCGGTATATGTCGGTACCGACCCCTTCGCCATTATGAACGACCTGGTGCAGAACACCGTCACACTCACCGACAACTTCTCCTACTACACTGATGCTCACACCGTTACCATTGGTACCCACAACGAGATATTCAACTCGTCGTGCCTCTATATGGCCAATGCGTTGGGAGCCTACACCTATAATACATTGGATGATTTCCTTGCCGACAATGCCCGCAAGTATGTGCGCAACTACCCTATCGGCAATCCTGCGACCAACATCACCTCGGCCCAATTCGGCCTCTACATTCAGGATGAGTGGAGCGCATCGCCACGCTTCTCCATGACCTACGGCTTGAGGGCCGATATGCCTGTAGTCTTTGGTACTCCGCCCGCAAACGAGCCATTCAACGCATCGGATATTGCCCAAAAGTACAACATCAAGACCAACCAGGTACCTCGCCCTATGGTGCTCGTTTCGCCCCGCATAGGCCTTCGCTGGCGCATCGCCGAGTCGGCCGAGGCAAAGAGTCTGTTGCGTGGTGGAGTGGGTATCTTCTCGGGCAGAATACCGTTTGTATGGATATCGAACTGCTTCTCCAACAGCGGCATGACGCAGCGTGGTTACACCCTCGACAGCAGCAAGGGACAGAGCGTTCCTAAGTTTGGTGAGGAGCCTTCGGGCAACGACGGAGTGTCGTCGAACCCTATGCTCAACATCGTGGCAAAGGATTTCCGCTACCCTCAGGTTATGCGTGCTACGCTCGCCCTGGAGCAGGAGTGGAGGGGTTGGCACTTCACCCTCGAAGGTATCTTCTCGAAGTCGATTAACGACCTCCTAATCACCAACTTGACCGCACAGAACAAGGGTGCGAAGCTCTATGCCGTGGGCTCGGCACTCGCCACCGAGGAGAACACCACCACCCTCTACGACACATCGCTCTCGAAGCAATACTCCTCTATCTACCTCCTCTCGAACACCTCGAAGGGGTATGGATATTCGCTCTCGGCATCGGTGGCCAAGTCGTTCCACTTTGGCTTGGACCTCTACGCTGCCTACACCTTCTCGCACTCTCGCTCGGTGATGGACGGCATCTCGGCCCAGGCACTCAACACCTGGAGCAGAAACTACTCCTCGGACAGCAATGCGCAGGAACTGAGCTACTCGTTGTTCGATGTTCCGCACAAGGTTACCGCCTCGCTCTCCTACTCAAAGCGCTACGGCAAGCTCTTCGGTACGACCATCTCGTTGCTCTATCAGGGCTACTCGGGTATGCGCTACTCGCTCACCTACGCCTCGACCTCGGATGCCAACAACGACGGCAGCTACGGCAACACCACAATCTATGTGCCTACGGCCGATGAGTTGCAGGCTATGGAGTTCGAAAATGAGGAGCACCGCAAGGCCTTTGGCGACTTTATCGACTCGACCCCTGCACTCGCTCGCTCCCGTGGTAAGTTCCTCGAGCGCAATGCGTTGCAGACTCCGTTCGAGCACCACCTCGACCTCCACCTGGCGCAAGACTTCTACTTCTCGGCCGAGTCGAGCCGCAAGGTGCAGCTCTCGCTCGATATCATCAACCTCGGCTCGCTCATCTCGAAGGATTGGGGTGCAAGCTACTACACATCGAAGTATAAGATATCGCCCGTGGAGATTGTAAGCTACACCACCGACACAGAGGGTAACCGCACTCCGAAGTATCGCTTTGTCGGAGGCTCGGTATCACGCAACGACCTCCTCTCCCGTTGGCGTATGCAGGTGGGCGTGAGAGTCGTTTTCTAGCAAAAAACAATCGCCAGGCGGTTTGCTTGGCGATTGTTTTTTGATACTATCTATTACTTACTCTCTGCATTGCGTCGCCAACGCAGATAGCCCGCAATGGCGAGTGCAGTATAGAGCAGGTAGAGGCCTGCCGTAAGGGGGATACCCTTGTAGAGATAGAGCCCTACGGTGATGGCATCGACCAGACACCACACCAGCCACTGCTCCATATACTTGCGTGAGAGCATCCACATCGCAACCATCGACATTGCCGTAGTCATCGAATCCCAGAACGGCACTGTACTATCGGTAAAAGATAATAATATATAATATATTATTATGTGTATTGCTCCGTAGGTCGCTACCAAGGGGAACACAAGACGCAATGGGGTATGCGCAATGCGTAGTGGATTATCTTTGCGTTTGTGGCCTACAAGCCAGGCTACGAGGCCATACAACCCTGCAAGGATGTAGTATACCTGCATAGCGCAGTCGGCATACAGCCCCGAACGATAGTAGAGCAAGCCGTGTACGCAGGGCATAATGGCTCCTACTATCCACAACCAGGTGTTGGCACGGTACTCCAGCCATAGATACAAGAGTCCGAGCACTACACCTACAATCTGTAAAACAAGTTTTATATCCATAGTATATCTCTTTAGCCTTCGGCTTTTACTTTTTTACCATATTTACCTTTTTTACCCTTTTTTCCGGGGAGGGTAAAAAGGGTAAAAACTCCTCACTAAAAGTGTACCGTCACATTTGCGAGCACCGAGGTGGTAGCCTGTGGGAAGTAGCAGGCCCACGAACCACGGTCGGCAAGGGTCGCACCCTCCAACCACGAACCTCCGTAGCCGCTTGCGCAATACTTGGCATTGAACAAGTTGCCAATCTTCACGCCAAAGCGTACTCGCTCGACCTTCGAGGTACGGAGCGTATAGCCCAAGTCGAGATCGCTCACGCAGTAGCGAGGGAGCGTCAAATCCTCGTATTGGCCGTTAGTGAGATACTGCTTGCTGACATAGCGGGTTGAGAGTCGTGCCGAGAAGCCGTGTGTATGGGCATCGACAAAGAGTCCCGCCACCACCGCAGGCGAGTAGGCTATCGTAGTGCGACCACGCTCGAAGGCCACGCCGTCGATGTAGTCCACATAGTCGAGGATATGGTTTTGGCTGAAGGTGGCATTTCCTCCCAGCGAGAGCCACTTCGTAGCATTTACCGCAAGCGAGAGCTCCACACCACGACGATAGGAGTTCTTCACATTGCGTGAGAGCAACTCACCCGTATCGGAGAGCTCTCCCGTCTGCACCAGCTGGTCACGATACATCATATAATATAGGTTCACGCCCAGCGAGAGAACCTTCGTATCGTAGGTGTAGCCCGCCTCGATGTCGAGCATCTTCTCCGCCGTAGGGTACTCACCCTCACGGATATCGGTGAAGTTGTTGCGGGTAGGCTCCTTCTGACCCACGGCAGCCGAAGCATATACGGCGTGCGACTTGCAGAAGGAGTAGTGCAAGCCAAGTTTAGGATTTACGAAGTTGTAGTGGCGGTCGATATCGAGTCGCTGCATAGCACCCGTCGTATCGTCGAAGTTGTCGTTCACGCCCGAAATGCGGTGCGTGATGTGGCGATACTGCAGATCGGCATAGAGGTTTAACCCTTTGGTAATCAGCCAATCGACCTTCGCAAAGGCAGATGCATCCCACTTCGAGGTGTAGTTACGGTAGTACTCCGTAGTCGGGAAGTCGGGAGCCTCAACCAAGCCCGATACCTCGCCATAGTGCACTCCGTCGTAGAGCGATGCCGACACTCCCATAGCGAGCGAAAGGCGCTCTGTCGAGTAGAGGGCCGAACCTACCACACCACCGAAATTGTTGCCCATAATCTTCTTGCGGAGGAGGTTGGTACGCTCCACCAACAGACCCTCGACCTCGATAGGTTCAAGGCCATACTTTGCAAGCTTCTGGTCGTTCTTGTAGTTGCGATAGTAGCCATTGCCGTAGGTGTAGTGGGCAGTGGCCGAGAGCGACCACTTGTCGTTGAAGGAGTGGTTGACAACGAGCTGATTGTTTATCTGCGTATAGTTGTCGGTATGGTCGTCGAAGTAGCCCACAACCTTGTCGCCGATGATAATCTCACCCTCGGGGTTGTAGCGACGATTCTCGGCCATCTGCTCGGCCGTAACACCTGTATAGGTGAGGTAGACCTTTGCGACACCTCCGAACGAGAGGAGTTTCACACTTGTGCGTCCCTTGTAGTAGGCAGCCTGGAGCATATACGACGAGAGGTTGCTCGATGCACGCTCGACATAGCCGTCGGAGGAGAGGTGCGATACCCTTCCGTCAATAGCCCAATGGCCACCGAGAAGGCCCGATGAGAGGGCCACCTCCTGCTTGGCGGTGTTGAACGAGCCATAGGAGAGCGATGCACGGCCACCAAACTTTGCGGATGAAGGGGCGGAGGTCATATTGAGCGAAGCACCAAATGCTCCTGTACCTGCGGTCGAGGTGCCCACACCACGCTGCAACTGCACCGAGCCGAGCGACGATACGAGGTCGGGGGTGTCGTACCAATATACCGAGTGGGTTTCGGCATCGTTCATAGGCACGCCATTGAGGGTTACATTTATGCGTGTAGGGTCGGTACCACGCACTCGGAACGAGGTCGAGCCTATGCCCGTACCACTCTCCGACGAGATAACTACCGAAGGCAGGTTCTTCAAGAGCGAAGGGATATCCTCGCCATAGTTCTGCTCCTCGATCTCCTGGCGTGAGAGGTTCGAATGGGCGATAGGTGTAGAGGCCTTTGCTCGGGTGGCGGTAACCTCGATTTGCTGAATTAGAACGGAGTCGTTCTCGATGATGTTGCGAGAGAGTTTCGCTTCGGCTCTCGCTCCGAAGGTGGCACACAAGGCCACAGCCATTAAAAGAAAAATCCTTTTCATAACCATTGTTTTTTAATTATAGGTATAGAAAAGGGGTATGTGTGATTAACACTCTGTCCCGTTCCGGCATTACCCGTTTCGGTTCAATGGGTATAATCTCAGCCAAAGAGAGAATTGAGGATTGAGAATTGAGGATTGAGGATTATTTTATGCTGCATCGAGAAATTATTTGCTGCGTCAAGTAATTCTTAATTCTCAATTTTTAATTCTTAATTCACTTTAGCACCCCTTATGTCGGGACAAAGATAGTGAAAAAATACAGAACTACAAGGTTGCACCCTGTAATTCTGTACTAATTTTATAGTTAAGTGAGCCCTACTCGAACGAGAGGGTATTGAGCGCATCACCTGCAAAATTCTCAACCACAACATCCATCTTCTCCTGTGTTGCACGGATGCTGATAAGGCTGGTAGTGCCATTCTCGAGAATTGGGAAAGAGCACTTCTTATCGGCCTTGTGGAGGTGGTTCTCGTGGGTGTAGCCCGAAATCATAAGGTTGATACCTGCCTCGCTGAGGAGTGGCACGAAGAGCTCGTTGAGCTCCTTGCCTACAGGCGAAAGGCCGCCTACAGGAGGGATGTGCATGAGGGCAACCTTGAACTTCGCACCCTTAACATCCTCGCTCTGGAGTACCTCTGCAAGCCACTGAGCCTGCTCCTTGCGATACGACGAGAAGTCGGTGTTTGCTGCCTTATCCTTCTGGTCGCTACCCGAGTCGAGCACGATGAAGCATACCGAGCCGTAGCGAACGGTGTAGTATGGCTTACCTGTCGAGGTTGGGAAGAGGGTCATATAGTTGGCACCAAGCCAACCCTTAGACTCGTTCACACCACGAGTCATAAAGAGAGGCACCTCGTGGAACGGAGTCTCCTTATACTTAGGGTAGTTGTTCACACCGCCCGACACCTTGTAGTACAACGAGCGCTGCTTCTCATCTACCGAGCCAGCCATATCACCAACGAAGAATACAGCATCTGCCGACCAATTCTTGTCGAAACGCTTAGCCTTGCTGATGCGCTTGTTGAGCAACTCGTAGGTACCCTCGTTGCCGTGCTGGTCGTTCATCAGGATAAAGTTCACCGACTTCTT
>JAGBRY010000103.1 GCA_017632115.1 Alistipes sp. | reverse complement strand
CTTGCACAACATATCGGAGCACCCGCAACAGCTCTCGTCAAGAAGGGCGACGCAGTGAAGGTGGGTCAGAAGATTGCCGAGGCCACGGGCTTTATGTCGGCAAATATCCATGCTCCGATTTCGGGTACCGTTACCGCAGTTGATTTGCAACTAAATGGCCAGGGCTTGCGCCAGATGATGATTTCGATCAAGCGTGAGGGCGACGAGTGGGCCGAGGGTATCGACCTCTCGACCGAGTTGGTCAAGGAGTGCGACCTCTCCTCTGCCGAGATTATTGCCCGCATCAAGGAGGCCGGCATCGTAGGTATGGGTGGTGCAACATTCCCAACTCATGTAAAGCTCTCGATTCCCGAGGGTAAGAAGGCCGAGATTTTGATTATCAACGGCGTGGAGTGTGAGCCATACCTCACCTCGGACTATCGCACAATGTTGGAGCGTGGCGAGGAGTTGTTAGTTGGAACTTCGATTTTGATGAAGGCCGTTTCGGTTGAGAAGGCCGTAGTTGGTGTCGAGAACAACAAACCTGACGCAATCAAGCATCTTCAGGAGTTGGCAAAGGGCTACAACGGTATCGAGATTAAGCCTCTCAAAACCATGTATCCACAGGGCGGTGAGAAACAATTGATAGCAGCCGTTACGGGTCGTGAGGTACCTGCTCCGCCAGCATTGCCTATCGATGTGGGTGCAGTAGTTTGCAACGCTTCGACCGCAGTGGCAGTCTACGAGGCAGTACAGAAGAATAAGCCGCTTGTTCAGCGTGTTGTAACCGTTACAGGCAAGTCGGTTAAGGATACCAAGAACTTGCTTACTCGCTTCGGAACACCGGTGTCGGCGCTCCTCGAGAAGTGCGGTGGTTTGCCGGAGTGCGATAACCGTGTATTGAACGGAGGTCCTATGATGGGTCGTCCGATGTCGAACTTGGCTTCGCCTGTTATGAAGGGTTGCTCGGGTATCACCGTTTTGAGTGGCGCAGAGGCGTTGCGTGGCGAGCCATCACCTTGTATCAAGTGTGCAAAGTGTGTTGAGGCGTGCCCGATGGGCTTGGAGCCTTACCTCCTGGCAAAGCAGTCTAAGAAGAAGGCTTGGGATGCTATGGAGCAGAACGATATCGTAAGTTGTATTGAGTGTGGATGTTGTCAATTTACTTGCCCTGCAAATCTTCCGTTGCTGGACTATGTGCGCCTTGGCAAGCAGACCGTAATGGGTATTATCCGTGCTCGTAACGCAAAGAAATAAAGGAGAAAAAGATATGGCAAACAGAACTATTGTAGCCGCAGCTCCCCATATTCACGGCTCACTCTCGACAACTAAGTTGATGGGCGATGTAATTATCGCACTGTTGCCTGCGTTGGCGGTGTCGGTCTATGTCTATGGCTGGGGCGTGTTGGCAGTAACAGCAGTTTCGATTGGCTGCTGTGTGCTTTTCGAAGCGTTAATTCAGAAATTTTTGGTGCGTGGCAAGCAGACCATAACCAACCTCTCGGCAGTGGTTACAGGTCTGTTGTTGGCGATGAATATGCCGGCAAACATTCCGTTGTGGATTGTGGCAATTGGCGCATTGGTAGCTATTGGTGTTGCCAAGATGCCGTTTGGTGGTCTTGGTAAGAATCCGTTCAACCCTGCAATCGTAGCACGAGTATTCCTCTTGATTGCTTACCCTGTGCAGATGACCTCGTTTGCATTGCCTTCGACCGAGGGCTTTGTCGATGCCTACTCGGGTGCAACCCCGTTGGCTGCAGCTAAGGCCGGGCTGATGAACTTCGCAGAGTTCGATGCTTTGGGTATGTTCGCAGGTAATATGGCTGGTTCGTTTGGCGAGATTGCAACCTTGGCGTTGTTGCTCGGCTTTGCCTACTTGTTGGTGCGTAGAGTTATCACTTGGCATATCCCTGTGTCGATCTTCGCCACTGTTGCGGTATTTGCTGCTATCTATGGCGCATTCTCGTTTGACACTCCACACCTTGTCTCGAACTTCGCATTGTTCCACCTCTTGAGCGGTGGAGTAGTGCTGGGTGCGGTGTTTATGGCTACCGACTATGTAACCTCGCCAATGACAACCAAGGGTATGGTTATCTATGGTATCGGTATCGGTGCTTTGACAATGGTTATCCGCTTGTGGGGTGCATATCCGGAGGGTATGTCGTTCGCTATCCTTATTATGAATAGCGTGGTACCTCTTATAAATAAGTATATCAAACCACGCCGTTTTGGTGCTAAAAAGTAGGAGGAAGGCGATATGAAGAGTTCATTGAAGAATATGGTGTTGGTGCTTTTCTGCATCACCCTCATCTCGTCGGCTTGCGTAGGTTTGGTAAATATGATCACCATCGACCCTATCGCAAAGGCTAAAGAGGCGGCCGTAAAGGCAGCTTTGGCAGAGGTACTGCCCGAGTTCGATGCAACCGAAAAGAGCGAGCATACGGCAGATGAGTTGCTGATTATTGCCCACAAGGCAACAAAGGGTGGCGAGGTCGTAGGCTACGCTATCGAATCGGCAACAAAGAATGGATTTAGCGGTTTGGTACGCCTTATGGTTGGTTTCGATACCAAGGGTACAATTCTGAATGTCAATGTGCTGGAGCAGGCCGAAACCCCAGGCTTGGGTGCAAAGATGACCGAGGAGGGCAACCCTCTCTTGGCGAGCATCCAGGGCAAGGAGGCTCCGAAGGTAAAACTTACCGTAAAGAAGGATGGCGGCGATGTCGACGCTTTGACCGCTGCAACAATCTCATCTCGTGCCTATGCCGAGGCTGTGGCTCGTGCCTACTCGGTATTTAAGGTTGTAGCGGGCTGGGAGAGAGAGGTTCAGGCCACTACGGGTGCATCACAAACAAAGAAGGAGGAGTAATTATGGCAAATAAAGTAACAACTTTCTTGAAAGATAAGCTACTCCTCGTATGGCGTGGCGTTATCAAGGAGAACCCGACCTTTGTTTTGGTCTTGGGTATGTGTCCTACGCTCGGTACTACCACCTCGGCAGAGAATGGTTTCGGTATGGGTGTGGCAACTATGGCGGTGTTGATTATGTCGAATATGGTAATCGCACTCATCAAAAATCTTATCCCTGATAAGGTGCGTATTCCTGCGTTTATCGTGGTTATCGCATCGTTCGTAACAGTTATTCAGATGCTGATGCAGGCATTTGTGCCTTCGCTCTACGCTTCACTCGGCGTATTTATTCCGCTCATCGTTGTGAACTGCATCATCCTCGGTCGTGCAGAGGCCTTCGCATCGAAGAACGGAGTATTCGACTCGGCTCTCGATGGTGTAGGTATCGGACTTGGCTTCACACTCTCATTGACCGTTATCGGAGCAGTGCGTGAGGTGTTGGGTAGCGGTGCAATCTTCGGTTATGACCTCGGTTGTGGCGACTATATGCCTTTGGTATTTGTCCTTGCTCCGGGAGCATTCCTTGTGCTGGGCTTCTTGATGGTATTGTTCAACAAATTCTTAAAGAAATAGGGCTATGGAGTTATCATAT
>JAGBRY010000102.1 GCA_017632115.1 Alistipes sp. | reverse complement strand
TCGATGAGACCAAGAAGCGTATCGCTCTCGGTTTGAAGCAGCTTTCGGCTCACCCATGGGAGTCACTCGACGCTGAGTTGAAGGTTGGTGACACCGTTAAGGGTAAGGTTGTTGTTATGGCTGACTACGGTGCATTCGTTGAGATCGCTCCAGGTATCGAGGGCTTGATCCACGTATCGGAGATGTCTTGGAGCCAGCACTTGCGTTCGGCTCAGGACTTCATGAAGGTTGGCGACGAGGTTGAGGCAGTAGTTTTGACCCTCGACCGTGAGGAGCGCAAGATGTCGCTCGGCATCAAGCAGCTTTCGGCTGATCCATGGGAGGCAATCGAGGCTAAGTACCCTGTAGGCACAAAGTGCACTGCTAAGGTTCGCAACTTCACCAACTTTGGTGTATTTGTTGAGATCGAGGAGGGTATCGACGGCTTGATCCACATCTCGGATCTTTCGTGGACTAAGAAGGTTAAGCACCCAGGTGAGTTCACTCAGGTAGGTGCTGATATCGAGGTTGTAGTTCTCGAGATCGACAAGGAGAACCGCCGCTTGAGCCTTGGCCACAAGCAGTTGGAGGAGAACCCTTGGAACGAGTTCGAGCAGCAGTACACTGTTGATTCGGTTCACACAGGTACCGTTGTTGAGTTGACCGAGAAGGGCGCTATCGTATCGCTCGGCGAGAACATCGAGGGCTTCGCACCAGCTCGTCAGTTGGTTAAGGAGGACGGCACTTCTATCAAGAAGGGCGAGACCGCAGAGTTCAAGGTAATCGAGTTCTCGAAGGCTACAAAGCGTGTAACTTTGTCGCACACTCGTATTTTCGAGGAGGCAAAGCGTGCTGAGGTAGCAGCTGAGAAGGCTGAGCGTAAGGCAGCAGCTGATGCAGCTAAGGCTTCGATGAAGAAGATCCAGCAGTCGGTTGAGAAGACAACTCTCGGCGACATCGCAGGTCTTGCAGAGTTGAAGGCTCAGATGGAGAAGAAATAATCTACTCCACACATAAAGCAGAGAGGCTGTCCAACGGACAGCCTCTTCTGTTTTGCTATTAGTTATTTTGTTTTTTGTATCTACTATTCAAACGCCTCTCTCAATCGCTCGACGATATTAGCACGAATGGTCTGCTCGGTGGCAAGAACCATACTCTTTATCGCCTCAGCAGTCGATTTACCGTGTCCGATAACCACCGGAGCGTTGATTCCCAACACCGGAGTACCGCCAATATGCTCGTAATTTACACCCTCCCAAAAACGATTTGTAGAGCCCAAATTTGCATTTATAGCGTAGAGTCCTTCGGTCAATTTAAGCACCGTATTGCCCACAAATCCGTCGCATACGACTACATCGGCAACCTTTGATGTAAAGATATGCGAAGCCTCGATATTTCCTACAAAATTGTATCGGCCGGACTCTCCGCCCAGTTGCAACAACTCGTATGCCGCCTTGGTCTGAAGATTGCCTTTACTCGACTCTGTACCTATATTAAGAAGTGCTACTCGAGGCTTCTCGACACCGAGTACCGACTCGGCATAGATTGAACCTATCAGGGCATATTGCTCCAATACATCGGGCTTGCAGTCGACATTCAACCCCACATCGAGAATCATTACCGGCGCACCTGTAACGGTAGGTACAACAGTCGAAATTGCAGGACGAATTACACCATCAACAACCCTTACGATCTGTGTCGAGCCGACCATCATAGCACCCGTAGAACCTGCGCTTGCAAAGCCGTCAATCTTACCCTCATCAAGGTGTTTGAAGCCGACAACAATGCTCGAATCCCGCTTCTGCTGGAATGCACGAACCGGATGGTCGCCCATCTCGACCGCCTGCGAGGTTGCGACAATATCGAATCGCTCCTCTGCACACCCCTCCTTTGCAAGGTGCGCACGAATAGCCTCCGCATCGCCAAATAGGACGATACGACTATTGTCGTCGAGCGCATCGAGTGCCATCACCGCACCCTTCACCGCAGCCTCGGGAGCGAAATCGCCACCCATAGCATCTAATCCGATTCTAATCATAGGTTTACAAGGTTCTTATTGTAGCCAAAAAAGCCCGCTACCATATTATGGCAAGCAGGCTTTTTTCTTAATGTGCATAAACTCGACTATGCCTCTACCTTCTTCTCGATAGCCAACTTGCCACGGTAGAAACCGCACTCTGGGCATACACGGTGATAGAGAACTGCCGAACCACAGTTCGAGCAAGTTACAACTGTTGGAACAACAGCCTTGTAGTGAGTTCTGCGCTTGTCTCGACGGGTTGACGAGACTTTGTGTTTTGGATGTGCCATAATTGTACTCTATTTTTAAGTTTTACTTATTATTTTCCTCTTATTGAGTCTACTCTTTTACTCTTCTGCATCCTCCTCGGCTACCGTAAAGCGAGCCATCATCTCGGGGTTACAACCACCCTCCTCGTGAACTCGACGATATGGCAACGAGATTACAATGCTCTCGTAGATGTACTGCTTCAACGAGAGCTGATCGCCCTTTGCAATCCACATTACATCGCCATCGTAGTCGTGCTGCAAGTCCGAAAAACGCACTGTCAACAATCCCGAAAACTCAACAGGAACATTGCAGTCATCCAAGCATCGGTCGCACTCTACAACTACGCTACCCGAGATTACAACATTAACATCGAGTTTCGAGTCGGAGCAGTTGATGCAGGCGTGAACCTTGCAGTCGCCACCCTTGATTTCGTTCGACTCCATCTCGCTGAAGAGAGTGTCGTCAACCTCGAAGTCGAAGGTGTGCAAACCACTCGACAACGACATATAGTCGATCGAAAACTTGTTGTTTGCCACTGTTCCTATTCCCATATTAGCGTAATTAGCGTGCAAATGTACTACAAAAAAGCAAAATGTGCAAAGTTTTCTCACGAAAGTTGCTATATTTGCAATAAATAACGCCCGAAAGAGGTGAAAAGGAGGGTAAAGTATAGAATATGAGCAGTTTTAAGGTATCCGTTTCGAGTAATTTCGAGGAGTTGTGGCGCTACAATCTCGTGTTGGTTTGCGAGGTTTGCTCTGCTCGGGAGGAGCGTATCGAGTACCTCTCCGAGGAGAGTTACATCGCACCTGTTGGTGCCAATCTCACCTCTCCACCAAGCGACTACGAGGTCAATCGCAAGCTCTCGCTATCGACCAAAGAGGGAGATTATCTCAACCTCTTGGTCTATGTCATACCACACACTCTACCCTCTACAAACGATATCATAAAGACAAAGCCATTCCCTCTCATCGTCAAAATCGTAGATGAGAAAAAGGAGGTTCTGGTCAACCAGGTATTTAAGGTAAATCAGTGGTCGGGCGACAATATCGCACTCAAAAAAGTGGGTGCAAAAGAGTAAATATCAAGTAGTTATGAAACAAAATTGGAAGCCTTGTGCGATAGTTAATCCTGTACCTGCGGTATTGGTTAGTTGTGGCGATGCACCTGAAAACTACAATATGCTGACTGTGGCTTGGACAGGAACAATATGTTCTGAGCCGGCAATGGCCTATGTTTCGATTCGTCCCGAGCGCCACTCCTACGAGATAGTTAAGCGCACAGGCGAGTTCGTCATAAACCTCACCACCGAGGCGTTAGCAGAGGCTACCGATTGGTGTGGCGTGCGCTCAGGTCGCAACTTCGACAAGTTCAAGGAGTGTGGACTCACTCCCGAGAAGTCGGCCGTGGTTGCAGCCCCCTCGATTGCCGAGTCGCCAATCTCGATTGAGTGCCGAGTAAAGCAGATTATTCCTCTCGGTTCACACGATATGTTCATCGGCGAGGTGGTGAATGTGGCAGTTGACGAGGCCTATCTCGATCCTGAAACGGGCAAACTCGATGTCGAAAAGATGCAACTTCTGACCTATGCACACGGAGGCTATTTCACTATGGGTGAGAAGGTTGGAACTTTCGGTTGGACAGTCAAAGGCTCGACTTTGCGCAAGGAACTGAAACGAGGAAAACAGAAGGCAAAGAGGTAGAAGAGATGGAGAATAGACTTGCAATTTTCGATTTAGACGGCACTCTGCTCGACACGATTGGCGACCTATCCGAGGCATGCAACCATATGCTATCATTGCGTGGACTCAGCCTGCACACCCGTGAAGAGTATGCAAAAATGGTAGGCAATGGTATCCTCAATCTTGTAAAGCGAGCACTACCCGAAGAGTTGCGCACGGAGGAGTATGTGGCCGCTGCCCGAGCAGATTTCCTCGACTACTACACCACCAATATCGACCGCTATACACATCCCTACGAGGGCATTTACGAGGTGTTACGCACCCTGCAAAGCGAGGGTTGGTCGTTGGCTGTAGCATCGAATAAATTCGACGAAGGAACGCAGAAATTGGTGCGCACGATATTCCCCGATATTCATTTCTCGGCAATCCATGGCAATAAGGAGGGCTTCCCATTGAAACCCGATGCAGCTCTGCTCGATCTCATTATGCGAGAGTGCTCTGCAACGGCCGAAACGACCTGTATGATAGGCGATTCTGGCGTAGATATTCAGACCGCAAAGAATGCCGGTGTTCGCTCAATAGGCTGCACCTGGGGCTTCCGCCCTCGCACCGAGTTGGAGGAGTACGGCGCAGATATTATTGTCGATAACCCTTCGGAGATATTGCAGATTTTGAGGTAGAAATCACTCTACAATAAAAGAGATGCCGAGTATCGTTTTTGATACTCGGCATTTTAGTGTGGTAGATTTGATTACAAAATTTAATTCGGCTGTGTAATTCTCCACACTGTTTGCCACTCACCAAAGTTTGGACTTTCGTCTGCATTGTAGTAATCGTCGGCGACCTTGACATCGATAGTATACTCCTTTGTTCGACTTGTATCGTTGGGCGCAAATTCCACCCAAATGCAAGGCGCATCAAACATATTGCCTGACTCCTTGCCCACAACACCATCTTCGACAACTCGGTAGCGATAATACTTAAACATCATACCAGGTTGGAAGCGAGTAGTATAATCCATTTCATAATCAACAACCTTAAACTCGAAAAGTCCGCCCTCGCTAGGGATTGTTATTGTAGAAACTTCAGAAGGTATTGTGTCGTAATAGTGTGTTCCACACGATGTCGAAAATATGATTACCACAACGAGTAGCAGGATATCCAAAAGCCGTTTCATAGGTGAAAGAATTTATAGTTTATAAGCGGTTTGAATTACACAAAGTTAGGTAAAATTTATGTAATTACAAATTTTACCTACTGCCTATCGCCACTATTACCTATAACGACACTAACGACACTACTCTTTCGCTTAACTTGCCGAGCATCGCTTTGCGATTATCGCTCGGCTTAAATCGGCTGCGCCTCAGCATAGTATATATAGGTATATCCTCTGCGTTCGGCTTGCGCAATCGTTGCCGACAATTGTTCTTCTTATTTTTTTGCGAAGAGCTACCCACAAGCAACAAATAAGCCCCCTTTACAGAACCGACGACAAACCGAGAGCAGAGGGTGCTTGCAGACTTTGCCGAGGTGCGAAGGAGGAAGACCAAAGGTCAAAGGGGGTTTGGGGGATAGGTAACACAAATGGTGGCGGCAAAATATTTATCGGTGGCAAGGCTTAACTTACGGCACGAGCCTACGGCTCCAATGTGCCGTTTCGATTGGCTGCACCTCGGCAGAGTACATACCATATATGCACTCTGCTCTCGGCTTGCACAATCGTTCTCTGTTCCAGAGTGTTAAGCCCACTTGCCACCGATAACACTTCGTTCTTCGAAGAAGAACAAGTTTGCCGCCCTTCAAGTCAAACTCTACATCAGGGTTTGGCTGATATGTAATAGTTGAATATAATGCAAAAGAAAAAGCCAAACCCTGATGTAGAGTTTGGCTTGAAGAGGCGGCTACCTACTCTCCCACGGGAAAACCGCAGTACCATCGGCGCGAGTGAGCTTAACTTCTCTGTTCGGAATGGGAAGAGGTGGAACCTCACCGCTATAACCACCTAAATTATTTTTAGGTCTTGTATTATCAAGAGCCAAGGCACTTTGTTAAGCAGTCGCCTATCTGCTAATTTTGACACTCAACAGGAAATGAGATAAAGATTTGTTAAAAAAGCCGTTCGGGTAATTAGTACTGCTCGACTTTGACATTACTGTCTTTACATCTGCAGCCTATCAACGTAGTAGTCTCCTACGCCCCTCAAGGGAAGACTTATCTTGGGGCTAGCTTCGCGCTTAGATGCTTTCAGCGCTTATCTAATCCGAACGCGGCTACTCGGCGGTACACTTGGCAGCATAACCGATACACCGGAGGTTCGTCCAACTCGGTCCTCTCGTACTAAAGTCAGGACCCCTCAATCTTCCTACGCCCGCAACAGATAGAGACCGAACTGTCTCACGAC
>JAGBRY010000101.1 GCA_017632115.1 Alistipes sp. | reverse complement strand
GTTGAACGAGCCTCCCACCTGAACGAGCTGGTTACCACGGTTACCACCGCCACCGAGCTTGTTCAACATTGGATTAACCACGATGTTG
Organism: Alistipes sp.; assembly: GCA_017632115.1. Taxonomy (GTDB): domain Bacteria; phylum Bacteroidota; class Bacteroidia; order Bacteroidales; family Rikenellaceae; genus Alistipes. Next base: position 20,431 of record JAGBRY010000101.1, on the reverse strand, counting down.
AGCATACACATCGAGAAACCTGCTACGAAAGCACCCAAGAGGTAGATACCGAATGCAGTATTGCCGGTCAACTTACCCGCAACAAACTGGATAGCAACACCGATGAAACCAACTGCAACAGCTGTCAAAGCGGTGAACTTGTAACCCTTCTTCTGCAAGAGGTTACCTGCAGGGATACCCATAACTGCGTAAGCGATGAAGTTACACAATACACCGAGAGTACCCATCCAGTTAGCAACCTGGAACTGGTTCTTGAGGATATCGCCCATTGGCGATGCAAGGTTTGTGACGAACGAAATCATACCGAAGAGCAAGATGCACACGATGATTGCCGGCACATTCGAGTTTTGTTTTTGTGTCATAAAATTTTAGTTTTATTGGTTAAAAAAAGTTTGTTTCCTATTTGGTCTATCTGTCACGCTCAACTACATACTCACACAACGCCAACAACGAGTTGCGATACTCCGAGTCTTCACACACCGAAAGTGCCGACATCGCTCGTTGCAAATAGGCCTGCAAGGTCTTTCGTGCAAGTTCTACGCCTTTGTGCTCCTCGACCTTATTTTGGATAAACGCCACACTCTCCTCGCTCTCGGCACAGAGTGGCAGGTGGTGCATAATCTCGGCCTTCTCCTCCTCGGATACTCGCTCCAACACCTCGATAAGCGGAAGGGTAATTTTGCGTTCACGCAGATCGTTGGCCGCAGGCTTGCCGGTATTGTTATTAGGTACAAAGTCGAGAATATCGTCCACAATTTGGAACGCCATACCGAGCATATTGCCAAAGGTTCGCATTGCCGAAACCTTATCGGGCGACGCTCCCACCGACAATGCACCCACCGAGCCGCACACCGAGAACAACGATGCGGTCTTCTTGTAGATGATGTCAAGGTAGTGTTCACGAGAGGTATCCAACTTGGCTGCGTGATCGCTCTGAATGAGCTCTCCCTCGCAGAGGGTTGACATTGCACCAATAATATGGGTAAGGAGGTCGTACTGACCACTTTGCAGACCGATATTCATATTGCGTGCAAGGATATAGTCGCCAATGATTACGGCGTTACGGGATTGCCAGCGAGCATTCACCGAAGCTTGACCTCGACGGAGATTTGACTCGTCGATAACATCGTCGTGGATAAGCGATGCCACATGTATCATCTCGACCAACATCGCAGCCAACATTGTGCGTTTGCCGAAGTTGCCTGTAGCCGATGTGGCACCCGCAGCAAGCATAACAACCACAGGGCGCAACCCCTTGCCTCTCGACGAGAGGACATATTCGAGCATATCGCCGATGAGGGTACCCTCCTCCTCGCTGAAATTCTTGCGAACGAAGGCGTTGAACTCCTCCAAATAGCCCTCTATCGGGCGACGAATTTGGTCAAGTGTAGTAGTCATAAAAGTCCTATATCCGAACAAAGATAGTGATTTTTCGGGATAGTTGCCCAAAAAATCCAAATTTTTTCTAACTTTGAGCGTTATTTAAACGATATCTATGGAAAAATTACACAATATCTTGCGTAAAGCGCTACCGACGGTAGTTGCGATTTTGGTCTTCGGAGTGGTGTCGGTTATCGGCTTTGCTCCTCAGTTGGAGGGTCGAGTTCTGCCCCAGCACGACATCCGTCAATTCGACGGAATGAGTCGTGATATTCGTGAGTGCCGAGCCGACTTCGACGAGGATCCACAGTGGACAGGAGCGATGTTCTCGGGTATGCCTGCCTATCAAATCAACATCAAGTATCCGGCGCAGATTATCAAACGCACCGTCGATTGGGTTCAGTCGCTCTTTGCCACACCCGCTTCGATGGTCTTCTTTGCGATGTTGTCCGCCTTTGTAATGGCACTACTGATGGGAATGTCGGCATGGGTTGGCATTATCGTAGGTCTGGCATACGGACTTTCGACCTACTTCTTCCTCATTATCGGCGCAGGACACATCACCAAGATGTGGGCATTGGTTTATGCCCCTGCAATGCTCGGATCTATCCACTACACCTTGCGACAGAACATGTGGATAGGTGGTGCATTAACCGCATTTTTCGCTTCATTGGAGGCTGGAGCCAACCATCCGCAGATAACCTACTACTTTGTGTTGGCCGCAGCAGCACTTTTCATTTCGGAATTGGTTTTCGCCATTAAAAATAGGGTGTGCAAAAACTTTGCACAGCGCACTGCAGTGTTGGTTGGAGCGGCAATTTTGGCTCTCGGAGCGAATTTTGCGCCACTCTACTACACCATGCAACACACCTCCGACACCACTCGTGGCGGAAGTGCTTTGGCGGTGGAAAGTGAGCGCAAAGGACTCGATATCGACTACGCTACGGCGTGGAGCTACGGCATTGACGAGAGTTGGAATATGCTTATTCCCGACTTTATGGGTGGCGACTCGGGAGCAACCTTCTCGAAGGATGGCGAGGTGGCCGAATCACTGAAGCGATTGGGTGCAGATCGTCGCACTGCCGAGCAGATTGCCCAGCAATTGCCAACCTATTGGGGTGAGCAACCCTACACCGCAGGTCCTACCTACATCGGTGCGATTGTCATCTTCCTTGCACTGCTCGGACTCATGCTTGCCGACGACCGCAACCGCTGGTGGATATTGGCAGCGACCATTTTGGCAATTTTGATGTCGTGGGGCTACCACGCAATGTGGTTTACGGAGTTGTGTTTCAATTACTTGCCTCTCTACGATAAGTTCCGAGCCGTTTCGACCGCCTTGGTTGTGGTGGAGTGGAGCGCACCACTCTTGGCAGGTATGGCATTGTGGCAGATTTGGCAAAAATGGGAGGATAAAAAGTTCCTCACTCGCAAAATCGCCATTGCTGCCGGCATTACCGCAGGTCTGTGTCTGATTTTTGCAGTTGCCGGCTCGTCGATGTTCAACTTTGGCGAGGAGGAGAGTGTAGCGATGATGGGGCAAGCCTTCGGCGATGCCGAGGTGGGTGCTGTGGTAGCCGAGGCTATGGCAGCCGAGCGAGCTTCAATTCTCGCAACCGATGCGTGGCGTTCGGCTGTTTACATTCTCTTGGCTGCAGGTGTTTTGCTTGTAGCGTTACGCATCGACAAGAGATGGCGCACCGGAGCATTGGCCCTTGTAGCGGCACTTATTGTCGCCGATATTCTTCCTATAAATCTGCGCTACCTCCCATACGAAACATTCGTAGAGAAGCGCAACACCAAGATATATCCTACCGATGCGGATAAGCAGATTATGGCCGACAAGGAGCCGGGGTACCGAGTATTCAACCTCACCGTTTCGCCATTCAACGACGCTACGACTTCGATGTTCCACCGCTCGATTGGTGGCTACCACGGAGCAAAAATGGGTCGTTATCAGGATTTGATCGACCACTATCTCTCGAATGGTCACGAGGCGGTTCTCGATATGCTCAACACCAAGTACCTCATAACCAAAGATGGCGTTATCGAGCGTCCAACGGCTTATGGAGCGGCTTGGTTTGTGAACAAGGTTGAGATTGTAGATAGTGCCGACGAGGAGTTGGCCGCATTGGGCAAAGTGGACCTCCGTACCACCGCCGTAGCCGAGGCCGGAGCTCCACGACCACACATCGAGGGTGCAGGCGATATAGAGCTCAAGGAGTATCGCCCGAACTATCTCCGTTACGACTACACTCTGACAGGCGGCAATGCAGTAGCGATATTTTCCGAAATCTACTACGATAAGGGCTGGAGCGCTTATCTCGATGGCGAGCCGTGCGACTCGTTCCGTGCCGACTATCTGCTTCGTGCGATGGTTCTGCCCGAGGGCCAGCACACCGTAGAGTGGCGTTTCAAGGCTCCAAATTGGAGTTTGGCCGAGGCAGTAACACTTATTTGCTCAATTTTGATTATCTTCGCACTCGTAATACCTACAATTTTGAAATGTTATGGCAGCTGCAAAAAGAAACATATCTCGTAGAGTACGATTTTCGTACGCCACTTCGACAGTAAGCATAACGCTCGTATTGTTCCTGCTCGGAGCGATAGGCTTTATCGTGACAAACATCTTCTCAACCACAAAGCGTATGCGTGAGAGCGTGACAATGATTGTGGAGCTGAAAGATGGGCTCACCGAGGCGGAGCGTGATACCGTGGCAGTACGCCTTGCCGAGAGCGAGATGGTCGCCTCGTTGAAGTTCGTATCGAAGGAGTCGAAGTTGGAGGACGAGGAGTTTAAGCGTGTCTTTGCCGTCGATATTCAGGGTATTCTTGGCGAAAATCCACTGCCCGACTCCTACGATGTAACTCTCTCAGCTCTCTCTTCGAACAAAGAGGGGCTCGAGAAGTTTGCCGAGGAGGCTCGCAAGATTGAGGGCGTGTCGTATGTGACCTATCCACAGAGCTTTATCGAGGAGATGCACTCGACACTCGACGCCATGCAGTTTATAATGCTCGTATTTGGCGGAGCACTGCTTGTGGTGTCGTTTGTTCTGCTTAACAACACCGTGCGTCTGGCTGTCTACTCGCAGCGAGAGTTGATAAACACCTTAAAAGCTGTGGGTGCTACAAAGTGGTTTATAATGCGCCCATTTGTGGGCCGCAGTGCATTGCAGGGCTTCCTGGCAGGTATTTTCGCTTCTCTCCTACTCGGAGGTTCGCTCTACGCCCTCGACCATTTTGTTCCCGGCATCGGCATCTTCCCTAAGTGGGAGGAGGCCGGCATATTCGCCGGTGCAATAGTTACACTCGGCGTTGCGGTGGCAGTTATCTGTACTCTGCCTGTGGTCAATCGTTTTGTAAATATGAAAGGAAATAAGATATATCTCTACTAAGATGAAAAAAATTGTCGAAAAATTCAATAGTGTGGGTAACAAGCACGATGGCGAAATGCCTTTGACTATGCGTAACTATGTGTTGATGATTGTGGGTGCGGTAGTTATTATTTTGGGCTTTGTGTTGATGGCCGGAGGTACAGTCGCAACACCCGAGGAGTTCTCGTACGACATCTTCTCGTGGCGCAGAATCACACTCGCACCAATACTCGTAGTGACAGGTTTTGCATTTGAGATCTACGCTATTCTGAAGCGTTTTTAGGGTGTATTACCACCCCTTTTCAATGTTAAATAATTGTTAAATTTTGAGTTAAGTGTTGTCTGTTTGGGCAACACTTTTTATCTTTGTAGAAGTGAAATAACCTAAACGAACTCTTTATATGGGAGAAATTTACTATGTAATGGTCGCAATTCTTGCGCTCCTGGCCGTATCGGGACTCTATGTGGGTGTAACAAACGATGCGGTAAACTTTCTTAACTCGGCTATAGGCTCGAGAGCTGCAAAATTCCGCACGATACTTATCGTAGCCTCGGTAGGTATCCTTATCGGAGCGCTCACATCGAGCGGTATGATGGATGTGGCACGCCACGGAATGTTCCATCCGGGACTATTCACCTTCAAGGAGGTGATGATGCTCTATGTGGCGGTGATGTTTGCGAATGTCATCCTGCTCGACCTCTACAACTCGCTCGGATTGCCAACCTCGACCACCGTGTCGCTCATCTTCTGTCTGCTCGGCTCGGCAATTGCCGTAGCTCTCTTCAAGATTGGTGCCGATCCGAACATCTCGTACCTCGAGTTGGGCAACTACATCAACACCGCAAAGGCGATGGGTATCGTTTCGGGTATCCTTCTCTCGGTGATTTTGGCCTTCACAATGGGTACTTTGGTGATGTGGGTTTCACGACTCATCTTCTCGTTCCGTTATGTTAAGATGTTGCGTCGCTTTGGCTCTATATGGTGCGGAATGTCGCTCACAGCGATCCTCTACTTTGCACTCTTTAAGGGTTTGAAGTCACAGCTCGGAGGTACCGCATTTGTGGCATGGGTGGATGAACATCTGCTTATTGCACTCGGCATTGCGTGGGTATTCTGTGCATTGCTGCTCTTCTTCTTGCAGCTGTTCCGTGTGAATATCTTGCGTATAACCATCCTCTCGGGAACATTTGCTTTGGCATTGGCCTTCGCCGGTAACGACCTCGTAAACTTTATCGGTGTGCCTATCGCAGGTTTGGAGGCCTTCACCACCACAAAGGCTGCCGGAGGCGATGTGTCGTTGTTGATGACAGGCTTGGCAGAGCCGGCAAAGAACGCCAACAACACTATATATATAGTATTGTCGGGTATCATCATGGTTGCAACACTTTGGACCTCCCGCAAGGCTATGAATGTGTCGCAGACTGAGCTTTCGCTCACGTCGGCAGGCGATGACGGAGGCAACCAGCAGTTCTCGTCGTCGGTATTTTCACGAGCATTGGTTCGTGCAGCCGTAAGCACCTCTCGTTTCTTCGACAAGATCACCCCTGAGCGAACAAAGAAGTTTATCGAGGAGCGTTTCGAGTGGGCCGATATCGAGCACAGTGGCGCACCTTACGATATGATTCGTTCGACCGTAAACCTCACCACCGCATCGTTGCTTATCGCACTCGGTACCTCGTTGAAGTTGCCACTCTCGACCACCTATGTATGTTTTATGGTTGCGATGGGTTCGTCGTTGGCCGACAAGGCGTGGGGTCGTGAAAGTGCCGTATATCGTATCACGGGTGTATTTACCGTTGTGATGGGTTGGTTCGTAACCGGTTTCGGAGGCTTTATCATCGCATTTATCCTCGGCTTGTTGCTTATGTGGGGCGAGATTTGGGCATTCGGTGCTATAACTATCCTCGTAGTATATATGTTCATCCACTCGAACTTTATGCCTAAAAAGAAGAAGGAGGAGAACAAGAAGAGCGACGCCGAAGTTCGTGAGAACCTCGTCAATAACACTATGACAGGTGTTTCGGATACTATCAAGGCGGTAACCCGCATCTACAACCGCACTATTGTGGCATTGATGAAGGAGAATCGCAAGGCGTTGAAGGAGCTCTCGGCCGAGGCTTCGGAGATGTACGAGGAGAACCGCCGTTTGAAGTACTCAATCGCAACAACCTTGCGTACCACCTATGGTTCGGATTTGAACCTCTCGCTCTACTATGTGCAGATTCTCGACTATTTGAACGAGATGACCAAGTCGTTGGTACACATTACACGACCTTCGTTCGAGCATATTGACAATAACCACACCGGTTTGAGCCAGGTGCAGACCGAGAACCTGATGTCGATTAACGCCGATGTGAACGAGATCTACTCACGCATCATATATATGTTTACCTCGAATGACTTCTCGACTATCGACGAGGTACTTATTATGCGTGATAACCTCTTCGAGCGATTGGCTCAATCTACAAAGGAGGAGTTGGCTCGTATCACAGCCGGAGAGTCGAACTCTCGTGCAGGAATGTTGTTCCTCGGCATCATCTCGGAGACCAAGACCATGGTGTTGCAGTCACGCAACCTCCTCAAGTCTCGTCGCTACTTTATCGAGCAGGAGGGTAAGGTGATTCGCCAGAAGCGCATCTACGAGTAGAAATAGTTTTTAAGGGGCAACTATTGCGTTGCACTGCGATAAACCGCTTGCTCACATAGGTTTGACTATGCTGCGCAAGCGGTTTTTCTTGTACGCCTTATATTTGCCTCCTTAAAAAGAAAATTGGCTCAACCTTTCCAAAAAAGAAAAAAGTCGTCAATGATTGAGGGAAATTTGTGCCAAACAAGAAAATCGCCCCTATAAAAACAACAAAAAATCGTCAATGATGAGATTATTTTTGGGCGAGACTAGGCGACAAAAGCGCAGCATACTTGGGCGTATGTGAGCATTTTGGCGTCCGACGACTCGTACAAAAAGAACTCATCAGAACGATTTTTCAAAAAAAAATGAGGTCTTCGGAGGTGATTCGACTCACGGGAGAGCACCTCCCGCAGTCTTAGCGACCCAATGTCGCAACCTTCCGATTTCCTCAACCAACCTAAAACTACTAACCTAAAATGAACCTTAAAACTTCGCTGCAAAGATAAGGGCTTTTTTAATACTGCGCAAGTTTTTTATTAAAAATTTTTAATTATTTCGTAAAAATTTTTTGCTCATATTTGTATATTGTTGATTTACTGATATTTGCAATTTGAAAAAATTTTAACAACTATTTATCGCAAAACAATAACTCAACGGGCTTCGGCACAAAAACGGAGTGAACATTGGAGGTTTTGAATTTATTTTCTACCTTTGTATTTGCTATGAACAGAAAGAGTCTTATAGGGTTTAGGTGTGCTCCTATGAAGCGTGTCCGCATCGGTTTTATCGGTGTTGGAGCTCGAGGCGTGCGTGCCGTAGAGCGAATGGCAAACATCGAGGGCACGGAGATTGTTGCCGTATGCGACTTCATCGAGTTCAACCTAGAAAATGCATCGGCTATCGTTACAAAATATGGTGGCGATAAGCCGGCAGTATATCTCGGCGAGGAGGGTTGGCGCAGCTTGTGCGAGAGAGATGATATAGACCTTATATATATAAGTACCGATTGGGTAAGCCACGCAAATATCGCAATCCACGCCCTGGAGTGTGGCAAACACACCGCCATAGAGGTACCTGTAGCAATGTCGGTGGAGGATTGTTGGCGCCTGGTCGATGCTGCCGAAAAGGCTCAGCGCCACTGCATGATGCTCGAGAATTGCTGTTATGACGAGTTCGAGCTGGCAACACTCAACATGGTGCAGCAAGGGGTCTTTGGCGACCTAATGCACGCCGAGGCCTCCTATATCCACGATTTGAGAGAGCGCATCTCGCTCAACGATAATGGCCATCGCCTTTGGAGAAATTGGCAGGTGGAGTATATGGCAACCCACATCGGCAACTTCTACCCTACCCACGGACTTGGTCCTGTAGCGTTGGCATTGGGGCTCCATCGTGGCGACAGGATGAAGAGCCTTGTTTCGGTTTCGTCCGATGCTATTGGCGAGGCGGACAAGTTCCGAGGCACGATGAACTCGACAATCATCCGTACAGAGCGAGGTCGCACCATCCTGCTGCAACACGGCATTGCGCTGCCACGACCATATAGTCGCCACTTCTTGTTGAGTGGCACGAAGGGTTATGTGCAGAAATATCCCGCACCATATATGGCATTTGCTCCGGACACCACCGATGTACTATCGGGCGAGCGATGTCTTGCCTTGACCGAGCAGTATAAACATCCGTTTGTTGCCGAGTACAAGGAGCGAGGTGTGGAGATTTGTGGCACACGATGGATCGACTATCTGATGGATAGCCGCCTGATATATTGCTTGCGCCACGGATTACCTCTCGATATGGATGTATACGATGCGGTGGAGTGGTCATCGCTCGTTGAGCTGACCGAGCAGTCGGCCCTTGCAGGTGGTGCTCCGGTCGAAATTCCCGACTTCACACGAGGCGAGTGGGACAAAGGCGAAGGGGCTAAATTTGCCTTTGCAGAGTAACATTCACCCAAAAATTTTATCACTGCGCCACAAAAAATGGCGCAGATTTTTTATTTCTAACAAAAAATTCGTATATTTGTGTAGGTTCGGAATAGGATAAGGCTATGATTGGTGCTTTTATAACACATATTCAGGCCGAAAAGCGGTACTCTGCGCTCACCGTGCGCAACTATCGACACGACATCGAGTCGTTTGCGACTTGGTGTGCCTCGAATGCGGGCATTTCGCTCGAAGATTTCAACCTTACAAGCGTTACAACAGAGGATATACGGGAGTGGATAATCTACCGTATGGAGCGGTGCAAAATTGGCGCAGCCTCGATGAATCGAGAGCTCTCGTCGTTGCGCAGCTTCTATCGCTATCTACGCACTCACGGTCATATGACACAAGATATTTTTGGTCGCATCTCAACGCTGAAAACTGCACGAAAATTGCCGTCGTTTGTACCGGAAACACGAATGGAATCGCTACTCGAAAATATCCGCTCGAAGAGCCGGACCAACGACTTCGTGGAGCAGCGTAATGCGCTGATTATCGCACTCTTCTACAGCTGTGGCATCCGCCTTGCCGAGTTGCAGGGAGTACGCTTTGGCGACCTCTCGGGCGACAGGAGTGCGCTCCATATCCGAGGCAAGGGCGACAAGCACAGAATGATACCCGTACTACCCGAGTTGGCCGAGCGAATCGAGCGATACGCAGCGCTACTCCGAGAGTTGGGAATTTCGACCTCGACGGAGGCTCCGATGATAGTTTCGGACACGGGAAAACCCCTCTCCCGCTCGACCATCCAGCGAGTGGTGAAGGCGAAGCTTGGCGAGGCAAATGTGCAGGGTAAAAAGTCGCCACACATACTGCGCCACACCTTCGCCACACACCTGCTCAACAAGGAGGCCGATATGCGTGATATACAAGAGCTTATGGGGCACTCATCGCTCCGAACGACACAGTGTTACACACACAACAGCATAGCGCAACTGCAGGAGGCATACAAGCGGGCACACCCGCATAAATAGAGAGTAATTAGTAGAGAGTAGATAGTAGTTTTAATTCAGCTAATGGCTAATGGCTAAAAAACCATAAAATTGGAGTTGATTAGACTATTTTTGGGCGTTGCAAGGCGACAAATCCGCAGCATAGTAAACCTATGTGAGGAATTTGGAGTCCGCAGCAAGGTGCAAAAAGAGTCAATCAAAACAATTTTAAATTATAAACCTTTAAAAAAATTTGTACTATGGAGGTTAAAATTCAATCAGTAAAGTTCGATGCGAGCAAGCAGCTTATCGAATTTGTGGAGAAGAAGATGTCGAGATTGGAGCGTTTTGAAGGCAACTCGACAGGTGTAGATGTAACTTTGAAGTTGGACAAGGACAGCGAGAAGGGCAATAAGTTGGCACTTGTTGCGCTACATGTTCCGGGCGGAGATATAGTAAGCGAGCAGCGTGCTCGCACATTCGAGGAGGCAGTGGACTTGGCACTCGATGCAGTGAAACGCCAAATCGAAAAACGCAAGGAATAGAGGTATATAAACGCTTAACAGAGGGAGTCGGCATTGGTCGGCTCCCTTTTTCGTGGGGAGAAACGGGCAGTTCGTTGAAAAAATTTTTATATGTAATATAACAAAACTATTTTTGCGCTCGATTTTAATTGAATAACTATGAAAAATTTTTACTTTGTTGCGGTATTTGCAACTCTTGCACTGCTCTACGGCTGTTCTAAGACAACCGAAGAGAACAAAGGCGTGGAGGTTGCAAAATCCGAGCTCTCCATCGGTCTGCCTATCGGCATCAGCCGTACAGCAGTAGATGCAGAGGGCAAAGCCTCGTGGGTTGAGGGTGACACCTTCGCTCTATGGGCAGAGAACACGACGGGCCAGCTCGCACTCGAGGGTGCGGAGTTCCAGATGATGTACTATTGGCACTCGTATCAGTCGGCAGTATTCACATCTACGGCAAACTCTTTGGCCGATGGCAACTACACCTATTACGCTGTATCGCCAAAGCCGGAGTCGACAAACGGTCTGAAGGCGACCTACACCATCCCTGCCGAGCAGAATGGTACTTCGTTCAATGGTGGTTACGACATTATGGTGGCAACACCTGTCGAGGCTGAGGCGTTGTCGGCAGAGAAGGTTAATAACCTTGCTCTCGACTTCCAGCACAAGATGCACACATTGAAGATGACCATTGCGGAGAACAACTGTCCTTACGTTATCAGCAAGCTTGACCTCACATTCCCATCATCGGTTGTAGGAAAAGTTGTTGTCGATGCCAAGAACAATGGTGCAGCTGTAGAGGTTAGCGATACGGGCAATATCCTCACACTCAACATCAACAAAGCGTTGAACATCAACGAGGTGCTTTACGCAGTAGTCTTGCCTGGCTCTATCGACGGCGAGGTAACACTGACTGCACAATCGGCCAAGGGACAGACCTCGATCTCTCGCACATTTAACATGTCAAAGGAGTTGAAGGAGGGCCATATTACCCCTATGTCAGTGGTTATTCCAGACGTCTTGCGTGTTACTACCATCCGTTTCTCGATTGGTGAAAACAAACTCGGCGAGGCTATACAGAAACTGACCATTATTGATAATAATGGTGCAAACTTGGGTACCTTCGATGCAAATAGCTCGAATACATACGACTTGACCTACAATGGCATGTTCGAGGATAGTGGCTATAGCAGCTTCGGGGGCAGAACATTCACTGCTCGTTTCGAGAGCGCACACGCTATCGTAGAGCAGCAGTTTACAATGCCAACCATTGAGGAGTATATCACAAACGTTGTTCCTGCGATAGATGTTCCTTACCTCTTCTTCGAGGACTTCTCGTCGATACATACCGATTTCGACAAGGACGACTTTAACGAAGGCTCGCTTATGACTTCCGAAGGTATATTGTTGGATAACTATATGGGCGTATCGGGCTGGAATGCCGCACACGTTAAGGGTGTAATCGGACAGTGCGTTCGTGTGAATGTTCGCCACGAGCACACAATGGGTGCGACTCGTACAAATGGCCGTCTCGACTCACCTGCAATGAAGGGTCTTAAGGCTGGAGCAAATGTTACGCTCAAGGTTGAGTTCGGTATGGGCTCATATGGAACTAATAACAAAGAGATCTACTGCTTTGCCGGTACACACACCGCTGCGGAGTCGTCGCCATTGAACGGTTGGAATGAAACCAAGGCATTTGGCAGCCCAAGCAACGATGCTTCACGAATTCCTTCGAAGTTGACCAATCACTGCTATAGTTCGGGTCACATTGCTCCAGCATACAGTGACGATAGCTTTGGTGAATCGTTCCCAACACACTCGTTCACAGCAAGTGGCTGTACTTCGGAAACCCGTTTTGTTTGGGTTCCTGGTACAAACAACACAACCTGGAGTAGTATCGGAAATGCTCACTACTATCTCTATATCGACAATGTAAGAGTTTCAATCGCACAGTAAAAACGACCAAAAGATATGAAAAAGATACTTTTTGCAATAGCACTTGCGGTCGTAGCGACTGCGTGCCACACCTCGGAGGAGGGCGATGTTCAGGTGGGCAAAATTGCCATCAACGCCGCAACCCGTAGCGAGGTGAGCGAGAGCTCGGATAACAAGTTCGTGTTGAACGAGAGCCTTGTGCCATCGGCCGAGGAGTTGAAGGTGGAGATTGTCGGCAATGGCAAAACCTTCACCTGGGCAACACTCACCGAGTTTAACGAGGCGGTAGAGGGCGGTTTGGAGTTTGTGACTGCACCTTACACAGTAACCCTCTCGCACGGCGAGAAGGGTGCTGAGGGTTGGTCGAAGCCATACTTCGAGGGCTCAACAATCGTGGATGTTCCCGGTTACAGACTTACAGCCACTGCAAATGTTGAGGTTTTGGTGCAGAACTCGATTATTGCAATCGAGACCACTCCGAACTTCGACGGCTACTTCCCAACCTCGTCGTTCAAGGTTGACGGCTTCGAGTGGGATGCTGCGAAGGAGGAGTTGCTCTTCCTCAATGCAGGCGAGGTGACTATCACCTGCGAGGCTACTCGTCAGAGCGGTACAAAAACCTCTCTCGAGAGTGTTGTGACACTCAAGCCTACAACCCGCCACAAGGTTCTATTCGACCTCTCGACTGCGGGCAAGGCAACCGTAAACATCTCGTTCGATGATACAATCGTCGAGACCATAGAGTTGGAGTTTGAGATGAACGATAACGCTTAATAAACGAAAAATAATAAAAACACAAAGATATGAAAATCGTAAAATTGACAGTTGTAGCTCTCCTTGCTACACTATTTACAACAGGTTGTGTTGCCGAGAAGATCTCTTTCAGTGAGGGAGAGAGCGCAACCATCTCGGACAAGGGTCTCCTTTCGTTGGCAGATCTCGCAGTAGATTGCCGTGTTGACGACAACGACCCTAACATGGGTATTTTGAGCACAAAGGCTACTCGCAGCTCGGTGAATATCGACGAGTTCGAGTGCCAGATTATCGACTCGAACAACGAGGTTATCAACTCGTTCAAGTTTGGCGAGCGTCCAACCGAGGCTATCGAGATGAAGACCGGCGACTACATCTTCAAGATTCAGTCGGGCAACATTCCGGGAGCAGAGTTCGATGCACCGGCTTATGGCGCAGTTAAGCCGTTCAAGATTGTTCGCAACGAGACCACTACCCTCTCGGAGGTTGTATGTTCGTTGTTGCAGATTAAGGTTTCGGTAACCTATGCTCCAGATTTGTTCGAGCGTCTTGGCGAGCAGACCGTTACCACCGTTACTGTAGGCGAGAACTCGTTGGTATTCTCGTTGACCGAGAGCCGTGCAGGATTCTTCCTCGCACCTTTGGCAAACAACACCATCGAGCTCAGCATCAAGGGTACATACGCTGCAGACAAGGTAAACTTCAAGCCTCTCGAGATGAACAAGGAGGTTACAAATGTAAAGGTTGGCCAGCACAGCAAGGTTCACTTCTACATCGAGCACGCAGCACAGGGCAATATCGAGGTTGGCGTAACTCTTCGTGATTGGGTTACCGACGAGATTATCCCTTGCAATGTTGCCGACAAGGTAGCCGAGGAGGAGTGGAAAGATCCAAGCTCGGGCGACGACAACGAGGGTGGCGAGGTTATCGAGAACCCTATCACCGTTGAGTGGATTGGCTACGACATGTCGCAGCGAGTAACTATCGACCCTACAACCACAGGCGAGATTATCATTCGTGCCGAGAAGGGTATCAAGGAGTTGATCGTACATATCGACTCGCCGGCATTGGCTCCAATCTTGTCGAGCGTAGGTCTTGTTGATGTCATCAACCTCTCTTACCCTGAGAAGTCGTACGACTATGCAAACCCACAGACTTTGACTGCCGATCAGGTGGATCTTTTGAAGAATATGTTGAAGCCTGCAAGCGAGGGTGGACTCTTGGGCTTTAAGTATGGTGATGATGTTATCAACCAGACCGAGGTATTGTTCTCGATTACCGACTTTATGGTGCCATTGAGCGCATTTGCGGGCGATCACAACTTCCACTTCACAATTACCGACAACGACGGAAACACAGCTAAGCCATCGTTGATGCTCAAATCTAACGGATTGTAATAGCAATGATGAAGAGATTATTCAATATATGTTTGTGCGTGTGCGCATTGGCCTTGGCATCGTGTGTCAATAACGGCAAGGTCAATGATGCAGGCAACAACGCTCCGTCGGACGAGAAGGGTGCGTTGGTGCTGAATGTTGCGACACGCACCGCAGAGGGCGAGCCACAGCGTGACTACATCCTCTGTATATACAAGATTGAGGAGGGCAAGCAGACACTTGTGCGTAAGTACGACTCTTCGAGAGATGATATGCAGAAGCCTGAGTATATCTGGCTGTTGGAGGGCAACTATAAGGCTACTATCGAGAGCGGAGTTGTCGTTGCCTGCACATTCAACGAGGCTGAGCACCACTTCGTCGGCGAAGAGGATTTTGCAATCACAGGTGGCCAGACCACAACCGTGGACCTCGTTGCCGTACGACAGAACATTCCTGTCGAGGTTATCTTCGACCAGACCATCGTTAATGGCGAGCAGGGCAAGTTCCTCGATGGCTACTATGTTGAGGTTAAGGCTAACGATAAGGTGAAGCTTACCTACACCGAGAGCAAGAAGGGCTACTTCATTATGCCTGAGGGCGTGAATACCCTTTCGTGGAACTTTGTAGGCACATTCGAGTATAAGGATGGCGAGCAGGTAGCCGTGAACAAGAGCGGCGCTATCGAGAATGTACAGCCTAAGCGTTCGTACAAGCTCTCGTTCAAGTATTCGAAGGATGCAAGCGGTTTCTTGGGCGGCTTGAATGTTACAGTTGACGAGTCTGTCGAGGAGCGTGACGACCACCTCGCATTCAACCCGGATCCGGAGTTGAAGGGCGTAGATTTCGACCTCTCAGAGTCGTGCAACTATGCAGGTGGCGAGCGTAAATACCACGCAAAGTCGCCGGCAGAGTTCTGCGCTGTGACACTTGCAGCAGATGGCAAGGAGTTTAATCCGGTAGAGAGTCCTATCGCAGGTATTACCCTTGAGGGCTTGAATACATCGGAGCTTTATATTACCCTTTCGGAGGATTTCTTCTACTCGTTGAATGGTGGCGCACAGATTATCGAGTTGTGCGTAACAGATGCAGGTGGTGGCGAGACCCGCAAGGATCTGCCTTACACATTGCCAGGTGTGAACGCCTACAACAATGATCAGGAGACATTGTCGTGGGCAGGCGGTACATCTGCGCTCTCGGCAACCGTATTCGGCACACCATCAAGCGTCGAGCTTCTCTATCGTGAGGGCGAGGGCGAGTGGAAGCGCTACACCGCATCTGCAAGCGGAGCAAATACCTACTCTGCAGCTATCGACGGTTTGGCAGCAAACCACACCTACGAGTATGCCCTTGTAATCGATGGCAAGAGTGTTGGAGGCAGCCGTACCTTCACCACTCGTGACGGAAATCAGATTCCGAACGGCAATATGGAGACTTGGTCGGCAAATAAGAATCCTTTTGCAGATGCAAATAGCAAGTATTGGGATACCGGAAACGAGGGTTCTTCAATGGCAGGTGTTGTTCTCACTACCAGAGCAACCGATGTTCGCCCAGGATCGAAGGGCAAGTATTCGGCAAGCCTCAACTCAGAGGTTGCATCAGTGATGGGTATCAATAAGTTTGCCGCAGGTAACATCTTTATTGGATATTTTGGAAAGACTATTATCGACCTATCTAACCCTGGAGCAACCGTATATTTTGGTCAGCCATTCGAGTACAACGCCAAGCCTAAGGGTGTTAAGATGTGGGTGAAGTACAATTGCGGAATTATCGACAATGCCAATGGTGGCGGTGGAACCAAAGGTGAGCCGGACTTGGCAAAAATTTTCTGCTGTATGTGTAACTGGACAAGTGCTTGGTGTGTGGATAGTACCAAGGCTGCTGCTACCACCTTCAGCCCCGATATGAATAGCATCACCAGCTGCACTGATGGCCGATATAACGGCGTACTCTACACTGCATATTTCGAGTCGAGAACCTCGAACAACGAGTGGCACGAGTTGTACATTCCATTCGAGAAGGTGCCGGGTACCGACGATAACACCATACCAAACTACATCGTTCTCACCGCATCTTGCTCGGGCTATGGCGACTACTTTACAGGTAGTAGCGATTCGTGGATGTTCCTCGACGATGTTGAACTTGTCTACTAAACTTATATATAATAGGTAACACAAATTTTAACCTATGAAGAGATTTATAAAGATATCTATGCTTCTGCTCTTTGCTCTGCCGTGCTTGGCAGCAGCAAAGGCACAGGAGACAAAACCGCAGAGCGACACTGTGGCGGTAGCGAGCAAGGAGGCTCCTCAGTATACCCACAGCCAGCGTCGCCAAAATCGAGGTATCTCGAACCTCAAAACCGAGTTTGTTCCGAAGGGACAGTGGGTATTCGGCGGTTCGGTTTCGTACTCGACACATGTAAACAACAACTACAACTTCCTCATCATCGAGGATATTCAGTCGAATGGCTACCAATTCAAGGTTACACCATTGGTTGGTTTTGCCTACTCGAAGAACTCGTTGATAGGAGTGCGCTTTGGCTACTCGAGAGGTCTTGAGAAGTTGGATAATGCAAGCCTTTCGATCACCTCGCTCGACAATGCATACTACTACGACCTCAAGCACTCGTACAATGTAGAGGCGTTGTGGCGCAAGTATATCCCGCTGGGCAAGGACAACAAGCGTTTCGCCCTCTTCGCCGAGGTTGGCTTGGCAATGGGAGGATCGCAGTCGAAGGTTGCTTCGGGACCACAGGATAGCATTACAGGTGTCTACAAGAACAGCTTCGATGTTGCACTCGGTGTAAATCCTGGTATTTCGGCCTTCTTGACCAACAATATGGCTATCGAGGTGAATATCGGAGTGTTGGGCTTCAACTATTCGAAGACTAACCAGATAAGCAATCAGGTGGTGACAGGCACAACTTCGTCGTCGCAAATGAACTTCAAGGTAAACATCTTCTCCATCGGATTGGGTGCATCGTTCTATCTCTAAAACTCGGCTACTACTATGAAGAAGATATTTACATTACTTATGGCAGTGCTTGTAGTGAGCACAGTGTATACGGCTGATGCACAGAGCATCGTTCTCGGCATCGAGCGTGATTCGACAAAGGTAAATCGCAAGCCGGGTGGTCTTATCCAGGTTAATCGTGTGAACCGAGAGATAGACAAGAGTGTATTCGCCTACAAGAGCGAGTGGATCTGCGGTGTTTCGGCATCGTACGGAACACTCTCGACAGACAATGCAACCTTGGCTGTAATTATGGACAACCTTCAGCTCGGTGGCTCTATCGTGTCGGTTAAACCATACTTTGGCTACTTCTACAGCAACAATCGTTCGGTTGGTGCACGATTTGGCTACACCCGTATGGCGGGCCACTTCGACAATGCTCACATCGACCTCGGAAACTTTATCAACGGCATAGAGTTCTCTACCGAAGGCATCGGTGTAAACTACCTGAGCAACGCCTACTCGTTTGCTATCTTCCACCGTGCCTATCTGCCACTCGACAAGAGAGGTCGCTTCGGCGTATTCGGTGAGTTGGAGTTGGAGGGTCAGTATGGTCGCTCGAACTTCGGATTTATGTACAACAACGAGTTGGGTGAGTCGATTTCGGACACCTACAAGGTGGCGTTCAACTTCAACCCTGGTGTTGCAGCATACATCTTCCCGAATGTTTGTGCAACCGTATCGTTCGGTTTGGGTGGCTTGCAGTACAACCACATCAAGCAGTTCGATGCAGATATGAACCCAACCGGCACTCGTGACTTCTCGAAGTTGGCATTCCGCCTCAACATTGCTGAGATTAACATCGGTGTTACCGTACACCTTTGGAGTAAGAAAAACGAACAAAACTTGAGATTGCAACATGACTAAGAAACTCGCTATCATACTATTTTCGGCTTTGGCACTTGCATCGTGCATTGAGAACGATTTCCCAAAGCCTACGGTCGATCTCTACATTGCATCGCTCGAAGTTGAGGGTGCAAGTGGCGATATCGTAATCGACCGTTCGACCTACACCGCAACTATTCCTCTTGCCGAGGAGACCAATATCGAGGCTGTACAGTTCAAGAGCATCTCTTACGGTAGCGATGTTGTAACCAATGTTTGCTACGATGTGGACAACTCGAAGATTGAGGTTTCGAAGGATTTGAATGGCAAGGTCGTAAATATGTCGGAGCCAGAGATAATCTACCTCTCCTATATTCAGACCTACGAGTGGAAGATTGTGGCTACACAGACAATCAACCGCCTTTGGGTTGTGGATGGTCAGATCGGAGCTACCGAGTGGGATTTGGATGGACATCGTGCTATCGTAAAGCGTCGTAACGACTACCCTCTCGACAATGTAAAGACCACAGAGTTGCGTTTTGGTCCTCGTCCGACATACGACTATCCGGAGATTGCGGATGTTCCGACCAATTTCGATAATGAGAAGTGCTCTCGCAATGTAACTGTTGAGGCACACGGACACTCGACAATTTGGGAGTTGGTGGTTGTACCAACCGAGCCTTCGCTCACCTTCTCGAATGTGGCAGCAGGTGCCAATGTTGTTTGGGTTAAGGCTATCGACATCGAGGGTTCGAAGATAGAGTTCGTCTATCGCAAGAAGGGCACCGAGGAGTGGACCAAGATCGACGAGCAGTGGTATGCGACCGACACCGAGAACCCTTACAACCGCAAGGAGGCTGGATATGTAAAGGCTGTGATTCGTGGTTTGGAGCCAAACACCGATTACGAGGTATCGGGCTACACCGACGGCAAGTTGTCGGAGGAGGCACCTAAGGCTGTTAGAACTTCCGAGAATTACCAGGTTCCTAACTCGGATATGGAGCAGTGGAGTAAGTACACCAACGATCAGAGCAAACTCCCTTCGGGCGAGTCAGGACCTTGCTGGTATCCGTTCTCGTCGGTACAGGAGATGTTCTGGGCAACCGGTAACCCTGGTGGCACATCGCTTGGTGAGAAGTTCAACCTCACCTACCCTGCATACAAGAGCGACAACGCCGAGAATGTACCGGCTGAGTCGACAGGCGAGGTAAGTGCGTATATGGGCTCACAGAATGTATTGGGCATGAAGTTCGCCGCCGGAAACCTCTTTGTAGGTCACTATGGCGAGACTCTCGGTACAAATGCAACCGTATTCTTTGGTCGTCCTATCAACAAGGATATTAAGCCTGTTGCATTGCGCTTCAAGATTAAGTACTACCGTGGCAATATCAACAATATCGGCGATCAGAACCTTGCGCACAAGGCTGGTCAGAAGGATCTCGCAAAGGTGTTTATCTGCTTGACAGAGTGGAGTGAGCCACACTGCGTATATAGTGCCGATCCGACAACATTCTTCGATCCTCGTACCGCAGAGGGAGTGTTGGGATTGGGCTACTTCGATACCGACAACAACCCTGAGTTGATGGTCGAGAAGAGCGAAGAGTGGCACACAATGACCCTTCCGATTGAGTACACAAAGCCAGAGGTGGTACCGTCACAGCTTGTGTTGACATTCACCTGCTCGGGCTATGGTGATTACTTTACGGGG
>JAGBRY010000100.1 GCA_017632115.1 Alistipes sp. | reverse complement strand
GTTCTGACGAACCTTGTTAGCCATCTCTGCAATCTTAATAGCTCCCTCAGCTGCTGCGAAAGACTCGTGACCTGCGAGGAATGCGAAGCACTGAGTCTCCTCACGAAGAAGACGAGCTGCAAGGTTACCGTGACCGATACCTACAAGACGATCGTCTGCAACTGATCCTGGGATACAGAATGCCTGTAGACCCTCACCGATTGCCTCAGCAGCGTCTGCAGCAGAAGTACAGCCCTTCTTAATTGCGATAGCAGCACCTACTACGTAAGCCCACTTTGCGTTCTCGAAGCAGATTGGCTGAGTCTCCTCACACATCT
The DNA here is from genome assembly GCA_017632115.1 of Alistipes sp. Classification (GTDB taxonomy): domain Bacteria; phylum Bacteroidota; class Bacteroidia; order Bacteroidales; family Rikenellaceae; genus Alistipes. The sequence goes on along the minus strand of JAGBRY010000100.1, from coordinate 38,429 downwards.
TGTAAGGATCCAAACCCTTCTCGTCGCAGATAGCCTTTGCCTCCTCGATGCTAGTGATACCATATTGTGCAAGCACAGCGTTAATCTTATCAATTCTGCGCTCATAGCTCTCAAATAATGCCATAATCTTTTCTGATTTTATAAGGTTTAACAATATGGTTTATTACTCGTGACGAGGGTCAATGTACTTAACTGCGTCCTTGAAGCGACCATACGATCCCTTCGACTTCTCCAATGCCTCAACTGGCTCGATGCCCTTCTTTACGAAGTCCATGAACTTGCCGAGGTGAACGAACTCGTAGCCAATAACCTCATCGTTAGCGTCGAGACCCATACGAGTACAGTAGCCCTCAGCCATCTCGAGGTAACGAGTACCCTTAGCCAAGGTACCGAACATAGTACCTACCTGCGAACGCAAGCCCTTACCGAGATCCTCGAGTGAAGCACCGATAACGAGACCACCCTCCGAGAAAGCCGACTGAGTACGACCGTAAACGATCTGCTTGAACAACTCACGCATAGCGGTGTTGATAGCGTCGCAAACGAGGTCGGTGTTCAAAGCCTCAAGAATAGTCTTGCCTGGGAGAATCTCCGATGCCATAGCAGCCGAGTGAGTCATACCCGAGCAACCGATAGTCTCAACCAAAGCCTCCTGAATGATACCCTCCTTTACATTGAGAGTAAGCTTGCATGCACCCTGCTGTGGAGCACACCAACCAATACCATGAGTAAGACCGGAGATGTCCTTAATCTCCTTAGCACGCACCCACTTGCCCTCCTCCGGAATTGGAGCAGACTCGTGATTCGCACCCTTCTTAACGCAGCACATCTGCTGCACTTCGTGTGAATAAATCATAGTTGTTTAATTTGTTAAGTTTATCTGTGAGTAGATATAGTTACACTTTTCGGAACAAAGATAGTAAAAAATTGAGAATTGAGAGTTGAGAATTGAGATTTTTTTTGGAAAAATTTGTGCAAAAAAGAGAGTTGAAAGAAAACTCTCAACTCTCCCCTCTGAATTATTGACTCTATGCGTTTACCACTCAACCTTCTGAGTGTAGGTCTTGCCGAAGTTGTCGGTTACACGAATCTCGCCCGAGTGAACACCCTCGGCCGGCTTGATGCGGAACATATACTGCGACTTACCAGGCTTTGCGTAGTTTTTGGCTGTACCACGCAAGTGAGTAAGCTTGGTTGCGTGCAACTCTACATAGTCAGGATCAGGCTCGGCAAACTGCTCGAAGGTACCCACCTTCTCACCATTTACCCACCACTCAACATCGCTCCAATAGCCATTGGTGTAGTTCCAAACATTAACCTTCAAGTAGCCATCGCCTGTGCGAACAGGGGTGTAGGCACGCATCTGGTGGCTACGGTCGTGGCCAACGCTCTTGTACCACCACTCGAAGTTCTCGCCATCGACATCCACAACCATATAGCCGTTAGGAATACCGACATTGTCAATCTCCATATTCGAACGCAAAACACCGATACAACGAGCTGCGGTGATTGCCGAGATATGCGACATATTCTCGAATTTAGGCTTTCCTGCGTAGTCGAAGCCGTAGTTGGTGTGGTAGTGGCCCGACCACGAGTAGATGCGCTTATAAGGCAATAACAACGCCTTGTAACGCTCGTAGTTTACATTGTACTTGCCATAAGAACCCTTTGGCGATGTACCAGGCTTCTTGAAGAGGTTTGCGTGACCGCAGATAAAAATTGTGTAGTCCTTCGGAACGAACTTCAAATCCTCCTCCAACCACTTCATCTGCTCGTCATCCAAGCCCGACTTGTAGTGCTTCTTGCCATCCTCACGGCTGTACTCGATGCTGTTTACCATCACATAGTGTACCTTGCCGATGGTGAACGAGTAGTAGGTTGGCGAGATATACTGCTCGAAGAATGGAGTTCCCAACTTACCGTCGATAATGTTTGCCTGGTCGTAGTCGTGGTTACCAATCACATGGCACACAGGGTAGGAGGTAGTTGCGCTGATATCCATATAGTCATCGTAACCCGCCATCCAGTTGTAAACCAAGTCACCGAGGTTGATAGCGAAGAACTCACCCTTGGTCGTCTTCTTGTACTCCTCGATATCAGGCAATACAACATCACGATAGCGCTCGCCCGAACCGTCGATGCCAAGACCACGCATCTGTGGGTCACCAATCATGATAATGGTATACTTATCGGTAGCCTCGGTACGCTTTGCGAGTGTGAAGTTTGCAGTAGCACCCTTCTGGTAGCGAGGAATACGACGGAAGTTCTGAATTACGCTCTTGCGGAACGGAATCTGGTAACCGTCAGGAATAGAGATGAATACGAAACGGGTATCCTTCATATCGCTCTTCAATGCGTAGTGACCATTCTGGTCGGTAGCCACACACTGCTTACCATCCGATACCACGCAACCCACGATAGGCTCGCCCTGCTCGGTAGCCACACGGCCATAGATGGTCGAACCATCGGCCATAGGCTCGGCAGCTACGGCGTAGTTGCTATCGTGGAACTCACCCTTGACATCCACGCTCTGAATAAAGCCTGCGATGTTGCCACGACGACCTGTTGCAGCCTTAACCTCGCCCTTATTTGCGCAGTCGAGGATGTGGACCATAGCATTTGGATAACCGGCACCCCAACCAACAATACCACCAGTGTGGATGGCGTTGTTGTGGTTCTCGTAGTTGTTACCACCCGAAAGACTCTCCACCTTACCATAGTTTACGCAACGACGAAGATAGGCACTTGTCTTTGACTTCTTTGTGGTGTAGATCTGACCTACGATACCACCATTGAACGATGGACGAATAGGGCTCGAACCTGCGAAACGCACCTCGCCACGGTTTACACCATTTACGATATGCACCTCACGACCGATAGTCGCAGCAATACCGCCAACGAACGATGGAAGATCGTTTGCAGCCTCAACCTTGCCGTAGTTGGTACAGTCGGCAATAACGAGCTTGTTGTGAGGCATACCGCAGATACCTGCAGTGTGCGAAGGGCTTACGCCCGACGACGATACGGTACCGAAGTTGTCGCAGCAGATGATATCACCCTTAGTGTAGGCTACGATTCCGGCAGCCCAAGTCTCTCCCTGAACGCCACTCTCGTGTGCACACGATGTGCTGGTAACACTTCCGTAGTTGATACACATCTTCACGGTTGTACGGAACGCCTCGCCCAAGATACCTCCGACCTTGTCGTAGCGGGCATCATTCAAGGTCTTCACGGCACCATGGTTCTCGCAACGAGCAGTTGTAGTTGCGTAGAGCGCCTTTGGTCCGGCAGCACCTACAACGCCACCGACATATATGGCAACCTCCTTGCCGCTCTCTCTGCTGCACGAAATGCACGAAGAGAATACCTCGCCATAGTTCTTACACTTGTAGACAACATAGCGGTTCGAACCTGCGATACCTCCGACATATACATTGCCGCTTGTAAAGTTCGACTTGTGATTCAAAATACCGTGGTTCTCACAGTTCTCGATGGTTCCGTTGTTGATATTTACAATCCAACCGAGGAAGTACTCGCCACCCTTGCTCTGAGCTTTCATCACACACGAAGCGTCGATCTTGAGGTTGCAAATTTTACCACCCTCCAACAACTCGTGGAAGAGTCCGTTCTGAGCCTTCCAGTTCTTCAAGGCAAAGCCCTGACCGTTGAATACGCCTCCGAACGACTTTATAACCTGCATCTTCTTGGCCTTGGCCATATCGATGTCGGCCTCGAGGCACACCTCGCCCTTGTCATTCTTGTAGGCAGAGTAGTCCTGACCTTCGTTGATTGCAGTAACAAAAGCCATCAAATCTTGTGCGTTTTTGATACCACCTGCATATACCGCAACTACGGAGAGCAGGAGCACTAAGAATAGTGATAATCTCTTAATGTAATTCATAGTTTATATTGGTTTAGTTTATTGTTTTTACCACTCGATAGTCTGCTTGTACTCCTTGCCGAAGCGGTCTACCACGGTCACCGTTCCCTTGCCACTCGACTTTGCCTCGTAGGCACGGAAGATGGTGTGGATGTTGTTGTCGGTAGGGCCATAGCTACTATCGTCCTTCAACCTATAACCCTGCTCACCATAGAGTTTGTTAATCTCGTACGAAGCCAAGCAGTAAGCCTCCTTCCAGCCCACCTTTGTCATCGACGAGCCGTTGTACTTAGGCTTCTCCCATTTGTCATCCCAGAGGAATACATTTACATAGATATACTTCGAGTGAGTAGCCTTGTCCTCCACCAAGTTGGTCCAGGTCTGGTGGTACTCGCCCGGCTTGTATATCTTCATCTGGTACGCCTCCGAAAGGGTAGAGCCATCGGCACGCATCTTAGCCACACCATCCTTGTCGAAGTCGAAATCACGGTACTTGTACTCAGGTGTCGGCGACTTGCCTGTGAGCTTGCCACGCTGATAGATTGTAGGCTTGAAATACCACGAAATATCGTCGCCATCGACCTCCACAACGGTGTAACCTCGTGGGGTACCCGATGCGAGGTACTCGTTGGTCCAAAGCTCACCTGTAGAGCGGGCTACGGTGTGCACCTCCAAGTTCTTGAGGTTTGACGACTCGGGATATACATAGTTGAATGTAGTGTGCGAGTGGCCGGCCCAAGCGTGAACCTTCGCAAACTTCGAGAAGAGGTTTGCGTAGTCGCTGCGGTGGCCTTGTGCATACTTCGAACGCTCGCTCATCGAGTCGCCCATAAACATTGGCGAGTGAGCCGCTACCATAAGCGTAGTCGAACGGTCGACATAGGCGAGGTCGTTCTGCAACCACTGCCAAATCTCGTCGGTGAGGCCCTGGTCGTACTCTCGCAAGGTATTGTCGCTCTCTCGCTTCTTCATGATGAGGTTATCGAGCACCACATAGTGCTGCTTGCCAATGTTGAACGAGTAGTAGGTAGGACCGAGCTTCTCCTCGTATTTGCGACGACCCTCTTCGTCGTTTGCGGCGGTGTAGTCGTTGTCGTGGTTACCGAGGATGTTGAACATCGGGAAACCGAGCGTTCTGAGGCCTGCGATATAGTTGTCGAACAACGACATATTCTCGTGTACGAGGTCGCCGAGCATCATACCATAGACATTGCGGTCGTTGATGGTTCGAGCCTTCTCGTGCATATCCTTGTAGAAGTCGTCGCATATCTCGAGCGAGTGGTAGGCGATGTTGTCGTAGCCTGCATTGCTTGCACGAGGCTGTGGGTCGGCACCTACGATAAGGGTGTAACGCTCGGGGTTATTCTTGATGGGATTGAATTCGAAGGTGTGCTGTACCAGCCCCTTCTTTCGCTCCTCGTCAGTTACTTTGTGATAGAAGATTGGCAATCCGTTGCTGTTCAACGGAGCAGTGTAGCCCGAAGGGATACTTGCCATAATAAACTTTGTGCGTGAGAGGTCACTATCGATCTCGAAGTAACCATTTTCATTGGTTCGCACGCACAGCAAACCGTCCGAGATAACTACGCCTGCGAGTTTCTCGTTGCTACCGCCATAGACGAGTCCCTTTACGGTAATTTTACCTGTAGGAACATAGCCCTGATTAGGTTTGTTTGGATTGTCGTTATTGCCCGGAGTGTTACCACCATTGTCGGGTGTACACGCCAACGCAAATAGAAGAGTTAAAATTGGAATGAAAAGTCGTTTCATCGTTTCAGTTTTTGGCCATTATCTTTTAGCTTTTAGCCATTAGCCTTTTTTTGTTTTTTGTTAGAGGTAGTTCTGTCTTTATCTACTAACTACTCACTACTCACTACTCACTTGTAAAAAACCTCTCTGCCGAGTGGCACTTTGGCCACCCGACAAAGAGATTGAAAGAGTATTACTCGTTGATGAAGTAGCAACCTGTTGGGGTTGTATTTGCATCACCAACGATGTGCTCTGCATAGTTCTCAGCAGTCAATGCTGTACCAAGTACGCTACCTGCAACACCGCAGTTCTCGATTACAGCACCAGCCTTTGTGAACGCTGCAATGGCCTTGCAAGTGAGAATAGCGTCCACTGCTACGATATTACCATTGAATGTAGAGTTCTTGATTGAAGATGCTGCATTTACACCCGAAGCAATACCACCGATGAAAGTGTTGTTGTAAGAGTACAACTCTGGGCTGGTAACGCTACAACCTGTGATATGAGAGTTGTCGAGGTATGCTGCAATACCACCCAAACGGACATTTGTGTTTACTCCGAGCATTGTAGCACAGCTGCTGCAGTCGCTGATGTTGGTGTACTTCGCATAAGCTACTACACCACCTGTATATCCACGGTTAGCAACTACACCTGCCGAGGTGTTAGAAGTGTGAGCCAAAGTACAAGTGTTGTGGCAGTTCTTGATAGTAGAGGTGTTGCCATCCTCGCCGTGCATAAATCCTACGATACCTCCGACATGGTAGCCATTTGCCGCTACAAGAGGCATAGCCGTATCATCATAGTAACCAGTACCACGAACTCGGTTGTAAACCATAGCCGAGTTGGTACAGTTCTCGATAACAGAGCCTGCTACTGCCGCTACACCAACAATACCACCGCAATATGTAGTTATATTTACATTCGAAGATGAGTTGCTAAGTACCTGAACAGGATTCTCATTCTTTGCATTCTTAACAGTTCCGAGCTTCTGCAATGAACCTACGATACCGCCAACTGCCATATACTTATACTTAGTAACATTGAAGTTGTGAGTAACATTACCCTTGTTTACGATGTTGTAAGCCGAAGTACCATCGAGAGTCAATACTGCGTCTGCGTGGCCGATAATACCACCGAGCTCCTCAGTAGCGCCATCGTTGGCCTCCAACTTGTTAACAGTTACTGCTCCGCTATTCTCAAGGACAGCGTGTACACCGGTAGACTTGGTGTAACCGATAACACCACCAATCTTTACATAACGAACAGCTCCGTTTGATGTGACCTCACCTGTGTTGGTAAGATTGGTAAAGTTACCTACATCGGTATTGGTGCAAGCCACAACGCCACCTGCCCAAATCGACTTGATATCCGAGTTTGCTATTACAGCACCGCTATTCGAGCAGTTTGTAACATCGCAAGCCGGCAAACCTACAACACCACCAACATACAAGTTACGGTTGTAGTCATAAACTGCAGAACCTGCATCCGCTGGAGTACGAAGCGAGTTATCAGTGATAGTACCTGTGTTTACGCAGTTAACGAGAGCACCGGTACCGGTGATACGACCTACTACACCACCTGTAGCCTTGGTGTTTGCGCTCCAATTCTGGGTGATAGCACCATTGTTGGTACAGTTCTCCATATGGCAACGGCTGTAACCAACCAAACCACCGCTATATACGGTTCCGCCTGGAGCTTTGCCATCAGACTTAATACCGAAGTTACAAGTGCCCAAAGTCTCCAAAGAACCGTTGTTTACGCAGTTCTTCATTATGCACTGAGCATTGGTACGACCGAAGATGTTACCGGTGTAAACGGTGAGGTTTGCAGCGTCAGCTGTCATAGCATCGTATGTAGACTTACCGTTGAAGGTGATGTTCTCTGCTGTAGACGAGAAGATATCAACTGCAAGGGTACCGAACCAAGTGTTCGCCTCGAGAGTGATGCCTGTATATGTCCACTCGCACGAAGCGTCGATAACGATGTTCTTGAGTACCGAACCTGTGATAGCGTTGAAGATAGGCTTGTTTACAGACTTCAAACCCTTGATCGAGAATCCCTGACCATCTACAACACCAGCAAAGTATCCGTTGCTTGCCTCGATAGTCTCGAACTCAGCGTTAGTAGCATCGTCGAATACGATATCCTGAGTGAACTTAACCGATACTACAACACCCTCATACTTGTCGGCGTTGTACTCCTTAACGAATGCGTTCCACTCTGCTGCCGAAGCGATCGAGATCTCAGCGTCAACGATTGTGCCTGTAGGAACGAACTCAACTGCTGGCATAGCCTTAATCTCGCCCTTCTCGATGGTCATAGCCTTCGATGCGAGGTCCATATAGTGACCGGCCTTGTCGATCAAGCGAACTGTGATACCCTTGGTGTACTCGATAGCAGGAAGTACAGCGTAAACAGTTACGATGCCCGACTCGTTCTGATCCTTGTCGATCTCAACTACAACCTTGCTCTCTGCGTTTGTACCTGCAGCGGTGAGGGTAGCAGTCTGGTAGTCGATAACGAAATCACCAGCCATCTGCTCGTTGTTGTTACCCCATACCTCCAAACGGCGGATAGAGTGCTTGTCGGTAGTCTTCTCGCCAAACGAAATCTGGTACTTTACAGCACCTGCAAGGTGGTGCAATGTAACTGCGCCATCCTCAGCTGCATAACCAGCCATTGGCAATGCGTTGTTGTCAACATTCTCCAAACCACGGCCCTGGTGAGCAGGGAGGTTGATAGTCTGAGCATCTACATAAGCCTTAGCAGGGTAGAGTGCCGAATAAGGGGTCTGCAATGCTACAGGGAAGAGGAACTCAGCCACGGTCTTCTCCTCGTTGAGGGTTGTCTGAATCGATGCTGCGCCATTGATAGCGATCTGGTCGTCAGCCTCCCAATAAACCTTGCGTGCGCCGTCTACGAGGTCGCCAAGGAGGGTTTTGGTATCTGCGATACCTACGGTTACGGTTGTTTCGCCACCCACAACAGGTGCGTTAACCTCAGTGTCGATGTCGTTTGTACAGCCTGCGAACAATACTACGGCGAGGGCTGCAACTGATCTAAAAATCTTCTTCATAATCTTTTTCTCCTTCATTTTAGATTGTTAATAAGCCCATTCGCCCTCTGTCTCCTTCATGTCGTCCAACATCGAAGAGCCTGTCGAGCCTGCGAAACCCTGCTCCACCTGGAGGAGGATTGCTGTTACCTGTGGCTTTGTGTACTCCAAAGCCATTGTTGTTTTTTTCATAGAAAGTTATTTAATATAATTGGTTATATCTTTCTTGTTGTTTGTCGGGAATTTCCCCATTTTAACCCGTTGGTGTGTGGGCTAAAATGGGATAAATTCCTAACTATCTCTACTCCTACTTACCGCTCCAGTGCTCTACACTCTCAACAACAGCAGGGCAGTGCTTACCGCTAACATGACCAATACCTGTTGCGTAGGTGAGGCAGTTGTTCGATGTGATGGTTACACCATTTACAACACCACCATAGCGGCAATCCTTAACCTTAGAATCCTCGTCACCGAGACCGATGATACCACCGATGTAGTCGTCTGCAGTTGAGTGTGCTGCACCGAACAATACGCTACCAAAGTATGAGCAACCCTCAACGGTAGTGCTCTGTGCAATAGCTACGATACCGCCACCACGAGGAGCACACGAACCACCATTGTCGGCTACGATATTTACCACTGCAGTACAGTTCTTGATATAAGCCGAAGTGTATGCACCTGCGATGATACCTGCCGCATGTGGGTTGATATCGGTCTCGAATGCACCGATTGTGTAGTTACACTCTTCAATCTGAGCATTCTGTGCCCAACCTACAATACCTGCAACAAATCCACGCAATGCACGCAACTTACCCTGGTTTGTACAGTTGCGAACTGTCAATGTCTCCGTAACAACATCCTTAGAAAGGCCGAAGCTACCAACGATACCACCCAAACAGTTTGGCTTAGCGTAAGTGTCGTAAGAGCCGTTGTTGTAACAGCCGTTGTAGAGGTTCGACTTGTTGTGGCAGTTCTCAATCAACGCATTACCTCCGAGGATACGACCTGCGATACCACCGAGTGCAACGCTCGAGTACTGTACACGCTGTGCCGATGAAGCACGACTCCAAGTGATGTTTGCGGTGTTGTTCGAATCCTTGATGGTTACAGCGTCACAACCCTCGCCGAGGATACCACCAACAGAGTGATTTACCTGCTGAGATGCCTTTGTATCCCAACGGTGTGCAGTCGAGATAACACCTGCAACGGTTGCACCTGTGATGTTTACTATGCCGCTTGCGTAGGCGATGATACCACCAACCTTGGTAGGGCAGTAGTTATCCTTATCCTTGAAATTAGAGTTGATTGTACCCTCCCATGCAGGAGCGATAAGGGTTACATCACCATTTACATAGCCATAGTGACCTCCGATGCAGAGAAGAGCGTTGGTGATGTGCGATACACCATCAGTAGCGTCGAGTGTACCGGCGCTGGTGAGAGCGTTAGTTGTATAGTCAACGGTGAAGCTTGCGATGTCAACATAACCTGCAATACCTCCAATATAAGCGTGGAGAGCCTCACCCTCAGCAACGATATCCGAAGCGTTAGCCTGAGCGTTGTTCTCGAACTTGGTGTTCTCGGTCGGCAAAATAGCGGTAATACCACCAACACGGAGAGCCTGAACATCCGACGAAGAGGTGATATCACCCTCGTTGATGTTGCCTGTAACCTCGCCATTAGCGATAGCTACAACACCTCCAACTGCACCAATACACTCGCTTGCACCCTTCTTCGAGCCGAAACCTACAGCTGCTGCATTCTGGTTGTTGCGGATGATTGCGTTGTTACCATTGAATGCTACAATACCTGCTGCGTAAGACTCTACTGCCTGAGCGCTTGCTGAGATAGGACCATTGTTGAAGCAGTCCTCAACGATTCCCTGGTTGTATGCTACCAAACCACCAACATAGCTGCGGCTCTCGCTACCGGTTGTTGTGCAAGAGTTTGGAATGCTGATTGTACCGAAGTTAGAGCAGAACGAAACCTTCGATGTAGCATCTACGCTTGCTACCAAACCTGCTGCTACGATTGAGAGGTCGCTCGCCTCGGCTGCAGCATCAAGTGCTACCTTAGCGTTGTTTGTACAAGACTCAACTACGGTGTTATTCTTAATCTCCAATGCCAACGATGCGATGTAGAGGTCCTTGCTGAACTTACCAACATACTCAAATGTTGAAGTCTCGTCGAAGATGATATTTTTGAGAGTTGCGTTGTCGCAAATGCCGAACAATGGCTGCGACGACTTCAAGTTGATGATCTTGTGGCCCTTACCGTTGAACTCGCCTGTCCAAGGACGCTCGGCAGTACCGATAGATACCCACTCGGTAACCTCGGTCATATCGATATCGCCCAACATTGTAGGAACGCCATCAACATACCACTGCGATACATCGCCACCCGAGTTCCAAGTCTCGGCAAAGAGCTTCAAACCAGGACCCGATACCAAGCCCTCCATTGCGTAGAACTTCTGCTTGATAACCGGAAGCTTGATGTTTGCTGCGCCCGAGAGCAATGTCAACTCGAGCTCGGTAGTACGGATGTGGTTAGCATCGCTTGGGTTGCCCGCAAACTGAAGCATGTAAGATACGGTGCCGTCTGCGTTCTCAACTGTAGTAGATGTAACCCACGATGGCATAACGATATCCTTAACGGTCTGCTTAGGAACACGAAGCTCGAGTGGAGCTACATCCTGAGCCTCGAGCAAGAGGTTACCCTCTGCGTCGTACTCCATATCGGTACCATACTGCCAGATGTTGATCCAGCCCTCGGCCATATCCTTATCGTTTCTCTTGAGCTTAACCTCGCCATAGCGTGTTGCATCGGCGTTATCTGCCCACGAGATAGTTACATCGGTAACGGTGAAGCCCTCAGCGTCAGTCGAAACTGCGCCTTTAGTGGCTGTGATCCACGAGTCGCATACGAAGTCCCAAGCCTCGCCCGCATCACGGGTACGAACCTGAGTAGTGAAGCTGCCTGCGGCCTTTGTCGAAGCCGAGTAAACCTGGTCGATGAGGAATACATTACCGTTGTGAGAAACGGTGAGCATATCCTGCTCGTACTCTCCAGCCTTGAAGGTTACGGTCGCATCCTCACGAGCATCGAAGCTCTCGTTTGCGTTGATTAAGATAGTGAACGAACCGCTACCACGGTGCTCCTCCTCTACGATTTGGCACCACGCCTCGCTCGATACAGCATTCCAATAGATGCCATCGTTGTTGAGCGTAACATCTACCTTGATATTGTGGCTCACCGAAGCAAGATCCAAGTGGCTCTTCTCGCTGCCATCCACGCTGAATGTAACCTCGATATCGCCGATTTCGGTCATCTGCGGAGTCTCGTCGGTCACATCGGGTGTACAACCCACAAAGAGGGCTGCTACAACCATTATTATATATATAAAGTATCGTTTCATAATTTTACGAATAGTTTTATGTTATTGACGACCCAAACGACGGTTTGCCTTGCTCTCGGCTGTGTCTGCCCACCACACATCGGTAGTCATATTGTTCTCGCCATTAAGCCAGCCGTTTACAGCCTCGGTGTACCACTTAGCATTCTGGAACGCCTCGGTCGAAGGGTAACGCATACGAGTTGGGAGGATTCCCTTGTTCTGCGCTGCATCACCATTGGTCTTGAGGATAGGGTAACCGGTACGACGGTAGTCTGCCCAGCCTTCAACGCCTACCCAGAAGGTTGCTACATACTTCTGACGCATGATGGTCTCGATAGCCTTGTTGTAGTTGAACTCGTTGTCGAGGTAGTTGATGAAGTTTGCAACCTCAGGCGACTGCGCTGTGTAGTAGTCGGTAGCCTTCTCCCAGCCAACCTGCCACTGCAAGATAGACTGAAGGTTAGCCTCGAGATAGAGATCCTTGTAAGCCTTCTGCGACATTGGAATCCAGCCACGAGCACCAGCCTCGGCAAAGATGAAGAGAATCTCATCGTAGTTCATCAACGCATACTGAGGATCCATCTTCATATCACCGATGTGTGTACCTGTGTAAAGACCACGAGGATAGCGACCGATAGTCGAGTTACCCAACGACGAAATGTGAGAGTCGAAGTACTCACGCATCTCCTCACGAGTTACCTGTGTAGGTGCGCCATAAGCCTTTGTGAAGTAGCGGAAGTAACGAGGGTCCCAAGGGTTGTTAGGGTTCTTCTCGTCTGCCGAGTTGTACAACGCCTTGCCATTGTCGCCCTTAACGAGCATCCAATCAACCAAGGTTGAGCAAGCTGCCTGACCGTTCCAGTTACCACTTGTGGTAGAGTAGAACGAGGTGTAGAGTGCCGAATCCTTCGAGCTGAACTGCAAGCGTGCGCTGTCATCCATATTGCGCATTACAGGGTAGTCACCCTCGCCCGAGAGGTACGAATCGTAAATCTCGTTGATCTTCTGAACGACATTCAAATCGCCATACTCCTCGCCCAACGAGATGATGCCCTCGCTCTCCTGAGCCTTGTTTGCTACACGCATCAAGATACGGAGGTAGAGTGAGTTAGAGAAACGCTCCCACTTCTCGATGCTACCGCCATACATGAAGTCGCAGATAGGGTTGAAGTCGATGCTCGAGAGTGCACCTGCTTCCTTCATCTCCTTTGCCTTTCTGAAGCACTGGCTTGCCTCCTCCATCGAACGAAGAAGGTCTACATAGATATCCTTCTGGTCGTCGTATGGGGTAGTGTACTCGAACTGATCGCCCTGCAAAGCAATCTGACCAGCCTTCGAGTAAGGCACATTACCATAGGTGTCGGTCAAAATCTGACCAATCCACGAACGCATTGTAAGCGCAACACCAATCATTGCAGGGTTGCCCTCGCCCTCTACTTCGCACTCCTTGCGTGCCTTGGCAAGCATATACTGTGCATTACCAAACTGGGTGTAGAGGCTCCACATCTGGCGAACATTGTTCTCCGATACAACATAGTTGTAGGTGAGCTGTGCCGATGTCTCGAAGTTGGTGTTGATAGTCCACTGCATCAACTCGCCCATCAAGTAGTACTCGCAATATGCGATCTGCTTCTGAGCACCATAGATCATAGGCTGTACGAACGACTCCGAGTTGGTATCATAAACCACATACGGGTTCTCGTTCATATCATCGAAGTGAGCACAACCCACCGATACGAACGCCGCAGCCAATACGATTGTAATATATTTAATGTAATTCTTCATATTCATTTCCTCCCAAGCATTAGAAAGTTATAGAGATGCTACCACCATATATTGCGGTACCCGGCATCTGCAAGAGGTCGAAACCTGGCGAGAGTGCCGCACCACGCATCGAAACTGCCTCAGGATCAAATCCAGGGAACTTCGACCAGCAGTAGAGGTTGTTACCGAATACAGAGATAGACAAGCCCTGAATAGCCTTGGTCTTAGCCAAAAGCTTCTTAGGGAACGAGTACTCCAAGCGTACTTCACGCAACTTCAAGAACGAAGTCTCGACGAAGTTTGCCTCGCAACACTCACGAGCGTAGAGTGCCTGGTAGTACGACTGGATTGAGGTTGCGGTGTGCTCGTAGTCGCAAATCTTGAAGTTGCCATCGGCCAACTCCTGAACGCCTACAGGTACGAAACCGCCCTCACGACCTTCCAATGTTGCGATACCCTTACCACGGTAGTTCAATACCCAGTTGGTCTCTGACCAAACCTTGCCACCATACTGACCGTCGAACTTAACGCTTGCCTTGAGGCCCTTCCACGAGAACGAGGTGCCGAAACCTCCACGCCACTTAGGCATACACTCGCCTACATACTCAATCTCCTCGTCGATGATTGGTGCGCCATTCTGGTCGTGGATAATCTGACCTGCTACATCGATCATCTTACCGTTAGCGTCGATTACATACGAACCCTCAGGTGCACGCTTGTACTTACGACCATACATCGAAGTGAGCGACGAACCCTCGTAAGCGTACATATAAGCATACGAACCACGGCCTGCAATCTGCCAGTAGTCGATACCCTCACCGAGCTCGAGAATCTTGTTGCGGTTGATTGACCAGTTAGCGGTTACATTCCAACGGATATCCTTGGTACGGATGATGGTACCGATAGCCTGAATCTCGAAACCTTGGTTGCGGATCGAACCTGCGTTGGTGTAAACCTTGCTCACACCGGCTGATGTCGAAACAGGCATCTCTGCCAAAGCGTTGGTAGTCTTGCTGTTGTAGTATGCCATATCGAGGTTCAAGCGGTTGCGGAACATGCGCAAGTCAACACCAATCTCCCACGATGCCACCTTCTCAGGCAACAACATACCGTTAACCTTTGCAGACTGGGTTGTAACATTACCAGGGAATGCTGTGCTCTGCAAGTACTCCTCGATACGATAAGGCTTGGTGTCGTGACCTACCTGTGCCCACGATGCACGAACCTTGAACAAGTTCAAGATGCCATTCTTGCTACCGAAGTCTGCCAACTCGTTGATTACAACGCTACCCGATACCGAAGGGTAGAAGTATGAGCGGTTCTCAGCAGGAAGGGTGCTCGACCAGTCGTTACGACCTGTAACATCGAGGAAGATGGCATTGCGCCACGAGAGCTGTACCAATGCGTAGAGCGAGTTGGTCTGACGCTTCTCGAGGTAGTTGCTTGTCTTAACCAACGATGCTGAGTTTGCAAGGGTGTAAACGCTTGGGTTTTTGAGGTTGTCGGCCCACTGCTCGTGCTTCTCGTACTGACGGTTAACCATGCTACCACCAAAGTTTGCGGTGAGGTTAATGTCGTGGTCGAAGTCGTGAGTGTAGCGGAACAAGAACTCACCTGTGTACTGCATCGAGCGAATCATCTGCTCACGGAAGAAGCCGTTAGGGTCGCTCTGTGTCGAGGTTGCAAAACGCTGGGTACGGAAGTCGTACTGCGAGTCGATACCTCCACGAACCATCAAGGTGAGGCCCTTATAGATGTTGAAGTCGAACTTCACATTACCGTAGATACGGTCACGGTTCTGGGTGTTGACACTCTCGTTTGCGATGAAGTATGCGTTGTTCTTACCACCCGAGAGCGAAGAGTCCTGCTGAACGCCCTCCTGGCCATCCAACCAGTAATGCTTAGCCCAATCCATATCGATGTTTGGAGCGTAGCACCACAACGAGTACATGATACCTGCACCTGCCGAGTAACCCGAAGCTACAGGGATGTTGTCACGGTGGTTGCGACGATAGTTGAGCGATACCTCCGAAGTGAACCACTTAGCAATCTCGTTACGGGTACGCAACGAAATGTGCTGCATGTTGCTTGGTGAGTTAGGAATTGTACCCTTCGAGTGCGAATCACGCACCGATACACGGATAGAGTTGCGCTTGTTGATACGACCCGATACCGAGAGGGTGTTGGTCCAAGTGTGACCTGTCTCGAAGAAGTCCTTGAACCAGTCGCCACGGCTTACGAATGGGGTAGCGGTACGGCGGAAGTCGCCGAGCTCATCGTAGCTACCACCGATGCCGAGGTTTGGATCGTAGTACTGATAGTAGAGTGTACCGTCCATTCGTGGACCCCACGAGAGAAGACCTGTAGTGTTCTCGTAGGTGGTCTCAGGGTGATAACCGGTACCCTTGCTCGAGTCTGCCGAACGCAAATAGTAGTAGTAGTCGTTGCGTGTACCCTGACCATACTCATACTGCAAGTCCGGAGAGGTGTTTACACTCTCGAAAGTGAGGTTTGTCGAGTAGGTGATGCTGATCTTCGATGCGAGCTTGTCGGCCGACTTGGTGGTGATGATGATAGCACCGTTAGCCGCTGCCGAACCGTAGAGTGCAGTCGCTGCAGGACCCTTCAATACGGTTACGCTCTCGATATCCTCAGGGTTTACATCGCCTGTACCATCACCGTAGTCGATAGCGTTGAGCGAACCCTCGCCACCTGCATCCGACTGTGTTGCGTGGTTGTGCATAGGCACACCGTCGACAACGAAGAGAGCGGTGTTGTTGGTAAAGTCGGTCGAAGACTCACCACGGAGGGTTACACGGGTTGTACCACCACCTCCGGTGTTCGACTGCTGGATGTTCAGACCTGCAACCTGTCCGGTCAAGCCCGAGAGCCAGTTTGCGGAGTTGGTAGCCGAAGCCAACGCCTCGGTGTTCACCTTGGCTGCCGCATAACCGAGTGACTTCTCGTCACGCTTGATACCGAGTGCGGTTACGATGACCTGCTCTACGGCCTGTGCCTCCTCCATCATCTTGATGTCGATGGTGGTGCGAGAGCCGACCTTCACCTGCTCGGTCTTGTAACCAAGGAAGCTGAACTGAAGCTCCTGTGCCGGTGTCGCCTTAATCTCGTACTTACCCTCGATGTCGGTTACAACACCTTGGAGGGTAGTAGGGATGATGACACCTACTCCTGCCATTGGTTTACCATTCTGGTCGAGAACGGTACCCTTGACAACATGAGGTTTTACAACCTCCTGACCCTGCGCTGTGATAGCTCCTGCAAGCGGTACTATAGATACCAACATCGCAAGAACCACAACTCTGAGAGTCTTGAAAAATCTCTGTGTAGAAATTCTCATAATGTTTAAGTGTTAGATTAAAAAAATGTTTGTTTGGTGTGTTTTCGTTTTAGTTGTCGGTCCTTAGCCGACTGTTGGTTTTTGTTTTTTCTTTGTTGTTTTTCTTTTACTTGTTTTTATTATCGTTTTTCGGTTAATATCTTGCTATCTGTTTCGTTTTGCTCTATTTCTCATAAATATCGCTTTCGTGAACTCAAAGTTAATAATTATTTTTTAATAAAAAATAGGGATGTTGAAAATTTTATGAAATTTTTTATCGTTTTACCGAAATTCTTGCTCGGGATAAGCCTCAATCGCCTTTGATGTTTTCGCTCGAATTTTCACCTCTTTCCTCATGGTTTGCACCCTTATACACCCCTGTAAATAGTGCGAAAATGTAGATGATACAAAGGTGTTAAAATTTTTAACAAAGGCTCTTGCTGAATGCTTTTTTATTGTTGAATGTTTGCGTCGCTTGTTAGGGTCTATTTGTTTGCAAGCGGTGCTTTTTTTTCTGCACAATACCTTAAGTATTTGCGCTCTACAAACTCAAGAGTGTGCGACTGTGGGAGGATGAGTGTCGCAAATGAAGCTGTGGTAATATGGCTATTTCTACCTTGTAGATCTGTCGAAATGTGTTCTCATAGCCAAGCCAATAATTGGATAAATCAGCGAGTAGTGAGTAGTAAAAAGTTAGGGAGTTTAAGGATTGTTACCTCTCCATAAACTCCCTAATCTCTTTAATCTTCTTAATCTCTCTACTTTGCGAAGTGCTTATAGAATAAAGGTATAGTTTGCAAGCCCTTGTCGAACTGCGCCAATCCGTAGCTCTCGTTTGGAGAGTGGATTGCATCCTCCGAAAGGCCAAAGCCTATGAGTATGGACTTTATGCCCAGGATGCGCTCGAAACCGCTTACGATAGGAATCGAACCACCCGAGTAGAATGGCAATGGCTTGCGGCCAAATGCCTCCTCTACAGCCTTCTCGGCAGCCTTGTAGGCCTCCATGTCGGTAGGCGACACATAAGGCGCACCACCGTGCAGGAACTTCACATTCACCTTCACGCTCTTTGGTGCGATGTTGCGGAAGTGCTCCTCGAACAGACGACCAATCTCCTCGAAGTCCTGGTCGGGAACGAGTCGCATCGATATCTTGGCGTAGGCACGTGAAGGGATAACGGTCTTGGTGCCCTCCTCGGTGTAGCCACCCCAGATGCCGTTCACATCGAGCGATGGGCGGATACCTGTGCGCTCAATGGTGGTGTAGCCCTCTTCGCCTTCGATGTCGTCGATGTCGAGGGCCTTTTTGTACTCCTCAAGGCAGAATGGAGCCTCGTTGAAGGCCTTGCGCTCCTCCTCGGTGAGCTCACGAACCTTGTCGTAGAAGTGAGGTATGGTGATGTGGCCATTCTCATCCACAAGCGACGCTACCAGGCGTGTCAATACATTGGCAGGGTTTGCCACCGCACCTCCGAAGAGGCCCGAATGAAGGTCCTTGTTAGGACCGATAACCTCCACCTCCATATAGGTCAAGCCACGGAGTCCGCAAGTGATAGATGGGGTGTCGAGCGAAATCATCGAGGTGTCCGACACAAGGATGATGTCGGCCTTGAGCTTCTCCTTGTACTCCTCGCAGAAGCCGTAGAGCGAAGGCGAACCAATCTCCTCCTCGCCCTCGAGCATAAACTTCACATTGCAAGGCAATGAGTCGGTAGCACACATAGCCTCGAAGGCCTTGATGTGCATAAAGGACTGACCCTTGTCATCGTCGGCACCACGACCATAGATGCGGTTGTTGATGATTGTAGGCTCGAAGGGGTCGGTATTCCACTCCTCACGAGGGTCTACGGGCATAACATCGTAGTGGCCATATACCAGTACGGTCTTCGCCTCAGGCGAGATAATCTTCTCGGCATAGACTACGGGGTTACCATCGGTAGGTATCACCTCGGTGGAGTCGGCACCCGCCTTGGCGAGAGCCATAGCCAAGTGCTCGGCACAGCGAATCATATCCTCCTTGTGCGACGACTGCGCACTGATTGAAGGGATGCGCAATACCTCGAACAACTCCTCGAGAAAACGCTCTCGGTTTTCAGAAATATATGCGTGTACTTTTTGCATAATAGTTATTGCTTGTTGTTGGAAAATCGTTCCGATGCGCTCTTTCTGCACCTTACTTGCGTCGTAAATGCTCACATAGGCTTACTATGCTGCGCTTTCCGCCACTGCGTAACGCACAGAAATAGCATCATCGCCTCCGATTTTGAAGTCAGGTACGGTTGAGATAGCAGTGAGTGAGTAACGAGTAGTGAGTAACGAGTAGTTGAGTAGCAAAAAACTACTAACTACTCACTACTAACTACTAACTTATTTACAGTCCCGCAACCTCCTTAATCTCTGCGATGAACTTCTGAGCAACCTCATCGGCCTCCTCCTGGCTCTTAGCCTCGGTGTAGATGCGGATGATAGGCTCGGTGTTCGACTTGCGGAGGTGTACCCAATGTGCAGCAAAGTCGATCTTCACACCGTCGATATCGTTCACACGCTCGTGTGCGTAGCGCTCCTTAATAGTAGAGAGCACCTTGTCAACATCGATTGCAGGGGTGAGCTCAATCTTGTTCTTCGATGCGAAGTATGCAGGGTAGCGCAAGCGCAACTCGGTCATAGTGCAGTTCTGCTCAGCGAAGTATGTGAGGAAGAGTGCCACACCAACCAATGCGTCACGACCATAGTGCAACTCAGGGTAGATAACTCCACCGTTACCCTCGCCACCGATTACGGCGTTGGTAGCCTTCATCTTGGTTACAACATTCACCTCGCCAACAGCCGATGCCGAGTACGAAGCACTGTGAGCTACGGTTACATCGCACAATGCACGAGAAGATGAGAGGTTCGAGCAGGTGTTACCCAAGGTGTGTGAGAGCACATAGTCGGCAACAGCCACCAAGGTGTACTCCTCGCCAAACATTGTACCATCTTCGTTTACGAGTGCCAAGCGGTCAACATCCGGGTCAACCACGATACCGAGGTCGGCACCTACCTCTACGATAACCTTCGAGATCTCGGTGAGGTTCTCAGCGAGTGGCTCAGGGTTGTGTGCAAACTGGCCGTTAGGCTCGCAGTTGAGCTTCACAACCTCGCAACCGAGCTTCTCCAAGAGTGCGGGGATTACAACACCGCCGATAGAGTTTACGGCATCCACCACAACCTTGAACTTGCGTGCCTTAACCTTCTCAACATCAACGAGCTTGAGTGCAAGCACCTGGTCGATGTGTGTAGGGTTGAAGTCCTCACGAGAGATCACCTTTCCGATGTTCTCAACATCAGGGAAGAGGAAGTCCTCGGCCTCGGCCAATGCGAGAACCTGCTGACCCTCCTCGGCGTTGAGGAACTCGCCCTTCTCGTTGAGGAGCTTGAGCGCATTCCACTGCTTAGGGTTGTGCGATGCAGTGATGATGATACCGCCATCAGCCTTGTGGGTGATAACAGCCATCTCGGTACCAGGAGTGGTGCAAAGACCGACATTTATAACATCGGCTCCACAACCGAGCAAAGTACCCTCGATGATGTCGTTCACCATCTCGCCCGAGATGCGTGCATCACGACCAACAACGATGCGTAATTTTTTGGCCTCATTCTTGCTTGCAATAAAGCGTGTGTAGGCTACAGTGAACTTTACGATGTCAATTGGGGTGAGGTTTACTCCCATCTCTCCGCCAATTGTACCACGAATACCTGAAATTGACTTAATGAGCGTCATAATACAAAGTTTTTTATATTTATAAAAAAAAGTTTAGGATTTCCTTTGAAATTCTTTGTAAATGTAGTACTTTTATGCCAAATATACAAGAGCAAAGCAAAAATATGTCTAAAAACGATATGAATATGACCAAACAGAGGATTATTCCGGCATCGGAGCTCATAATAAACGAGGATGGCTCGATATTCCATCTCCACCTGAAGCCCGAGCAGATTTCTGATATCGTAATGCTTGTGGGCGACCCCGCTCGAGTGGATATGATTGCATCCTACTTCGACGAGATAGAGTGCAATGTGTCGAGTCGAGAGTTCAAGACCATAACGGGTACCTACAAGGGTCGTCGCATGACCGCCCTCTCTACGGGTATCGGTACCGACAATATCGACATTGTGGTTACCGAGCTTGACGCTTTGGCCAATATCGACTTTGCAACCCGTCAGGTGAAGAATGAGTTCAAGCAACTCACACTTCTTCGCCTCGGCACCTCGGGAGCCTTGCAGGAGGATATCAAGGTGGGTGAGCGTGTGTTTGCCCGCACCTCGGTGGGCTTCGACGGTCTGTTGAACTACTATGCCGGCCGAAACGATGTTTGCGACTTGGCTATCGAGGAGGCATTTGTGCAACATACGGGCTGGAACCCACAACTCACAGCGCCGTATTTCGTAAATGCAGACGAGAGCCTGTTCGAACTCTTCAAGGATGTTACCCGTGAGGGTATCACCATTGCAGCACCGGGTTTCTACGCTCCGCAGGGGCGTTGGGTACGCCTTCAGCCGCAGGACTTGCATCTCAACGAGAAGATCGAGGCCTTCCGCTTTGGCGAGCGACGCATCACCAACTTCGAGATGGAGTCGTCGGCCTTGGCAGGTTTGGGTGCGTTGATGGGACATAAGGCGGGTACCGTCTGCACCATCATTGCACAGCGCATTGCTCAGGATGCCTGCACCGACTACAAGCCGTTCGTGCGACTGATGATCGAGGAGGCGTTGGAGAGATTGGCAACGATGTAGTGAGTTGAGAGTTGAGAGAATTTAGGGAATATCGACCCCTGAATTCATTAAACTCCCTAAACTCCCATAAAAAACGAACAATATAATCAAACAAAAACAATAAAATAACAGAAATCTTAATGGAGCGAAGCGACAAGTCTCCCTTTACAAAGGGAGGTTTGGAGGGATTTTAAAAATGGGAATAATTTCATAATCCCACCCGTTGCGCCCACCTACCCAAAAGCAAATACAATAAATTAACAAAAACAATAAAATAACAGAAATTATGAAATTTACAGTATCAAGTTCATCGCTTTTGTCATTGCTGGCAACAACCGGCAAGGTTATCAACAGCAAAAACACACTCCCTATCCTCGACTACTTCCTCATGGAGTTGAAGGACGAGGAGTTGAAGGTTACCACTTCGGACCTCGAGACCACACTCGTAGGTACCATCCAGGTGGATAATGTGGAGCAGGAGGGTATCGTTGCAGCACCTGCAAAGCTTATGCTCGATGTATTGAAGGAGTGTTCGGAGATGCCTCTCACCCTCGAGGTTAACGAGAGCAATTGGGAGATCAACATCTCGTGGAGCACAGGTCACTCGTCGGTACCGGGTGCAAACCCTGTAAGCTACCCACAGACTCACGAGCTTTCGGAGTCGAAGACCGAGGTTGCTCTCGATGTGGATGTGTTGGTAAATGGTATCAACAAGACCCTCTTCGCTACGGCCGACGATGAGTTGCGCCCTGTGATGAATGGTGTATACTTCAACCTCGACGAGGCGGAGCTCACCTGCGTGGCTACCGATGCTCACAAGTTGGTTAAGCACACCGTGGAGTGCGCTTGCGGCGTGAAGGCAGCATTTATCCTTCCTAAGAAGCCTGCAAACTTGTTGAAGAACCTTCTCTTGAAGGAGGAGGGCGAGGTGAAGATGACCTTCGACCAGAAGAATGTGGTATTCGAGCTCTCGTCGAGCAAGTTGGTATGCCGCCTTATCGAGGGTGCATACCCTAACTACAATGTGGTAATTCCGCAGGCTAACCCTAACAAGTTGCTTGTTGACCGTGTAGGCCTCTTGAATGCTATCAAGCGTGTGGCAGTATGTTCGAACCCTTCAACCAACCTCATTCGTTTGGATATCGCAAACAACAAGGTTGTCTTGGCGGCTCAGGATGTGAACTTCTCTATCTCGGCAAACGAGACCTTGGCTTGCAGCTACGAGGGCGCACCAATCACTATCGGCTTCAAGTCTACCTTCTTGGTGGAGATCTTGACCAACCTCGAGACTCCGACCATCTTGGTTGAGTTGGCAGATTCGACCCGTGCCGGCGTCTACAAGCCTGTATACGACGATGTACAGAGCAGCTCGACCTTGATGTTGTTGATGCCGATGATGATCAACGCATAAAAAGCGTAAAACTAAAAAAAAGCTAATAGCCAATGGCTAATAGCTAATGGCTAACACTATGAAATTGAATTTGAAGCGCCCGATGATCTTCTTCGACTTGGAGACCACGGGTACCGATATTGCATCGGATCGTATTGTCGAGATCTCGGTGGTGAAGGTTATGCCCGATGGCGAGCAGATTATCCGCACCCGTCGTATCAACCCCGAGATGCCTATTCCGGCCGAGGCTACAGCTGTGCACCACATCACCGACGAGGATGTGAAGGATTGCCCTACACTCCGCCAGGTGGCAAAGTCGTTGCGTGAGTTTATGGTGGGTTGCGACTTCTGCGGCTTCAACTCCAACCGTTTCGACCTGCCAATGCTGGCCGAGGAGTTTATGCGTGTAGGTGTCGATGTCGACCTCTTCCGCAAGGCCAAGTATGTCGATGTGCAGAACATCTTCCACAAGAAGGAGGAGCGCACCTTGGTGGCAGCCTACCGCTTCTACTGCGGTAAGGAACTGGGCGATGCCGCACACGGAGCACAGGCCGATACGCTGGCAACCTACGAGGTGTTGTGTTCGCAGTTGGACCGCTATGCCGATTTGGAGAATAGTGTGGAGTTCCTCTCGGAGTTCTCCTCTCGTGGCAAGACGGCAGACTTTGCGGGCCGCATCGGAGTGAACGAGAAGGGAGAGGAGGTCTTCAACTTCGGTAAGTACCGAGATCAGTCGGTCGAGGCGGTATTCCGCAGAGAGCCGAGCTACTACGACTGGATTATGAATGGCGACTTCCCTGCCTATACCAAGAAGATTTTTACGGAGATAAAGTTGAGATTGAAATAGATGAAGATTCGCAGTTGGCTTATAACCCTAACCCTCTTGCTTGTTTGTACCGTGTCGATGTCGTCGGCACAGGAGATTGTCGTTATCGGAGGAGCTAAGTACACCATTCACGATGTCGTGAAGGGCGAAACACTCTACTCGTTGGCTCGACGCTATGGCGTTACGGTCGATGAGATAAAGGGCGCTAACGAGGTGCTTGCTGAAGGGTTGAAGGCGGGACAACGCATCAAGATACCTGCAAAGGTCGAGGAGTCGGCACCTCAGAGTGTCGCTACCCCGAAGGTGCGTGTTCACAAGGTTATCAAGGGCGAAACGCTCTACTCGCTGGCCAAGGCCAACGGACTTACGATCGAGGCATTGCAGAGTGCCAATCCCCATATCCGCAAGGGGCTGAAGGCGGGACAACTTATCGATATTCCGCTCGCCGAGCCGTCGCAGGGCGAAGCGACACCGGATTTAACATCTGCTCCCACCTCAACGGAGAGTGGTAAATCGGTGGAGGAGAAGCCTGCAGCGGAGCAGGCAATAGCGGAGCCAACAACGGAGCAGCAACCTCTACAGAGCGTGTTCCGCACCCTGAAGCAGGGCGAGAGAGCGGAGGTGGCACTGCTGTTGCCACTCGGCTCGGAGGAGAATCCTGCGCAGAACTACCTCGACTTCTATCGTGGTTTCCTCATCGGCTTGGACAGCGTGCGTATGGCGGGCCATTCGGTCAACCTCTCGCTCCACAACACCAAGCACGACTACAATCGTGTAACCGAGATTATCTCGTCGGGAGCACTCGATAAGGCCGACCTGGTCGTTGGCCCAATCTACGAGGATGAACTCATCCCTGTGGCTGCGGCTCTGCAGAGCAAGGGTACACCTATAGTGTCGCCATTGGCAAACCTCACGCAGAGCGTGGGCAACCACCTCTTCCAGATGTCGCCCGCTCCAAAGTTCAAGCTGGAGAAGATGCGAGGAATGTTCGACGGCTCGAAGAGGGTGGTCATCATCTCGACCGACAATGTCGACAAGGAGTTTGATGCCGAGGTGCGCTCGATGATAAAGGATACTTCGTATGTGGTGGAGCATAAGTATATTTATGAGCACCCTTCGATTATCGAGAAGCGAGAGAAGGAGCGAGAGAAGATGCGTGAGCAGGGCCTGGAGGTGGACGAAACCCCTTCGCCAAGCGATATGTCGCCACTCTTGCGAGGTGAGCAACCTACCGTGGTGGTGATTACGGCCGACAACGAGATTGAGGTTGACAGAATTCTGGCAGCCATAGCCTCGGCAAATATCGCCCTGACTGCCCGTTCGCAGAGGGTAGTGCCATTTGTGGTCTTCGGCAACAATCGCTGGAACCGCTATCGCAATATCGACCGTGCAATCCTCTTCTCGAACAATGTAACTATGCTCTCTACCTACCACGCCCGTCGCAGTGAGCCGAAGATTAAGGCCTTCGACAAGCGCTTTGTCGAGGAGTTCGGAGCACTCCCGTCGCTCTATGCCTATCGTGGCTACGACGCAGCCGTGGTCTTCATAAAGTCACTCTATGGCGCAATGGAGACAGGCCTGGAGGGGGCACACTCAATGCCGTTGCTCACACCTTATACCTTCGAGACGGATGCGACAAGTGGTGTGCGTATCAACAACCAATGGATAAAGGTCAACTACAATAGCAACTTTACCATCACAACCGAATAAGCAGATTATGCCAAATATACAGACCCCAATACCCGAGAAAACCATCGAGCGCCTGAGCGAGTATCGCCGAACACTGCTCGCCTGCCACAAGCGAGGCATTACCCATGTCTTCTCGCACATCCTGGCGGGTATGCACGGCATTACGGCGGTGCAGGTGCGTCGTGACCTGATGCTGATAGGCTTCTCGAGCGATACGAAGAAGGGCTACGATGTGAAGGACCTGATAGACTTTATCGACTCGATACTCTATAGCGAGAATACGATGAAGGTGGCGGTTATGGGTATGGGCCACCTTGGCCAGGCCATCACCAAGTACTTCAACTCGAAGCAGCTCAATATCCGCATCACGGCTGCTTTCGATGTCGACGAGGCGAAGGTGGGACAAACCATTATGGATATTCCCTGCTACCATATCGACAACTTCGAGGAGGTGGTCGAGCAGAACGATATCAGTATCGTCATCATCTCGCTCCCATCGTCGTTGGCAGCGCAGTATGCAGTGCCTATTATCAACGCAGGAATTAAGGGCGTCTTGAACTTCACCTCGGTGCCGATGAACTTCCCACAGGGCATCGTAGTCGAGAACTACGATATCACAACCATCCTCGAGAAGGTGGCCTACTTTGTGAAGGCTGCCGAGGAGAACAACAACCAATAATAGTTGTGATGAAGGTTATTCGAGGTTTCGACTCTCCTCCCACGCTACGCAATGCCGTGGCAACGGTGGGTTCCTACGACGGAGTCCATTGCGGTCATCGCATACTGCTCGACGAGGTTGTCCGCAGAGCCAAGGAGTGCGACGGAGAGAGCGTTGTGCTCACCTTCGAACCTCATCCACGCATCACACTCGGCAACGACGAGGGGCTGCAGCTGCTATCGACCTTCGAGGAGAAGTGCGCTCTGCTGGAGCAGGTGGGAGTGGACTATGTCGTGGTGATACCCTTCGACAAGGAGTTTAGCCGCCTCTCGCACGAGGAGTTTATCTACGACTATCTGGTGGGCCGCTTGAAGATAAAGCAACTTGTTATTGGCTATAACCACCACTTCGGACACAACAAGGCCGGCAACTACTCGTTTCTGGTGGAGCATACGCCATTGCAGGTTATCGAGGTCGCACAATATACCGATATCGGCAATAAGGTCAGCTCGACCACCATTCGCAAGGCCCTTTCGGAGGGAGATATTGCCCTCAGCCGACAGATGCTCGGACACCCCTATATAATAATAGGTATAGCCGACGAGGAGGGACGAGTGGCAACCGACAAATATAAACTGTTGCCCAAAGAGGGTCGCTATCCGTGTATCGTTAACGGCAAGATAACTACTTGCGAGGTTGAGGATGGAGTGGTTAAGCAGCGAGAGTATTTTACGCAGAAAATAGAGATTTTACTATGATAACTTACGAAGCAAAGATCAGAGTGAACTACAAGGATACCGACAAGATGGGTATCGTTCACCACTCAAACTATATTGTCTACTACGAGATGGCCCGTGTCGAGGCGTTGCGAGAGTGGGGTTTGTCCTATGCCGATATGGAGCAGCGAGGTATCATTTCGCCAATCCTGGAGGTGGGTTGCAAGTATATCCAACCTGCCTATTTCGACGATGTGCTGACCGTGCGAGTGATTGTAGAGGAGGTGCCAATGGTGCGCTTTAAGGTGCGCTACGAGATATATAACGAGGCCGGTACCCTTATCAATACAGGCCATACCTGGCTCGGATTTCTCAATGGCGAGAGCCGACGACCTTGCCGAGCACCGCAATACCTCATTGAGGGTCTGAAAGCCGTAGGGCTGGAGTAAAACAAGAAAGGACTGCATTTCGCAGTCCTTTTCTTATTCTCTCTACTCCTTCTGACCAATCAGCGAGATGGAGCGTTGTATGAAGTCCGAGAGGTTCTTACCCTTGAGAATTCCGTTCGAGAGCAGTGCCAGGTCGATAATCGGTCTGACGAGAGAGTTCTCCTTGCCAATCTCCTTGAGGCGGAGATTGCGCTCGTCACGAAGCGTCAATATCTTCTCCGAGAGATCCTTACGCATCTCCTTCTCCTCGGTGGTGAGCTCCTCATCCCTCTTGCCCTTGGTCATCTCCTCGAAGCGACTCTCCTCGGCTACCGCTGCGTCAATCTTCTTGGTTATGCTCTTGAGCTTGTCGCCATAGGCCCTCTCCACCGAAGAGAGAATATCGATTACGATAGGGTGGTTGCCATTTACGGCGATTGTGAAGTTGTCAGGCATCTGACCATAGAAGCGGCTCATCTGATCGCCCGACATCTTAGCCATATCCTTCATACGGCGCATAAACTCGTTCTGAGTGATGACAATCGGAGCATCGTCGGCCGACATAGCCTCGAATGAGATGTTGTAGCGAATATCCTCCTCTACAGGCAACTGAGCCTCGAATACAGGGCGCATAATCTCCTGCTGCGCCTCGCTCAACGAGATTTTCTGCTCCTCCTTCTTGCGAATGAGATGGTCGATGATGTCGCTATCTACACGCACAAAGCGAGTCTTCTCGTTCTTCTGCTCGTACCAATTTATGTAGTGACTATCCAACTGTCCGTTCATCTCCAACACATCGTAACCCTTTGCCTTGGCCGACTGGAGGAACGAGTGCTTACCCACGATATCGTCGGTGTAGAGAATGATGAGGTTGTCATCCTTGTCGGTCTGCAAATCCTTTACGGCTGAGCAATACTCCTCGGCAGTAAAGTATTTGCCCTCGGTGTTCTTCCACAACATACACTGCGACGCCTTCTCTGCAAACTTCTCGTCGGTCAAGATGCCATATTGGATAAAGATTTTGAGATCATCCCACTACTGCTCGTACTCCGCACGCATCGAGGTGAACAACTCATTCAGGCGCTCGGCAACCTTGCGGGTGATGTAACCCGAAATTTTCTTCACATTCGAGTCGCTCTGCAAGTATGAGCGTGATACATTCAACGGAATATCCGGCGAGTCGATAACGCCGTGCAAGAGTGTCAAGTACTCGGGAACGATGCCCTGCACCTCGTCGGTTACGAATACCTGGTTGCAGTAGAGCTGAATTTTATTCTTCTGAATCTCGAAGTTGTTGTGGATGCGAGGGAAGTAGAGGATACCTGTGAGGTGGAACGGATAGTCGATGTTCAGATGGATGGAGAACAACGGCTCCTCGCTCATAGGGTAGAGTGCCTGGTAGAAGGCCTTGTACTGCTCCTCGGTGATGTCGGCAGGCTTGCGAGTCCACAATGGCTCGGTGTCGTTGATGCGGTTATCCTTCTCGGTGTCGACATACTTGCCATCCTTCCACTCCTTAACCTTGCCAAAGATTACAGCTACAGGCAAGACGCGGCAATACGTGCCGAGCAACTCATTCACCTTGCTCTCCTCGGCATACTCTGCGCACTCCTCCGAGAGGTGGAGTACGATGGTTGTACCACGCTCACGCTTCTCCGAGAGCTCCTCCATTGTATACTCAGGCGAGCCGTCGCATACCCAATGTACCGAAGGCTTCTCCGAGTCGTACGACTGAGTGAAGATCTCAACCTTGTCCGATACCATAAATGCCGAGTAGAAGCCGAGTCCGAAGTGGCCAATGATAGCCTGATTTTGGTATTTAGCCAAAAACTCCTCAGCACCCGAGAAGGCAATCTGGTTGATGTAGCGATCAACCTCCTCGGCCGACATACCGATACCGTTATCGGTAACGGTGAGAGTGCGAGCCTCCTTATCTACGGCAATGCGCACAGCCAACTCTCCTGTTTCGCCGGCAAATACGCCTGTCGAGGCGAGGGTACGCAACTTCTGCGTTGCATCCACAGCATTCGATACCAACTCACGCAAGAATATCTCGTGGTCGGAGTATAAGAACTTTTTAATTACGGGGAAGATGTTTTCGGTCGTTACCCCAATTTTTCCGTTTTTCATACTTATATATTATTTATTGTTGTTTGCTTTTGGAGAGTGGATGTTCAAACCTTGTGCCACATTGGTTTCTCTGCCAAAATGGCAGAAATAAAATAGAAGAATGGCATAAATTGCCATTCCTCTATTTATTGGCCATTAGCCATTAGCTTTCAGTTCTACAAGAATCCCTCCTTGACAAGCCACTCTCGGACCTTCACCCAATCGACATAAGGGTGGGAGGTTGTCTCCGAGTAGATGAGTGGTACACCCAAGGTTCTGTCGTCGATGTAGAGGTCGGCATGCACCTTTGGTGACTTGGTCCACTTCTTCTGCGTTGGGTTCGAGTTTACGGCATAGAGCGGAATCCCGTTCTCCTTGAACCACTGCACTGCATCCTTCTCGAGGTTGCCGCTGCGCATTGTGTAGAGGATGAGGTTGTGTCCACGCTCAGCCAACTCTCGGAGAACCGGAGCTGCGCCAATATCCCGACCCATATATGGGTACTCGTGAGTCACGCAGGTGCCATCGAAGTCGATAGCTATGTCCAAACCGCTGTATGACATAATATCTCTTATTTAACCAATCCCAACTTCTTCAAGAACTTGCGCCATCCGCTATTGCTCTTCTCATTCTCGGCCAGATACTGGTAGCGGTAGCTATAACCGTAGCCCTGATGCTCCTCGCTTGCGCCATTGAGGATGATACACATATTCTTGAGCTTGTTCTCGGTGTGCAAAGCGTTGATATCAGGCAACTGCTGACGCTCCAACATACCCTCTCGAACAACATAGATGCTCAAGTCGGCAACACGGCTGGTGATCAACGCATCGGCGATAACCAATGCCGGAACGCTGTCGATGATGATGTAGTCGTAGTTCTGACGGCACTGCTCGAAGAGGTCGTCCAAACGCTTCGACATCAACAACTCGGCAGGGTTTGGCGGCTGCAAACCTGCGTAGATAAAGTCGAAATTCTCGTGCATGCCGCTATTTGAGATGATATCGTTTACCTGAATATCGTTAGAGCTCAAGTACTTGGTAACGCCGTTAGGGTTGCTGCGCTGACCCATATGCTTCGACAATGTGCGACGACGAAGGTCGAGGTCTACCATCAACACCTTGTTGCCCGAGAATGCCAGGGTCATACCGAGGTTCATCGAAACGAAGGTCTTACCGGCGTGAGCATTCGACGAGGTGGTGAGGATAACCTGCTGCTTCTTGCCACCCGACATGAAGCCCATATTGGTACGCAAAATCTTGAACGCCTCCGAAACCTTATCACGACCGCTCTCACGCACAGCAATGTTGCGAGTGAGATGACCCTCGTAGAGAGGAATATCGCCGAGATATGGCACCGAGCAATACTTTGTAATATCGTGCTTACCCTGAACCTTCGAGTCGGTGAGGATTGCGATATAGATGATGCTGAATGGCAAGCCAAGACCCAATACCAACATCGCCAACAAAACCATTATCTTGTTAGGCGAAACCGGACGGCCCGAGCCGAATGCATAATCGACAACTCGTGCAGGACGCTCTGTGATAGCCAACGAGATAGCGTTCTCCTCGCTCTTGGTCAGGAGATAGAGGTACAACTCCTCCTTGATCTTCTGCTGACGAGCAATCGAGAGGAACTCCTGCTCCTGCTTTGGCACTGCACCAATCATGCTGTTGATTTTGCGCTCCTCGCTCTCCAGGTTCTCGAGTTTGATCTCCAAGGCCTTTACATTCGATGCGAGCGATGTCAAAATAGCATTCTTTATCGAGGTGATGTTGCCATCCAACTGCTGTACATGTGGGTTGTTGCCGCTCTCGCTACCAAGCTTCATACGACGGATAACCAACTCGTTGTAGTCGGCAATCTGGGAAACGATGGCAGTGTTGCCCTCGAAGGTTGCCACAGGGATGATGTTTACATCCTTTGTGTTGTCGTTCAAGTAGTTGCTGATAAACTTCGACATCGCAATCTGGTTTGTCGTTGCAGCAATCTCCTGCTCGTAGCGCATAGCACCCTCGGTACGACGAGTAGCCTCGGTCTTGATATCTACGATGTTGTTCTTATCCTTGAAGCTCTTGATATCGCCGTCGATACCACGCAACTCCTCGCCGATAACCTGCAAACGCTCGGAGATGAACTTTGCGGTAGCCTCAGCTACAATCTGCTTGTCGTAGACTGCGTCGTCGTTGTAGACATCGAGCAGGGTGTTGAGGATATCCTCCGCACGCTGTGGCGAAACATCGTTGAGCGAGAGGTTGATAATCGAAGACATCTTGCTGGCTACAGCCATATTTACTCGGTTGCGGTATGCCGTTGCAAGAACATCCTTGCTACGCTTGGCAACACGAATCTCCTTACCTATGAACTCAGGGTTGAAGTAGAGTGTAGGGTTTACTACAATCTGACCGATAGGGAGGTTGATAACCTCGCCATACTTGGCAGTTGCAGTGAAGAGTTCGTCGCTCTTCTTCTTATCCTTCTCGTTGGCTGCACGAGAGCACTCGAACTCCGAGATGGTTACACCATCTGCACTCAAAAGCGCAGTGAAGTCGCAAGCCTTGCCACCCAAATCGTCCACATAGCTGACCTCGATAGGCGAGTTCTTGTAGAGGGTGATTGTGCGAAGTCGTGACTTTGTTGTGTAGCTGGTCGTAAGGTTCAAACGCTCCACAACATCCAACATAAGGCGACGAGCCTGCAATACATAGAGCTCGTTGTCTACGCTTCGGCGGGTAGAGATACCTGCGATATCGGCAAATGCCGACAACTCGCTGGCCGCACCACCACGACGGGCATCCTTGATGAGAACGGTAGCCTCACGGTGGTATGTAGGTGCAGTCGAGAGCAGATACAAAATACCCAAACATCCGAAGATGGCCGAGGATATGATGTACCAATACCAATTCTTTAGCGACTTGAAGACGAGTTCACGGAACGATACCGTGCGGTGGAAGAGTGACTCGTCCTGCGTGCGCTGAGTGTTGTTATGTAGTGTATTTTCCATAGCCTTTTGTTAGTTTGCAGTTGGTTTTGTGAAGTTAATAATGGTGAGTACCAACGAAGTTGCGGTAATCAGGGTGCTGACAATCGAGAGCCAGAAGGTTCTGTTCTGGTTGATCTCCGAAGTTGCAGCCTTGTACTTGTTTGGCTGAACATAGACAACATCGCCCTGCTGCAAGTAGAATGCAGGTGACTCCATCTGACTGCCCTCGAGGAAGTTCAACTCGTAAACCTCATACTCCTTCTCGCTCTTGTGGCGGATAACGGCAACATTCGAACGGTTACCGAAGATTGTCATATCGCCCGCCATAGCCAAAGCCTCCAATACGGTGATCTTGTCACGGGTGATGTCGAACTGTCCCGGACGGGTAACCTCGCCAAGAACATAGAACTTCATATCGGCAAACTGAATGTTTACGATAGCGTCGCTGATGTAGTTGCCCTCGATAATCTTCTTTGCGATATCCTTTGAAAGCTCTTCACGGGTCTTACCCTGACACTGAATCTTTCCAATCATAGGGAACTCCATTGTTCCATCCTCTCCGACAGTGCGGACCTGCAACGACTGCATGCCGTTTACTGATGTCGAACCGAGAGGGTTGTTCGATAACGAGTTGTAAGAGGTTGGAGCATTGAATGGTGCTGCCAACTCGGGATTCTGGCTCGATACTACAACAATAAGGCGATCGAGAGGCTTGATGCGGATCTGACCGTCAGCAAGCAATGCCTTTACGGATGCCTCCTTGTTGAAGTCGTAGACGATACGCTTGGTAGCGTTGCAACCAACAAGCAGTGCTGCCAAGAGGATCGTCGAAAGAATTTTTACTGTAAATTTCATATAGTTTAGTTTTTTTAGTTTTCGTGCCATAAGTCACTTCTAAATCGTTTTCGATCAGGCATAACTTTTACATTCTGCAAAAATAATACTTATTTTATAAATAACAATAGTTGTTGTGGCGAAAAAGGGTTAAATTTGTTTGTTTCGATAGAATTTTTTAAATTTGGACCACGAAACATTTGATATAGATATGCAACACGCAGTTTGGACCTACGACGGAGTGATTTACGAGATGAATGTGCGACAACTTACCGAGGAGGGAACTCTTTCGGCTGCTATGCGCCATTTACGACATCTGAAAGATATCGGTGTAGATATCATTTGGCTGATGCCTATATATCCGATAGGTAAGGTCGAGCGCAAGGGTTCGCTGGGCTCCTATTACTCCATATCGGACTACTGTGCGGTCAATCCCGAATTTGGCAAAATGGCGGACTTCGATGCCTTTGTGAAGGAGGCCCACAGCCTTGGTCTGAAGGTTATTCTTGACTGGGTGGCAAACCATACGGCCCGTGATGCCAAGTGGCTGAAAACAAAGCCGATGAGTTGGTACGAACGAGATGAACAAGGGGTGGCAAAGGTGCCTTGGGATTGGAGCGATACGGCCAAGCTGAACTACGATGAGCGAGAGGTGTGGCAGGGCCAGATCGATGCTATGAAATTCTGGGTTACCAAGCATAAGGTGGATGGCTTCCGTTGTGATATGGCTATGCTTGTTCCGCTGGCCTTCTGGCAGAAGGTTCGCCGAGAGTTACAAAGCGTGAAAAAGGACATTTTTATGCTTGCCGAGGCCGAGGGACAAGAGTTCTTTGATAAGGCTTTTGATGCCTGCTATGGCTGGGAGTTGCACCACTCGATGGTAGATGTTGCGCAGGGCAAATTCCGAGTTTGGGAGTTGCGCAATAAGGTCTATTCTCTCTTGAATGACTACCCTCAGAGCTCGATGCATATGACCTTTACCTCAAATCACGACGAAAATTCATGGAGTGGCAGTGAACAGAGCCGTTTTGGTGAGGCGCTCGAGGCGATGACGGCGTTGTCGTTTGTACTGCCGAAGTCTATGCCGCTCATCTATACGGGTCAGGAGATTGGCTACGACCACTCGTTTGCCTTTTTCGATAAGGATGCAATGCCTGAATTTGAGCCTAACGGAGCAACCGAAAAGTATCGTCGATTGTGTGAAATGAAACATTCGTTCTCGGCGTTGTGTTCGGCCGACTTGGGTGGCTCATTCGTCGAGATAAATAACAATGCACCAGACTGCTTGCTCACCTTTGTGCGTGAGAATCAGCAGGGTAGAGTGGTCTATATCGCAAACCTCTCGCCTTATAAAGTGTTTGCCGATTTCCATACAGGCATCTATGCCGGCGACTATATCGATGTCGTTACGGGTGAGCAGACTACCCTCTACGAGCACACCTGGGGCGATATGGAGCCTTGGAGCTATCGTTTGTTGACTCTAAAATTTTAAAAATAGGGCGCTCAAATCGGATAAAAAGGGCGTGAAAAGTTTATAATTTGTAAAATTATAACTATATTTGCGCCAAAGTAAAGAAAAATAATCCGATTTTAGCAATGAAAATAGCTCTTGCACAATTAAATTACACCATTGGAGATATCGCCGGCAATACCGCAAAAATCATCATTGCGGTAGAGCGAGCAAAGGCCGAAGGGGCTGATGTTGTACTCTTTGCCGAGCAGGCATTGAGCGGAACTCCGGCTTTTGATCTTCTCCGCAAAACCACATTCTTGGAACTTTGTGATGAGGCTCTCGATGAGATAGCTTCCTATTGCAACGGCATCACAGCTGTTGTGGGCGCACCTGTGCTTATGCAGAATGGCTCACAGAGCGCAGCGGTAGTTATCGAGGATGGACGCATAAAGCGTTATATCACTAAGGCAAATATCACTGCACGCCGAGAGATGGGCTTCTTGAGCAGTGGCGAAGGCGTGAAGGTTGTCCGCATCGCCGGCGAGAAGGTCGCTATCGTTGTGGGTGACGACTTCTCGCATCTCAAAGAGGTGGAGAACGATGTCGATATCATCTTCAGTATCAACGCTCGTCGCTATGGTAAGGGCCTTATGTCGTACCGCTACGAAACAATGCACAACCTTGCATTCGTGGAGTCGAAGACCATTGTCCTTGTAAACCAGGTTGGCGGTTCGGGCGAGATCGTCTACGACGGAACATCGTGTGTAATCAACGACAAGGGCGACCTTGCACTCTTGATGAAGTCGTTCCAGGAGGATTTCGCAATATATGACACCTTGGCAGAGAACAAACCTTGTGAGTTGCCGAAGGAGTTGGAGCGTCACGAGCGTACCGGCTATATCTACAACGCCGCAGTTTTGGGCTTGCGTGACTACTTTGTGAAGAATGGCTACAAGAAGGCGTGTGTGGGTTTGTCGGGAGGTATCGACTCGGCAGTAGTTACCTGCATTGCTGTGGAGGCCCTCGGCAAGGAGAATGTAAAGGTGTTGCTTATGCCGTCGCAGTTCTCGACCGACCACTCCGTAACCGATGCAAAGGCCTTTGCCGAGAGCGTTGGTGTGGAGTATAGCGTATTGCCAATCTCGGAGGCCTATACCTCTATCGTAAATACATTGAAACCTGCTATCGGTGGTCACGAGTTCGACGCTACCGAGGAGAATATCCAGGCTCGTCTGCGTACCATTATGTTGATGGCGGTGCAGAACAAGAAGGGTTATGTGGCGCTCAACTCGTCGAATAAGAGTGAGAATGCGCTCGGTATGTGTACTCTCTATGGCGATACAGCAGGTGCATTCAGCGTTACGGGCGACCTCTACAAGACCGAAATGTTCGATGTGGCTCGCTATATCAACAAACTCAAGGGCAATATCATTCCGGAGAGTATCCTCGAGAAGGAGCCGTCGTCGGAGTTGCGCCCGGGACAGAAGGATAGCGATGACCTGCCTAAGTATGAGGTTGTCGATGCTATTCTGATGCGAATGATTGAGCAGGTACAGCATCGTGAGGAGATTATCAACGCAGGATTCGACTCGGAGGTTGTCGAGAAGATTCACTCGATGGTTATGCAGAACGAGAAGAAGCGTTACCAGTTCCCACCGGTGTTGCGATTGTCGGCTTGTGCATTCGGTCACGAAAGACTTATGCCGTTGATTAACAAATATGGCGATTAGTTTGCACTTCTTGTGAAACAACCAAATCAAATAGAACACAAAGGCAGGGTTGCGCTTGTAGGGCGCAACTTTGTGCGTGTCGATATCGAGGTGATGGAGGCTTGTGGTTCGTGTGCCTCACGCAAGGCGTGTGCTATGGGCTCGAGCGAGGTGCGAGAGGTTATGATCTATACCGATGAGGCCTCGGCCTACTCGATTGGTGAGGTGGTGAATATCTCGGCCAAGCAGAGTCTGGGCATTATGGCGGTCGTGCTGTGCTATGTTGCGCCGTTGGTCCTACTCGTAGGGGCATTGGCCGTTGCCGTGTCGTTGGGGTGCTCGGAGGGTGTTGCAGCTCTGACCTCGCTGGGTGTAACGGCACTCTATTTTCTGCTGCTCGCCTTTTTGCGTAAGCGCATCTCACGAAAAGTTGTATTTACTATTAACAAAATATAAAAAATTAACCTAAAAAGAGATGAATACTCTGATTTTTACAATTGTGACACTTTGCGCTGTGGGCGTGGTAGCGGCTTTGATCCTCTACTTCGTGGCGCAGAAGTTCAAGGTGGAGGAGGATCCTCGTATCGACGATGTCGAGAAGATGCTCCCCGGAGCTAATTGCGGTGGTTGCGGTTTTCCGGGCTGTCGTGGTTTGGCTTGTGCATTGGTCGAGCAGGACGATATCTCGTCGCTCTACTGCTCGGTTGGTGGTGCCGACTGTATGAAGGCTGTTGCCGACTATCTCGGTAAGGCTGCACCGGTGAAGGAACCGCAGGTGGCAACCGTTCGTTGCGGTGGTACTTGCGAGAAGCGACCTCGCACCTCGACCTATGCAGGTACAAAGTCGTGCGCTATCGCCTCGTCGCTCTATGTGGGCGAAACAAATTGCGCCTACGGATGTTTGGGCTATGGCGACTGCGTTGTGTCGTGCGCATTCGATGCAATTCACATCAACCCCGAAACGGGTTTGGCTGAGGTTGATGCCGACAAGTGTACCGCTTGCGGAGCTTGCGTTTCGGCTTGCCCGAAGGGCGTTATCGAGTTGCGTAAGAAGTGGCCAAAGAATCGTGCAATCTATGTGTCGTGCGTATCGAAGGATAAGGGCCCGGCTACAATGAAGGCTTGTAAGGCTGGTTGTATCGGTTGTGGTAAGTGCTTGAAGGTTTGCGAGTTCGGTGCTATCACCATCGAGAATAACCTCGCATTTATCGACTCTACAAAGTGCCGCTTGTGTCGCAAGTGTGTAGCAGAGTGTCCAACCGGAGCAATCAAGATGATTGGCCTTGCACCTCTCCCTCCGAAAGAGAAACCTGAAACCAAAGAGAACTAAAATTACAAAGCATAATGAAAACTTTTCCGATTGGCGGAGTTCATCCGTCAGACAATAAGCAGTGGAGCAAGGCAAAGGCGATCGAAGTGATGGATCTTCCCGATGTCGTGATGATTCCGCTTGCACAACATATCGGAGCACCGGCTACGGCGGTTGTCGCCAAGGGCGATGTCGTGAAGGTTGGACAGAAAATTGCCGAGGCTACGGGCTTTATGTCGGCAAATATCCACGCTCCGATTTCGGGTACAGTTACGGCTGTCGATTTGCAACCTAACGGTCAGGGCTTGCGCCAGATGATGATTTCGATTAAGCGTGAGGGCGACGAGTTGGCAGAGGGTATCGACCACTCGACCGAGTTGGTCAAGGAGTGCAACCTCTCGTCG
>JAGBRY010000099.1 GCA_017632115.1 Alistipes sp. | reverse complement strand
CGCATAGCTCGTTCGGCACGAACTTTGCCACATTTGGTTGCAGAGGGCGACCGGTTAATAAAGGTAACTATTCTTTTATCTTTGATATGTTTTACACATCTTTCTGTTTATTTTCTGTTTGCACACTCCGGTTGCCCTCCTTTTTTCTTGCCATTAGTTGCTCCATTTTTTTACGAAAATCGTTCTGATGAGTTCTTTTTGCACGAATCTTCGGATATCGAAATGCTCACATACGCCCAAGTATGCTCCGCTTTCGCTACTTCGCTTCGCACAAAAATAATCTCATCACCTCCGATTTTGAACATCCTGTTGCTATTTTTTAATTTCTAATTAAAAGTTTTGACAAAATTCTCAATTCTCAATTCTCAATTCTCAATTTTTTGCTATCTTTGTGCGATATTGTGTAGATATGGCAGATTTTAAGAAGATAAATATCCGCAACAAGCGTGCGACATTCGACTACGAGATACTCGAAGAGTATATCGCAGGCATCGTTTTGGTTGGCACCGAGATAAAGTCTATTCGTCTTGGCAAGGCGTCGATGGTCGATTGCTACTGCTACTTCGAGAAGAACGAGTTGTGGATCCGAGGAGTGAATATCTCCGAGTATGCGTGGGGTACCTGCAACAACCATATCCCCAAGCGAGATCGTAAGCTCCTGCTCAATCGCAAGGAGTTGAACAAACTCTCTCGCTCCTTACAGGATAAGGGTCTGACGGTTGTAGGTCTTCGTCTATTCCTCAACGAAAAAGGCCTTGCAAAGGTGGCAATCGGTCTTGCCCGTGGTCGTAAAGCCTACGACAAGCGTGAGTATCTGAAAGAGAATGACGCAAAGCGTGAAATTGATAAAGCAATGAAGAGATGGCACTAATTTTAGCAATAGAGACAGGAACAGATATTTGTTCGGTTGCGCTGGTGCGTGACGGCGAACTTATGGCGCTGCGAGAGAACGACGAGGAGCGCAACCACGCCAAGAAGATTGCGGTCTTTGTGGACGAACTTCTCAAGGAGTGCGGCGTTGCAGCCGACGATCTCGATGCCGTTGCGGTATCGAAGGGTCCGGGTTCATATACCGGTCTGCGTATCGGCGTGTCGTTTGCCAAGGGCTTGTGCTACGGACAGAATATCCCATTGGTGGCGGTGGGTTCACTCGACTCGTTGGTCGAGGTGGCTCGTGAGGACTTCGAGGCGGGAATTGTCGATGTCGAGAATTGGAACAATGCAACACTCTGCCCTATGATTGACGCTCGCCGTATGGAGGTATATACCCAACTTTTCAATGCCGAGGGCGAGGCACAGAGCGATGTCGAGGCGAAGATTATCGACGAGGAGAGCTTCTCTGCGGAGCGCAACGGCGGGCCGTTCGTTATTTTTGGCAGTGGCGCAAAGAAGTGTGCCGAGGTGCTCGAGGGCGCAACCCTTATCGAGGTTGTTCCGTCGGCACGAGGTATGGCACGCCTTGCTGAGAAGGCCTTTGCTGAGGGTAAAACTGAGGATGTGGCCTATTTCGAGCCGTTCTACCTCAAAGACTTTGTTGTCGGCACAGCCAAAAAATCTTTGCTTGAAAGGGTAATGAAATAAGAGACCGTAGAAGAAAATTAACAAACAATATAAAACCAAAAATTATGTCAGAATTTATCTATCAGGAGCCGCTCCCAATTGAGCGTGACAACACTGAGTATCGTCTTGTGACGAAGGATTATGTGAAGGTCGTAGAGTGCGACGGTCGCAAAATTTTGAAGGTTGACCCAAAGGGTATCGAGCTTCTCGCAAAGGAGGCTTACAACGATGTATCGTTCTATCTCCGTTCGGCACACTTGCAGAAGTTGCGTAACATCTTGGAGGATGCAGAGGCTACCGACAACGACAAGTTCGTAGCATATACCATGTTGATGAACTCGTGCGTAGCAGCCGAGGGTGAGTTGCCAACTTGCCAGGATACAGGTACTGCAATCTGCGTTGCTCACAAGGGTGAGGATGTTTGGACAGGCGCAGAGGATGCAGAGTACATCTCTCGTGGTGTATACGAGACATACAAGGAGCGCAATCTCCGCTACTCGCAAGTTGTGCCTATCACTATGACCGACGAGCACAATAGCGGTACCAATCTCCCTGCTCAGATCGATATCTATGGTGGTCACCCGGGAATGGAGTATGATTTCCTCTTCCTCACCAAGGGCGGTGGCTCGGCAAATAAGACATTCCTCTATCAGCAGACCAAGGCGTTGTTGAACGAGGAGTCGCTCGTTAAGTTCTTCAAGGAGCACATCAAGGATCTCGGTACTTCGGCATGTCCTCCATATCACCTCGCAGTCTGCATCGGTGGTACTTCGGCAGAGATGTGTCTTGCAACCGTAAAGAAGGCTTCGGCAGGCTATCTCGACGAGCTCCCAACATCGGGTAACGAGGGTGGTCGCTGCTTCCGTGATTTGGAGTGGGAGGAGAAGATCCTCAAAATCTGTCAGGAGATGGGTATCGGTGCACAGTTCGGCGGTAAGTACCTCGTACACGATGTTCGTGTAATTCGTGCACCTCGTCACGCTGCTTCTTGCCCTGTTGCTATTGGCGTAAGTTGCTCGGCAGACCGCAATATCAAGGGTAAGATTACCCCTGAGGGTATCTTCGTAGAGCAGTTGGAGAAGAATCCTGCACGCTTCCTTCCTGCCGAGGCACCTGCAATGACTCCTGCCGTAGATATCGACCTCGACGAGGGTATGGATAAGGTTCGTGAGACCCTCTCTAAGTATCCTATCAAGACTCGTCTTAACCTTAAGGGTACCCTTGTTGTAGCTCGCGATATCGCTCACGCTCGCATCAAGCAGATGCTTG
>JAGBRY010000098.1 GCA_017632115.1 Alistipes sp. | reverse complement strand
GGATATCACCGCTTTCAAGGCTACTACCGTACCTGCAGGTGCCGACCAGGAGCCAATGATTGAGCAGGCTCGTGAGATTGTGCATAAGTTCAACTCTACATATGGCGAGACTTTGGTGGAGCCTTCGATTTTGCTCCCTACCAACTCGGCTTGTATGCGTTTGCCGGGTACTGACGGTAAGGCAAAGATGTCCAAGTCGCTCGGCAACTGCATCTACCTCTCGGATACCCCGAAGGAGGTTAAGCAGAAGGTTATGTCGATGTACACCGACCCTGACCACCTCCGTATCGAGGATCCGGGTAAAGTCGAGGGTAACTGCGTATTCACCTACCTCGACGCATTCTGCCGTGACGAGCACTTCGAGAAGTATCAGCCTGACTACAAGAACCTCGACGAGATGAAGGATCACTATCGTCGTGGTGGCTTGGGCGATGTTAAGTGCAAGAAGCTCTTGATTGCCGTTTTGGAGGAGTTATTGGAGCCTATCCGTGCTCGTCGCAAGGAGTGGGAGCAGAAGATTGAGGAGGTTTACGCCATTCTCGAGAAGGGCACAGCCGAGGCTCGTGCTACCGCTGCTGCAACCCTCAACGATGTGCGTGAGGCGATGCGCATCAACTACTTTGCCGATAAGGAACTCATATCCGAACAGGCTGCTCGTTACCGAGAAACATCGGCAAATTGAGAATTGAGAATTGAGAATTGAGAATTACTTTTTTTTCAATTTCGCTATTAATCAGAAAATTCATACTTTATGGAAAACATTTCTTTTTGGATTATGATTATACTGATGATTGCATTACCAATGTGGATCATCAAGAAGATAGTCAAATGGCTAAAAAAGTAGGAATACTATGAAAAGCGACAATTTAATTGAAGATAAGAGTTTTGATTTCGCAGTTCGCATAGTCAATCTATATAAGCATTTGCAAGACGAGCATCGTGAGAATGTTATGTCGAAACAGGTGTTACGATGTGGTACAAGCATCGGAGCAAATATCAAAGAGGCTATGCACGCTCAATCTCGAAAAGATTTTATCTCCAAAATGAATATTGCACTCAAAGAGTCTTACGAAACAGAATATTGGTTACGCTTATTGAATCGCACCAAGTATATTACGGACTCCGAATTTAGTAGCATATTTGCCGAAAATCAGAGTGTTACAAACATTTTAGCAAAAATAGTAATAACGAGTAAAAATACACAAGAGGAATAGAATTGTGATTGGAGAATAATTCTCAATCCTCAATCCTCAATTCTCAATAAATTATGATTGAGCGTTCCAACTACATAAAGCCGGCCAATAGGGAGAAGATTTACCATTGGTTCCTGAATATCACAAAGCGACTAACCGAGCGACAGATGTTGCTCATACTCGCTGTGGTAGTGGGTGCTTTGGCGGGTGTGGCAACATATCTCTTCGAGATGTTGTTGCACCTCATCAAGAGTGGCTTGGTCAATTGGTTCGATGTCGATACTTACCACTTCCTCTACCTCCTATATCCCGTTATCGGTATCATTTTAGCGACACTCTTCGTGCGCTATATCGTCAGGGATAATATCTCGGAGGGCGTTACACGAGTACTCTACGCAATGTCACGCCGAGGATCAAACATTGCGGGCCACAACTGTTGGACCTCGATGGTGGGCGGTGCTGTAACCATCGGCTTCGGAGGTTCGGTAGGTCCCGAGGCACCAATCGTACTGACAGGCGCAGCTCTCGGTTCGAATGTCGGTAAGTTGGCAAAACTCAACTACAAAAACATCACGCTCCTCTTGTGCTGTGGCGCAGGTGCAGCGGTTGCCGCTATCTTCAAGGCTCCAATCACGGGTGTGGTCTTCGTGTTGGAGATTTTGATGCTCGACATCACCTCAACATCGGTTATTCCGTTGCTCGTATCGTCGGTTACGGCCACTACAATAGCGTTGGTTTTGCGAGGTTTCGACCCGATAATCTCGGTGTCGCTCACCGCAGCCGATAGCTTCCAGATTAAGCACATTCCGCTCTTTATACTGCTCGGAGCCATCTGTGGTGGTATCTCCTACTACTTCACAACGACAAATGCGAGAGTCGGCAAGTTGGTACATTCAATCAAGAACCAATATACCCGTTGGGCTATTGCAGGTGTAATTCTCGGTATTCTGATCTTCGTATTCCCACCACTCTATGGCGAGGGTTACGAGGCCTTCACATCGCTGATGAGGGGCGATAAGTATACCATTTTCGAGAATTCGCTATTCTACAACTTCCGAGAGATTGAGTGGGTGGTACTAATCTATATCGTGGCGATTATCTTCTTCAAGGTTATCGCAATGGCCACAACCAATGCCGCAGGTGGTGTGGGAGGTACATTTGCCCCTTCGCTCTTTGTCGGAGCATTTACCGGAGCAGCTTCGGCCATTATATGCAATATGCTCGGTGCCGATGTTTCGATTGCTGCATTTACGCTTGTGGGTATGGCCGGTGTGATGGCCGGTGTAATGAAGGCGCCTTTGACCGCCATCTTCCTTATCGCTGAGCTGTCGAACGGATACGGTCTATTCCTACCGTTGATGATTGTGGCTTGTATAGCCTTTGCCGTAGGTCGCTACCTCGATCCCGACTCTATCTACACAAAGCAGTTGCGTCAGCGAGGCCAGTTGCTTACCCACGACAAGGACCAGTCGGTATTGGTATTCCTCGATGTCGATGAGTTGACAGAGACCGACTTTGTGCGCATCAAGGAGCACTTCACCTTGGGCGATGTATTGGACATTATCTCCACATCTCGTCGTAATATATTCCCCGTTATCGACAATTTCGGACACTTCTTGGGCATCGTACAACTCGACGATTTGCGTGAGGACATGTTTAAACCTTCGAAGCGAGGTAACTCGATTACACGCTACATGATCCAACCACCCGATAAAATTCTCGAACACGAGATGATGCAGGAGGTATTGCCTCGTTTCGAGGCCAATCGCACTTGGATGTTGCCTGTGGTGGATAAGGATAACCACTATCGTGGATTTATCTCCAAGTCCCGAATTCTCGATGCTTATCGTGAAAAGTTAGTAAATATAACACAGTAATATAGAATGAATTACAAAGTTGTAATGCTCGATTTCGACGGCACAACAGCCTGTACCGTGCCTGCCATATATCACGCAGCACAAAAGATGCTTGGCAACCACGGCTACAAGGTCGACAAAGAGATAGTTTATAAGAATTTTGCACTCGCACTACCATTTGCTTTTCGTTGTTTTTCGGGCGATGACACAATCGACGATGCAACCATCGAGCAGATGATTGTAGAGTACAATAATATATATAAGGAGGAGAGCGAGAAGTTAGTAGAGTTGTTCGACGGCGTTATCGAAACACTCGACCGCTTGAAGAAGGAGGGTGTTAAAGTTGTCATCACTTCGAACAATGTAAAGCCCGTACTTCGCCGCTTGACCACAAACCTCAACATTGCACAATATATCGACGATATCGTATCGGTAGAGGATGTTGAGAATGTAAAGCCTGCACCCGATATTGCAATTGAGGCTTTGCGCCGCTACAACATCAAGCCCGAGGAGGCGTTGGTTGTAGGCGATGCTACGCTCGATATGGATATGGGTCGTGGAGCCGGTTGCCACCTCTGCGGAGTATCGTTTGGCAGCCACTCACCCGAAATGTTGCGTGAGCG
This sequence comes from Alistipes sp., assembly GCA_017632115.1. Taxonomy (GTDB): domain Bacteria; phylum Bacteroidota; class Bacteroidia; order Bacteroidales; family Rikenellaceae; genus Alistipes. The sequence goes on along the minus strand of JAGBRY010000098.1, from coordinate 2,080 downwards.
AGGTGCACGCTATATTATTGACAACTTCTCGGAACTCCAAAAAATTGTACTCGGATAGACTATGGCGCCCGTAATAACCATATATACCGACGGTTCTGCGCTCGGTAATCCCGGGCCGGGAGGCTATGGCGTGGTGCTTATGAGCGGTCCTCATCGCAAGGAGCTCTCGCAGGGTTTCCGCCTTACCACCAACAACCGCATGGAGTTGATGGCCGTATGTGTGGCGCTCGAGGCGTTGAAGATAGAGGGTTCGGAGGTAACCATCTACTCCGACTCGAAATATGTGGTCGACGCTGTGTCGCAGGGATGGGTATTCGGCTGGGAGAAGAAGCGCTTTTCGGGCAAGAAGAACCCCGACCTTTGGATTCGCTTCTTGCGCATCTACCGCAAGCACCGTGTACGCTTTGTATGGGTTAAGGGACACGCCGACACGGTCGAAAATAACCGTTGCGATCAACTCGCAGTAGCCGCAGCCAACAGTACCCCACTATTCGAAGATACGGGGTATCAGCCTGAATAGTTGATAATTGACAACTAAAAGACGAGAGTTTATCTCGTCTTTTTCTTTTAATTTTAAAAAAAAAATCATTCACCACTCTCAACCCTATTTTTCGTCAGAAGGAGTAAGCTGTGGTGCATTACAAAAGAAACACCCTCGGGATAGTACAAGTAGTACAGCCCGAAGGTGTTTGCTTTTAGGAATGTGCCGCAGATTGCGGCTTATCACGAAAAATTACTCTGCCAAAATCTCGAGCAACTTAATCGCTGCATCAGGAATCTTGGTACCAGGACCGAAGATAGCTGCTGCACCATCCTTGTAGAGCTGATCGTAATCCTGTGCAGGAATTACACCACCCACTACTACGATGATATCCTCACGACCAAGCTTAGCGAGCTCCTCGATAATCTGAGGAACGAGAGTGAGGTGACCTGCTGCGAGTGACGATACACCAACAACATGGACATCGTTCTCTACTGCCTGCTTAGCAGCCTCGGCTGGAGTCTGGAACAAAGGACCCATATCCACATCGAAGCCGATATCTGCATAACCTGTTGCTACAACCTTAGCACCACGGTCGTGACCGTCCTGACCAAGCTTAGCAATCATAATACGAGGCTGACGACCCTCCTTCTTAGCGAAGTCGGCGCACATCTGCTTAGCCTTCTCAAAATTATCATCCTTCTTCATAGCCGAACTATAAACTCCCGAAATTGAACGAATAACTGCCGAGTAGCGACCTACCTCAACCTCGCAAGCGTACGAGATCTCACCGAGGGTAGCACGAACCTTAGCAGCCTCAACTGCGAGCTCAAGGAGATTACCCTCACCTGTCTTAACGCACTCGGTAATTGCTGCCAAAGCCTTATCTACTGCTGCCTGGTCACGGTTAGCCTTCAACTCGTTGAGACGCTTAATCTGGCTCTCACGAACTGCAGTGTTGTCTACTGCGAGGATATCGATTGGAGCCTCCTTAGCAAGGCGGTACTCGTTCAAACCGATAATCTTCTGCTCACCCGAGTCGATACGAGCCTGGGTACGAGCAGCTGCCTCCTCGATACGCATCTTAGGCACACCTGTCTCGATAGCCTTAGCCATACCACCGAGTGACTCAACCTCCTCGATCAAAGCCCAAGCCTTGTGAGCGATCTCGTTGGTGAGGCTCTCAACATAGTACGAACCTGCCCATGGGTCAACGGTGCGGCATACATTGGTCTCCTCCTGGATGTAAATCTGGGTGTTACGAGCAATACGAGCCGAGAAGTCGGTTGGGAGGGCGATAGCCTCGTCAAGCGCATTGGTGTGGAGCGACTGAGTGTGACCAAGTGCTGCACCCATAGCCTCGATTGCTGTACGACCAACATTGTTGAATGGGTCCTGCTCGGTGAGCGACCATCCCGAAGTCTGCGAGTGAGTACGCAATGCGAGCGACTTAGGGTTCTTAGGCTCGAACTGCTTAACAATCTTCGCCCACAACATACGAGCTGCACGCATCTTCGCGATCTCCATAAAGTGGTTCATACCGATAGCCCAGAAGAACGACAAGCGTGGAGCGAATGCGTCAATCGACATACCAGCGTT
>JAGBRY010000097.1 GCA_017632115.1 Alistipes sp. | reverse complement strand
GAGTAACGCCACTGGTCGAGCCACGAGGCATAATAGGCCAACGAGTGTCCTAGGTACTTACCGCACATTTTGCGGGCCTTTGGAGTGAGATTTTGGTCTGCAATATGGGCAATAGTGCAGTGGCCTGCGCTATTCCAGCCATAGGCTCTCGACATCGAGAGAAGCGTTGCAAACACAAGTACGAGGGTTAATAGTCTGTGTTTCATATCTATTCTTTGTTTTTCGAGTCTATACAAATTGTTACAGGGCCATCATTCACGAGCGACACCTTCATATCGGCACCGAATTCACCATGCTCCACCTCCGAGCCAAGCACGGTCGATAGGGTTGTGAGAAATCTCTCGTACATAGGGCGTGCAACAGGCTCTCCTGCCGAACGAATATAGGATGGGCGATTGCCCTTCTTGGTCGAAGCAAAGAGTGTAAATTGGCTTATCACGATTGCACGGCCACCCGCCTGCTGAATATCGAGATTCATCACTCCATTCTCATCATCGAAGATGCGCAAGCGTGAGATCTTACCACAAAGCCAATCTATATCCTCCTGCGTATCGGCATCCTCTATGCCAAGCAATATAGCTAAGCCCTTGCCGATTTCGCCGATTATCTTGCCCTCGACCTCAACGCTGCAACGCTGGACTCTTTGAATTACGACTCGCATAGCTTACAAGGTATTGTTGTTATCGGCAAAGAACTTCCAAAGATTATCGTCGGTTGGAACAGGAGCTATAATCTCAACCAACTCCTTACGCACAGGATGAGTAAAGACCAGCGAACGAGAGTGGAGCGAGATGCCGCCATTCGGATTGGAGCGCTTGGCGCCATACTTCAAGTCGCCCTTGATAGGACAACCAATTTTTGAGAGTTGGCAACGGATTTGATGGTGACGACCCGTAAGCAATTCAATATCGAGCAAAGTGTAGCGGTCGCTACAACCAATCATCTCATAGTTCAGACGAGCCTCCTTGGCATCCTTATGCGGAGAGTTATAGGCATGCGAGCGATTGGTTTTGCCATCTCGCAAAATATAGTGACGGAGGCTACCCTGCTCCGTTGCAGGTCGTGCCTCCACGATTGCCCAATAGTGTTTCTTTATCTCGCCCTTGCGGATCATCTCGTTCAGACGCACCAACGCCTTCGAGGTCTTGGCAAAGAGAACGGCACCGCTTACAGGACGGTCGATGCGATGCACCACACCGAGAAACACATCGCCCGGCTTGTGGTCACGCACCTTCAGAAAGGCCTTCAAATAGTTTTCGAGCGCATCATCGCTCGTCTTATCGGGTTGCACCAAATCGCCCACTCGCTTATTCACTACGAGCAGGTGATTATCTTCGTACAAAATATCGTTTGGGTTAAACATTTCAGAATTTTCGGTTTCGGGGTTTTGTTAAAGTTGGAAAGTAAACGGAAGGAGCAACTGTGCGCTTTCGACAATCGAGGCCGAGCCATTGCCACTCATAATTACTCGAATTGGTGTGCCTTGACGACGCTCCACATCGAGAATTACCTGACGGCAGCCGCCACAAGGATAGCACTCTCGCTCCGATGGGTTCGATGCTATAGCCAACGCCTCGACAGGATCATCGGCATGGTTAGCCTCGACATAGTAGAGTAACGAGCGCTCGGCGCACAAGCCCGAAGGATAGACTTCGCTCTCGGAGTTTGCTGCACGCATAACCTTTCCGCTCTTCAAGCGCACCGCTGCGCCCACCTTAAAGCCCGAATACTTGGCATAGGCCAACTCGGTAGCCTTCTGCGCCTCGGCTATAAGTTCACGGTCTGCAGCAGGCAAATCTTCGATATGCTCCGCCTTGATATACTTCAATTCCAAACACTTCTCCATAGTAGTTCGATTTTGATTGTTTCGCAAATATAAACATTTTCCACGCAAAAACCGAACAAAATAGTATAAAAATACTATTTTTGCAGAAAATTTCGAAGATGGCTTATTCTTGGGGAGACGACAGGCGCTACAACAGTTATTCGGCATACTTTCGCCGACACTTTGGCGAGCGTGTTCAGAAGGTTGCGATAAATGCGGGTTTTACCTGTCCAAATCGTGACGGAAAAGTGGGTTTTGGAGGTTGCACTTTTTGTAACAACGAGGCCTTCACGCCCTCCTATTGTCAGCCCTCGAAAAGCATCACCCAACAGATAGAAGAGGGCATCGAATTTCACCGCCGCCGCTATCGCACTGCGTCACGCTATCTTGCTTATTTTCAGTCATTTTCAAACACATACGCACCACTCGAAATTCTGCGTTCACGCTACGACGAAGCACTCTCCCACCCCGAGGTTATAGGGGCAGTAATTGGTACTCGTCCCGACTGCGTTTCGGAGGAGATTTTGGACTACTTTGCCGAACTTGCGAAGGAGTATTACATCACCATAGAATATGGTATAGAGTCGAGCTACGATTCGACCCTAAAAGCGATAAATCGTGGTCACGATTTTGCTTGTGCCGAGCGTGCCGTGAGGATGACAGCCGTGCGAGGATTGGCGGTTGGAGCACACTTTGTTCTGGGCCTTCCGGGCGAGAGCGACGAGATGATATTGGAGCAAGTGCAACGCATTAACGCTCTGCCACTTACAACGATAAAATTTCACCAACTACAGGTATTCAAAGGTACCGCTATGGAGCGAGAATACGACGAACATCCCGAGCGCTTCCGTTTCTGGGAGTTGGAGGAGTATTTAGACCTTTTCGTGGAGATTTTGCGTCGTCTGCGACCCGATATCGTAGTTGAGCGATTTGCCTCGGAGGCTCCACCACGCTACCATCACGGCCGCAATTGGGGTCTTGTCCGCAACGAGACGCTCTGGAATATGCTCGAAAAACGCCTCAACGAGCGCAATGCTTGGCAAGGAGAGTTGTATTATTAGGGGCCTTAGAGAATTTAGAGAGATTAGAGATTAAGAACTACTCACATCTCACAATTTCTTGTCAGAAGTCGTGAGATGTGGTGCATCGCAAAAGAAGAGTCCTCGGGATAGTACTAAATCGTACAGCCTGAGGACTCTTACTTTTAGCGATGTGCCGCAGATTGCGGCTTATCACAAGAAATTCTAATTTTTCTTTGGTTTTGGAGCCAGAATCATATTCATCTTCTTACCCTCCAACTGTGGCATAACCTCAACCTTAGCAATCTCCTCGAGTGCCTGAGCGAAGCGAAGGAGAAGAATCTCACCCTGCTCCTTGAAGACGATAGAGCGACCACGGAAGAAGACATAAGCCTTAACTTTTGCACCCTCCTTGATGAAATTCTCGGCGTGACGAAGCTTGAAGTTGAAGTCGTGATCATCTGTCTGCGGACCAAATCGAATCTCCTTGATTACGATTTTAGTCTGTTTTGCCTTAATCTCCTTCTGCTTTTTCTTCTGCTGATAGAGGAACTTCTGATAGTCGACAATACGACATACCGGAGGCTGCGCATTAGGAGAGATCTCTACGAGATCGAGCTCCATCTCATCGGCCATCTGAAGAGCCTTCGAGAGCGGCAATACGAGGTTTGGCTCGACATTGTCGCCTACGATACGAACACTGTCAGCTGTAATTTCATCGTTGATACGATGTGGGTTCTCCTTCTCGGGACGGCGTCCACGAGGAGCATTATTTGCCGGGCGTGGTGCTGCCGGGCGTGGCGTAAATGGTTTAAATCCTGCCAGTCTGTTTAGCTGTTAGCTATTAGCCCTTGGCCATTAGCTTTTTTTAAATTTTTCTTATTTTTATTTTTTTTATTTTAGCAATTAAATTGCCTCAATCTCCTTCGCTACAAGGTCGTTCATATAGTGTGCATACTCCTCGAGAGACATCGAGCCCTTGTCGCCATCGCCCTGTGCACGAACCGATACGGTACGCTCGGCAGCCTCCTTCTCACCTACGATGAGGAGGTAAGGGAGACGCTTAAGCTCGTTGTCACGGATCTTACGGCCAATCTTCTCGTTACGGTCGTCGATCTGCGCACGAACATCGTGCTGATTGAGGTATGCAACAACCTCCTCTGCATACTCGTTGTACTTCTCCGAGATAGGGAGAACAACTGCCTGATCAGGTGCGAGCCACAATGGGAACTTACCTGCGGTGTGCTCCAACAATACTGCCACAAAGCGCTCCATCGAGCCAAATGGCGCACGGTGGATCATAATTGGGCGGTGGAGTTTATCGTCAGCACCCTTGTAGGTCAAGTCGAAACGCTCAGGAAG
>JAGBRY010000096.1 GCA_017632115.1 Alistipes sp. | reverse complement strand
GGTCGGTAGGGCAAACACGGTCGGGATTTGTGGCAATATATGGCACATTCTGCGAAATCCACCAAGCTGCACGGCAAAGACGGTCGTACTGCAAGGTCTTGTCGAATGCAACAACCACCACATCGGGCACATCATCAGCCGACTCTGCGGTCGAAACGAAGCCCGATGTGGTGGTTGTTGCATTCGACAAGACCTTGCAGTACGACCGTCTTTGCCGTGCAGCTTGGTGGATTTCGCAGAATGTGCCATATATTGCCACAAATCCCGACCGTGTTTGCCCTACCGACCAGAAGGTCGTTTTGGTGGACTGCGGTTCGATTTGCGAGTGTTTGGCTCATGCCACAGGTCGTCGTCCCGACATCACCCTCGGCAAGCCCGACCCAAATATGCTCTCGGGAATTCTTGGCCGTTTCGGCTACGAGGCCGATGAGGTGGCAATGGTGGGCGACCGCATCTACACCGACATCGAGATGGCACACAATGCAGGTGCCTTCGGCGTGTTGGTGCTCTCGGGCGAAACAACCCTCGAGGTGTGCGACGCAGCTCCAAAGCAGCCACACTTGGTGTGCGACAGCATAGAGGTCCTCGGCGAACTTGTAAAGGAGGCTCACGGATTGAAATAATCGATAAAATTAACCTAAACTATGGATACACAGACTCAGAAGAGATTTAAAATTTGGCAGTGGCGAACAATCATCGTTACGATGATAGGCTATGCCTTCTTCTACTTTGTTCGCAAGAACTTTTCGTTTGCGATGCCGGGCTTGTCGGCAGAGTATGGAATATCGAACACATCGTTCGGTATCGTAATGACCATTGTTGGCCTTGTTTATGGCTTCTCTCGCTACTTCAATGGTATCTTGGCCGATCGCATGAACGCTCGCTATCATATGTCGATTGGTCTTGCGCTTTGTGCTTTGGCGAGCCTTGCATTCGGATTTATTCCGCAGCTTCTCGGCATCGAGATTGGCGATGCTCCGCACACCTTGATCGTTGTTTTTGCCATTTTGTTGGTGATGAACAACATCTTCCAGGGTAGCGGCTTCCCTCCTTGCGCACGATTGCTCTCGCACTGGATTCCGCCACAGGAGTTGGCCACAAAGCAGTCGATTTGGAACACTTCGCACTCTATTGGTGCGAGCATCTTGGCTATCCTCTGCGGATTTATTATGGCCAATATGGGTACCGACCTCAGCCACTCGCAGCAGGATGTGGATAAGATCACAAGCAACTATGTTACAACCCTCTTCAAGGACGATGTAAAGAAGTCGAACGAGGCGATTGGTAAGGTTGTGAAGGTTTGCGAGCCTAAGGCTTTGGAGGAGGGCGGTTACATCATAGATGTAATTTGCTCGATGAAAGAGGGTAAAAAGGACTCTGTCTTTACCTACACATTCTCGAGAGAGAACTTCCTGGCGGTGAAGGCGGCTGTGGATAAGGCGGTCGAGAGCGGTGCAGAGATTGGTACTTCGGAGATTGCCAATTTGTGCAACATCGACAAGGCTCAGGCTAAGGCCACACGAGCTATTGTTACTCGTACCGAGCACACAGGTGCTTGGCAGTGGGCCTTCTGGATTCCTGGCTTGATTGCATTGGTTGGCGCTTTAGGCTTGTTCGTATTCTTGCGTGATACTCCAAAGTCGGTAGGATTGCCTGAGTTGGAGAGCTCGAAGACATCGTTGGATGCGGAGGATACCCCTGCGGCTCGTCGTGCCTATGTGCAGAAGATGGTCTACAAGAACCCTATCGTTTGGGCGTTGTCCATCGCTAACTTCTTTGTCTATGTAGTTCGTTTCTCGGTGCTCGATTGGGGTCCTAAGTTCTTGACCGAGGCTTGCAATATGACCTTCGAGCAGGCTGCTGCCGCAGTTGGTGCATTCGAGATTATGGCGATTGTAGGAACACTTGTTGCAGGTTGGGCTACCGATAAATTCTTTGCAGGTCGTGCTCACCGCACCTGTATGTGGTGTATGGTCGGAGCGGGTGCTGCAATGGGTGCATTCTATATGTTCTACCTCCATCCGGGAATGGTTCCAGGTTGGGCTTTGATTGCAGTATTGGCGATGGCCGGATTCTTTATCTATGGCCCACAGGCGCTGGTTGGTATCGCCGTGTCAAATCAGGCAACAAAGAAGGCTGCAGGAACAGCGAATGGCTTGGTAGGTATCTTTGGCTACCTCTCGACCGCCGTTTCGGGTGTAGGTATTGGTTGGTTGGCCGATAACTACGGATGGAACTATGTATTCGTAAGCGTTATCGCCATGGCTATAATCGGCATTTTGATATTTATGGCTATTTGGGGCGCAAAGCGTGACGGATACGATAAGGCAAACTCATAAAGGATACAAAAGTGAAGAAGATTCTCTTAATGTTTGCGTTTGTGGCGGTGGCTTTGGGCTCTGCCTCGGCGCAGAAGGTACGAGTGATGTCGTACAATGTGAAGAACGGTATGGGCGTGGATGGTATAACATCCATTGACCGCTGTTCGGATGTTATTCGCAAGGTTAATCCTGATATTGTAGCCATTCAAGAGGTAGATAGTGTAAATCGTCGCAACAACTACTATGTGCTTGGAAGAATGGCCGAGCAGACGGGTTATCACGCCTACTATGGCCCTACAATTAAGTACAGGGGCGGCAAGTACGGCATCGGTGTTCTGTCGAAGCAGCCCGCTTTGTCGACTAAGTTCTATCCTATGCCTCACCGTAGGGAGGATAGAGGAGTGTTGGTTGTAGAGTTTAAGAAGTATTACTTGGTATGCACACACCTCTCGGGCCAGTATATCAAGAATGGTCGATGCGTGCAGGTAGATGTCATCAGGGAGGCTGTGTCAGACCTTAAGAAGCCTGTATTTATTGCCGGCGATATGAATGCTCGACCAGGCACTCCTGTGATGAATGCTTTCAAGGAGTTTGCCACAGTGCTGAGCAATGAGAACAAAAAGACCGCTCCGTCGTATGACCCTCGTGGATGTATCGACTATGTCTTGGGTACAAACGGATCGTTCAAGGTGCTCGGCGAGGAGGTAATCTACGGATGTTTCGCTTCGGATCACCTGCCACTCTATGTGGATGTCAAGGTTAGCAAAGCAAAAAAGATGAAAAACAAGAGATAAAATAACCTAAAAAACTATGAAAAAGATTCTTTTGATTTTGGCAGTGGTGCTGATGGGTGTTACCACTGCAGAGGCGCAGAAGGTACGAGTGATGTCGTACAATGTGAAGAATGGAGGAGGCCTGGACGGTATCAAGGATATCACCCGTAACGGTGAGCTTGTTCGTAAGGCACAGCCTGATGTTGTGGCCGTTCAGGAGGTTGATAGCTGTACTCGCCGTAACAAGTTCTATGTGCTCGGCAAGATGGCCGAAGCTGCTGGTGGCTACCACGCATATTTTGGCCCAACAATCCCATATGCCGGTGGTAAGTATGGTATCGGTGTTCTCACCAAGGAGCCGGCTTTGTCGGTAGAGTTCCACCGCTTGCCTTGTCCGAAGGAGCCTCGTGGTATGCTCGTTGTTGAGCTTAAGAAGTACTACATCATCTCAACTCACCTCTCGCTCAAGGAGGCGCAGCGAGTTGAGTCGGTAGCGATTATTAAGGATGTTGTCTCGAAGTTGAAGAATAAGCCTGTGTTTATTGCCGGCGATATGAATGCTCGTCCTAAATCGGCACCTATCGTGGCGTTCAAGGAGTATGCTACAACGCTCTCCGACGATAGCAAGTATACATTCCCTTCGACCAATCCTCGTATCTGCATCGACTACATCTTCGGTGTGAATGGTTCGTTCAAGGTGTTGGGTCGCAAGATCTTCTACGAGAGTTTGGCGTCTGACCACCTTCCTCTCTATGTCGATGTGAAGGTTGGCAAGGCAAAGAAGAGCAAAAAATAGTTCCGCAAATGGCAGATAACTATCTTGGTCGCAAGATGGAGGAGTACGAGGCGCAGAAATGCGCCTCGGTGCGTACTCGTAGGGTGTCGCTCGCTTCGTTGTTGGCAAAAAACCGCTCGACTCGAGGTTTCGACACTTCGTTCAAGGTGCGCAAAGACCAACTCTTGTCGCTTGTTGAGGCAGCACGGTTGGCCCCTTCGGCAATGAATCAGCAGGTGTTGCGTTACCGCCTCGTCACCGAAGAGGAGGCGCACCTTCTCCTACCACATATCCGTATGGGTGCGGCACTGCCCGAATTGAAACTTCCGCTCGAAGGTACCGAGCCTAATGCCTTTGTGGTGATTTGTACCGATAAGGCGAGCCGATATGTCGATATCGATCTAGGTATCGCTGCGCAAACTATGTTGCTGCGTGCGGTGGAGATGGGATTGAACGGAATTTGCATTGCGGCATTCGACCACGAAGTGGTGCGTCGTGCATTGAACCTTCAGCTCGAGCCCCAGCTGATTTTGGCTATTGGTCGTTCGGCCGAGCGTATCGAGGTGGTAGATATTGCTGAGGGCGAAAGCACCACCTATTACCGCAAAAATGGCACTCACTTTGTACCGAAAATCAAGACCGAAGATTTAATTATAAAATAGAGCATTATGAGGGGTTTGAGAGGGGTGTGCATCTTTATTGCACAGGTTGTGTTGCTTGTTGGCACTCTCTCTGCACAGGAGAAATCGGCTCCATCCATATATCATCAGATAGAGAGCCTTGCGGAGAGATATAGTGGAGAACAGAGTGTCAAGGCAATGGTCTGCAACGGAGGTTTCAAGCTTCAGACCGTGAAGGTGATGCTCCGCAAAGAGTTCGGTAAAGAGTTTGTCGATAATATCCGAGAGTTTGCCGTCCTTTTCTACAAAGAGGCACAGAGTGATGTCGCCGATAAAATCGCAGCAGAGCTGCAGCAGATAGCGGAACCTCTGCACAAGGTCGATATCAGCAACCAACTTAAATCGGAAACAGTGGGCGATGGCTATGTTCGCCTATCCGAAGATGGAGAGTCGATAACGGACCTGCTTATCGTGATTAAATCGCCAGCCCGCAGGTTGATATATTTCGGTGGCAACTTCAAGGCCGAGAATATCAAATACAGCAAACAAAAAAACTACGATTTCTAATTCGTAGTTTTTTTTTGTGTCGTCTATCGTATCTTCTCGAGGAAGCCTTGGTGTTTTAACAACAACGGTTCGCAACGAAGATAGATCTCTCGAGCAAGAGCCTGTTGTGTAGGTCGCTCCGATGAGATATCCTTCAAATAGGCCTCGTCGGCAGGATGCTCCGGGTATGCAAGTTCATTGCATAGGTGTCGGTGGCGACGCAAAGCAGCCAAATTATCGGTTGAAACTTCGCCTGTACGAGCAAACTCAGCCAACGCCTCAACAAGCGGTTTGAAAGCGCTCTTATCGCCCAAATCGGGCAGTATATCCTCCAGACACTCCCACTCCTCGAGTGCTATGTAGCACAATGCTAACTGCGGTGTGGCCTCGATATGGTCCTCGCTATCGCACTCCAATAAGAGCTCGAGCTGTGCAGCCGAGAGCTCCACATCGCCGGCGAGGAAATTATCCACCGCTGAGCCATAGATAATCTCTATTGCGGCACGAGTGTTTGGGTGCGAGAAGTCCAACTCCGCAGCCTCATCCTCGGGCAAGATGTCGACAATCTGCTGAAATGCCTTATAGCGGAGATTGCATGCTCCCTCGAAGTCGCCCTCCGACTCCAGATGGTGGGCATGGTCTAGCGTCTTGGCGAACTCTCCGCCAAGAAGAATAAAATTCTGATTTTCGGTAGGTTTTAATGTTATCTTTCCCATAGTTTTTTACTTTTTTAACATCTCGCTCTTGCGACTGCGCATCAACGAATAGACCATATATGCGGAGATTGCAAGTGTAACAACTCCTCCCCAAACATAGGCCATAGGAACGGCTCCCATACCCACAAATTGGTTCGACACAAAGACAAACGAGGAGCAGATATATGTCATAAATAGAGCCGGCAGAAGAGCTACCCAATAGTTGCGCTGTTCCCTGAAGAGGTAGACTACGATGCACCACAAAACAACGGTTGCCAAAGCCTGATTTGTCCAGGCAAAGTAGCGCCAAACAACATCGAAATCGACAAATGTAAGCACTACACCCGCCGTAAAGAGTGGCAATGCAATGGCAAGTCGCTTCCACTTGGTGCGCTGCTCGATATGGAAGACATCGGCAATGATAAGTCGTGCCGAACGGAATGCCGTATCGCCCGAAGTTATAGGTGCAGCAACCACGCCCAAGACTGCGAGGATACCACCTACAACGCCAAGTGTGGTACTCGAAATCTCATTCACAACCCATGCCGGAGTATGTCCCGCCATAACGGCAGAGATACCGCCCTTGTCGTAGAAAAATGCCATAGCGATAGCTGCCCAAATCAGGGCAATAACCGACTCGGAAATCATCGAGCCGTAGAATACGAAGCGGCACTCACGCTCGTTGTTGACGCAACGGGCCATCAATGGCGATTGCGTAGCGTGGAAGCCCGAAATTGCTCCACAAGCAATGGTGATAAAGAGTGTCGGCACAAGTGGCAGATTAGCCTTGTTTATATGGAGATTTTCGAGTGTCATCGACGGTATGGTGTAGTCGCCAAAGAGCAATACTCCCAACAGACCGAGTGCCATCGTAATAAGTGCAACACCAAAGAGTGGATAGATCTTTCCGATAAGTTTGTCGACCGGCAACAGCGTTGCGACAAAGTAGTAGGCAATTATTATTGCCAACCACCAATTTTTGGACAAGATATCGAACTTGGCCGAGAGGATATCGGCAGGGCTGACTACGAAGACCACGCCTACTAACAGGAGCAGAACGACCGAGAAGATGCGCATAAAGGCACCTGCGCCCTTGCCGAGATAGCGAGCAACGATTTCGGTAATGCTCAAACCCTCGTTGCGCACGAGAATTACACCCGATAGGTAGTCGTGCATGGCACCCATAAAGATACCGCCGAAGGTTATCCACAAGAATGCTACGGGGCCGTAGCAAGCACCGAGTATGGCACCGAAGATTGGGCCTGTACCGGCAATGTTGAGCAACTGAATGAGGAAGGTACGCCAACGAGGCATTGGCACATAGTCTACACCATCGTAGAGTTTTGTGCTTGGGACCTCGGCTTTAGGGTTAATGTTGCAGACCTTATCGAGGTACTTGCCGTAGCTGAAGTAGGCACAAACAAGTAGAACCAAACAACACAAAAATGTCACCATAATATAGTTCCTTTTAGGTTAATCAATATGCGAAGATACGAAAAAATAGCTTAAAATAGTATATCCTCTTCGATATATTTGTTAACTTTGTCAAACGCATTGTCAAACACCAACCAAACTTTCACTCCGATAAATATGAAAAATAGAGCCTTTTTAGCAATTCTGTTTTCGATGTTTTTATCTACGGCGATTGGTCAAAACTCCGAACTGTCGCAGAAGATGTTTAATGCCCCCGAGAAGAGGCACTATCCCGAAACCTGGTTCCACTTTATCGGAAATCATGTTACTCTGGATGGCATAACCTCCGACTTGGAGGCTATTGCCGATGCGAAGATTTCGGGCGTACAATTCTTCCATGGTAGCGGACATCGCAGATTGAATTGGCCCGCAGCCGAGAAGGGAATTCTCCCATTGAGCAAGAATTGGGACAATGCCGTGCAGCATATAGCAAAAGAGTGTAGGCGTTTGGACTTGCGATTTACTATGCAGAACTGCCCCGGCTGGGCAATGGCAGGAGGCCCGTGGGTGGCCCCCGAGAATGCAATGCGAGGTCTGGTTATGAGTCGCAGCAAGGCCGAAGGTAAAATTATAGATATAAACCTTCCGCAACCGCAACCAAGCAAGGAGCCGTGGCGAGATTATCGTGATATCGCAGTGCTTGCCTTCCCGACACCTGCAGGCGATTGCGAAACACCTATCGCCATTCGAGATATAAACGGCACCGAGGGGGTAAATTGGGAAAAGGTATTCTCGAAAAGCCGAGAAAGAGGAACTTTGCCACCATCAGAGTCGCCATATATTGCAGAGCTGGATTTTGTGGAGCCGAGCGTGGTGCGATCGATTGTACTCCCAAGTGTGCAGTCGATGAATCATGCAATGAGCTACGAGCCAAAGGTTGTCGTAAAGGCCACGGTATACACTGCCGACGGCAAGAGCCATGTTATAGCCAACCTTCCCCTTCCGGCTTCGAATTGGCAAGACAACGACCCGCTTACAATTGCCTGCCCCGAGGTGCAGAATGCCATCTCGTGCAAGATGGAGTTTTTGGTGTCGGGTGCAAAAATACGACTACGAGATATAAAACTATACTCGGCAGCGATGAAAAATAGCTGGGAGTCGGAGGCGGGACTTACGCTTCGAGCCTTCGAGCGTACGGCAGATGATGTGGTGCAGTCGAAAGAGGCCTATATCGCCTCATCCGAGATTCTCGATATCTCGGATTTTATGCAGCCGAATGGCCATCTTGTGTGGAGCGCTCCAAGCGATAAATCGTGGACAATTCTGCGAATCGGTCATGTGAACGAGGGCAAAAAGAATGGCCCGGCACCGGCCGAAGGTACCGGTTGGGAGTGCGATAAACTTTCGACTGCCGGTCCTGATGCTCACTTCAAGGGTTATATCGGACGACTGACCGATGGCGCATTGAAAGGCGGTCAACTCGATGGTATGCTCCTCGATAGTTGGGAGTGCAGTACACAGATGTGGACAAGGGAGATGGAGTCGGCTTTCTCGAAGCGTTGTGGCTATGGTGTGCGTAGTTGGCTGCCTGCACTCTTTGGCTATGTAGTAGAGGAGCCGGAGACCACATCGAAGTTCCTCCTCGATTGGCGTGGAACGATAAACGACCTCATCGTCAACAACTTCTTCAAGCGAATGGCTGAACTCGGACACAAGAAGGGGCTCTCGGTAACCTACGAAACCGCAGGTGGCGATGTGGTACCTATCGACATTATGGAGTATTTCAAATATGCCGATACACCAATGTGCGAGTTTTGGACCCCATTTACCTATGGATATGTGGGCTCGCTCAACTTCAAGCCGATAAAGCCTACCGCCTCGGCATCTCATCTCTATGGAAAGAATCGTACAGCAGCCGAGTCTTTCACATCGTTTAACTTGACCTGGAAGGAGACTCCTCATTTCTTCAAAGAGTTTGCCGATTACCACTTTGTCGAGGGTGTTACCCACAATGTGTTCCACACATACACACACAACCCCGATGCAGAGAGGTTAAAGCCCGGAACATCGTTTGGCGGTGGTATAGGCAGCCCGTTCCTCCAGGGACAAACTTGGTGGCCCTATATGAAACACTTTTCGACCTACCTGGCTCGATGTAGTTATATGTTGGAGAGTGGTAGGCCTGTTGCCGATGTCTTGTGGTATCTTGGTGACGAGATAAGCCACAAACCCGACCAAGAGTATAACTTCCCACAGGGCTTCAAATTTGACTATTGCAACCCCGACATTCTGCTCAATCGCCTGAGTGTAAAGGATGGCAAGATTGTTTCAATGGAGGGTTTGGAGTATGCTCTGTTGTGGGTACCCGAGAATAAGAGAATGCGTCCGGAGAGTGTGGAACGCCTTTATGAGCTTGTAAAAGAGGGAGCAATCGTTGTCGCTATGCCACCAAAGGGGATGGCCACTCTTATAGGTGGCAAGGAGGGCATAAAGCGCTTTGACAAGGCTGTAGCCAATCTTTGGGGCAACTCGGCGGAGGGCGATATAGTAAAGATTGGCAAGGGTCAACTTTTGCATAGTAACAACCTGGAGATTGCATTGAAGAACTTCGGATTGAAACCGAGTGTTATTGGCCGGGTGCGTTGGATCCAGCGTGAGGATACTGACAGAGTATGGTACTTTATTACACCGGAGAAACAATCCTCATTCAATGGTAGCGTAAGCCTGAAGGCTGAAGGCTGTGTGGAGCTTTGGAATCCGGTAAGTGGCGAGGTGAAACCGTTGAAGGCGAGATTCGAAGACGGATATGCAACCATTGAGTTGGACCTTCCAAAAGCGGGTTCGTGCTTCGTTGTGGTGGATAAGAGCAAGAAGCATCAAAATCCGAATGAGAGAACAACAACCTCGCAAATATCTCTTTCCGACAATTGGTGCATCTCATTTCCAAAGGGCTGGGGCGTGGCAAAACAGTTTACTCTTGACACTTTGAAACCTTGGCACTCAATGGATATATCAACCGAAGGAAAGCATTTCTCGGGTAAGGTAACCTATAAGAGAACATTTGTTATAAACAAAGAGTGTGTTGGCAAGTTGGCGACACTCGATCTTGGCAGGGTTGAGTCGATAGCTGAAGTTAGGGTTAATGGCCAATATGTAGCGACTTTGTGGTGTGCGCCATATTCGCTAGATATTGGTAGCTATCTGAAGTCGGGCAAAAACACTATTGAGATAGATGTAATAAGCTCGTGGCATAATCGCCTGGTGTATGATGCGTCGCAGCCTGAGGAGGAGCGTAAGAGTTGGGTTATATCGGGTCCTAAGGCGAATGCAAAACTTGTAGATAATGGCCTTTTGGGTCCTGTTAAACTCAAATTTTGAGTATATGTAGGAGAAAAAGTTATGTAAAATTGTATAAATAGAGAAAAAATTACGATATTTGCAGCGCAAATCGCAGTAAATGTTGCCGATTTAGCTCAGCGGTAGAGCACTTCACTCGTAATGAAGGGGTCTCGGGTTCAAATCCCGAAATCGGCTCGATCGCTTTTTTGAGGCGACAAGTTTTGACTTCGATTTCGCAAAAAACGGTTTGGTTCCGTAGCTCAACTGGATAGAGCAACAGCCTTCTAAGCTGTAGGTTTTGGGTTCGAGCCCCAACGGAATCACAAAGAAGAGGAATCAAAATCTTGACTCCTCTTCTTTGTGATTAAGTATTGACATTCCCCCTAAATCCCCCTTTGCAAAGGGGGACTTAAGCCTGCTTTGCAGTCTTTTGCTCCTTCGCACCTC
>JAGBRY010000095.1 GCA_017632115.1 Alistipes sp. | reverse complement strand
AGTTTGCAAACTCCAACTCCAAAACCTTAGTATAAGCACTCTATCTCCATCCTTTTTGTTGGTAACTCGCTCACTCTGGATGGTATAGCCTACTTGCCGTATATGTTGAAGAACTACTATCCGGATGTGGACTTCAAGATCTATATGTGGTACAATGGTGGCTATACTATGGGTAATCAGTATTCGAACTTTACAAGCGCAGGTACTGCAGAGATTTTCTCTGTTGCCGAGAATAGCGAAAAGTGGACTAACTTCAAAAAGTCGAAGGCTATGGCAGATGTGCTCGCAACCTATAAGTTCGACATAGTATGTATGCAGGAGTACTTCAACTACAAGGCTTCATATGAGGATTGCACCGATTGGAACAATTGTAAAGAGTATATTGTGAATAACTATAGGGGTGGCAACGATCTTAAGTTTATGAGCTTGTTACATGCTCCACTGAGAAAGGATGGCTATGATGTTCACGAGGTCTACGAGAGAACCAAAGCGGGCAATGCTTTGATTCTTAAAACGACTGTTTCTGAGGATCTTATACCATTTGGTATTGCGGTGTATAAGGCATTGGATACCGACTTGAATAGTCTCGGAGATTTGGGACAGTTGTCGCCTGATGGAACTCATACCCAGGAGGGATTGCCTTGCTTGTTGCAGACCTATGTGGCTTTGGAGTGGCTGTTCGATAAATTGGATATGACCGAAACCGTCAAAGGTAACCCATTGCGTATGACAAAAGCTATCTATGACAAGATCTCTGTGCCTGGAGCCAACCTTGGTACAGGCGTTGTAGGGGGTACAGAGGAGCAGTACTCGCTTGCTCAAGATATCGCTATCGAAGCCTACAAGGAGGGTAAGAAGTTCTTGGAAGAGAATCTGAAATAATGGTGCACCCTACATCGTAGGGGCTATTCGATGATACAAAAAACATAAGGAGTTCGACTGAACTCCTTATGTTTTTCTTTTGCGGAGAGTACTGGATTGGCTACTACGCAGAAAAATCTGCTCCGTTTAACGCCTTTCCAATCCGCTCGCCGCTGGGCCCTTGCAACTGATTTACTTCGCAAGAGGTTGATAAATCAACTCTTTTGTTTCGGCAGATTGTGCATGCAGACAAGTTTACATCCCCTATCTGCCAAAACAAAAGGTGTCGAAAAATTCGACACCCTCTTGCTCTGTTTTTTGCGGAGAGTACTGGATTCGAACCAGTGGATACCTTACGATATCGGCAGTTTAGCAAACTGCTGGTTTCAGCCACTCACCCAACTCTCCGTAGTGCTGTAACCCTTAAAAGGTGTGCAAAGATAACTCTTTTTCGTAACAATGCAAAAATAATCGCAATAAAAATCGAAAAAATTAACTCTTAAATGTGAAATATCGCCCTGCAAGGAAGCTGTAAACGGCACATACGGCGGTTGTGAGTATCTTTGAAGGTGTAGCCCACACGCCACAAACCTCGACGAAAAGCTTCATGCAGGCGTAGTTCAGCGCTATTGAACCTACAACAGTAAGGGCGTATTTTGCCAATTGTGGTAGCGAGGATATGTGCGTTACTCGAAATGCTACATTTCGGTTAAGCCAAAAGCCTGTGAAAAATGTTATGGGAAAGACTACGCACAAGGCTGCAATGTGTGGCGATACGACCACTATGCCGAGGTCGACGAACTCCTCACAGACGATGTAGTGGTAGATTATGTAGTACCACACCGCATCGAGCACAGCCGTCACTCCTCCACATGCCAAATAGCGAAAAACCTGCTGCGAGAGTACCCTGCGCAGAGGTTTTATGTAGAATAGGTCTATCGCCTTGGTTATGGCAGAGGATAGGGTCATTGGCACTTTCGATGATTATCGTGTGTATACCCACACATTTTTAAAGCTCTGTGATTGCGCCTTCCATGCCGAAACTTTGCGACCGCACTCCGAGCGTGAAGGTAGTTCGCACAACGCCACCATGTATCGTGCGTCGTATTGGTAGATATGAGCCTCTATTTCAGGGAATTTCTCACCCAGCCAAGCCTTCGCATCTTCGGCATTCGGCAACTCGTTATATACACCCCAAACGGCGTAGCTGCTACCCTTCTGCATAGGTAAAATGGTCGGTTGCTCGGCTACGGCAATGCTCGATTCGGTAGGCTGTTCTGCAGTCTCTACGACAGGCTCAACAATCTCGGTAGCGGTAACCTCTGCAACGCTCTCGAAGGCCTCCGATGCGGGAGTAATGGTAGACTTAGCAAAGAGTTTATCGAATGTCCCGTTGGTATAGAGAACATATCCCGCAATGCCCAACGCAAACCCCATGCAGAGTCCTGCTATTATATATATAAAGTAGTTGGTGCGAGGATTGACCTTTACGCTGCCTCGTCCGTTAGGATTTGCCATATCTTCAAAAGTTTTGTCGGTGGTTGTTATCTTCTCGTGCTCAATAACGCACACACCGCCTATAGTTAAAACATTGTTGCGCAGCGACTGCGCAAGCCATTCGGCGTAGATATCCGATGCTCGCTCCTCCGATACGCTTGCAATTTTCGAAATGCAGGACAATAGACTCTCTCCTCTCTGCTCCTTGGTGAGTCGCAGCTCTCGGTATGGGCGCAATAGCTCCCTCTTGGAGAGTAGCTCTGCGGCATGGCGGTATAGAATGAGCGTACCTACCTCCGGCAGATATACCTCTCCCTCGTCGAGGAGTGTGTTGGCTATGAGAAGGTCTATTTGCTGCTTCATTACTTCTTGTAGTGTCGTTTGTTCTTTGGTTGCTTTGCGCCAGGGGTTGTGGCCTTAGCAACGGCAACAGGCTCGCCCTTGTAGCGATACCATGCCCAAAGCATAAATGCTACACCTGCCAAAATAAATGGCACGGAGAGCCATTGGCCCATATTGAAGGTCATACCCTGCTCGAAAGCCACCTGGTTGATCTTTACGAATTCAATCAAGAAGCGAGGCAAGAAGATTCCCACCATTGCTCCTCCAAAGATAAAGCCCTCTCGCTTTGCTACATTTGTGTAGCGGTAGAGCGCAAACAAAATAGAGAAGCATGCGATATAGCACAACGCCTCGTAGAGCTGTGTCGGATGGCAAGCCGGTACCAAATTCTCGGGCCAATTAGGATAGAGTCGCATAAACTTAAATCCCCAAGGCATAGTTGTCGGATTTCCGATAATCTCCGAATTGAAGAGGTTGCCAAAACGAATCATAGCGCCACTCAATGGGGCGATAATACCCAATCGGTCGGCGGTCCATAATACCGAAACCTTACTCTTGCGTGATGAGAGCCAAATACCAAGTACGATACCTATTGCGGCGCCGTGGCTTGCAAGACCTCCATCACGAATACCGGTGATGATCTTCCAAGGGGCCTGAAGGTACTCCATTGGCTCGTAGAAAAGGCAGTGTCCCACTCGTGCACCAATGATGGTTCCGAGGGCGATATACATAAATGCGGTATCCGAAACACTCTCGGGCTTGCCCTCACGCTTGCAGAAGTAGGAGAAAAGCCAACCTCCGAACATAAGCGCTGCAACCCAGGTGAGTGAGTACCAGCGAATCTCGAAACCAAAAAGATTTATAAATGTGGGGTCAAAGTCCCAGACTACAGCCAATAAATTCATCGTTGTCTACTATAATTCTACTTTCTTGAGTGTAAATGTAAATGTCGAACCTACGCCAAGCTCACTGCGTACCGATACTCGCTCGCCGTGGCCCTCGATGATGTGCTTAACGATAGCCAAGCCGAGGCCTGTGCCACCCTGCTCTCGTGAGCGACCTGTGTCGGTGCGATAGAAACGCTCGAATACTCGTGGTGCGTCACCCTTTGCGATACCGATACCGTTATCCTCTACCTCGATGAGAATTTTGTCGAGCATATCACGGATGTCGAGCTTGACCATACCACCCTCCTTGCCGTAGCGGATGCCGTTGATGATAAGGTTCTCGAGAACCTGACCAATGTAGAACTTGTCGGCCGAAACCCAGAAACGAGAAGGGAGGTTGTTCGCAAACTTAACGGAGATAGAGATATTCTTCTTTGCCGCCTCCATTTCGCACTGCTCGGCAATCTCCTTTGCGAGCGCTACAATGTCGAATGACTCAGGTTTCATCATCTCCATATCATTCTCGAGCGACGAAATAGTGTCGAGATCACGGATGATGTTGAGCATACGATTTACGCTCTTCTCGGCACGCTCCAGGTATTTGCGGTTGATAATCTCGTCGTCGATGCCGCCATCGAGCAAGGTTGAGATGTAACCCTGGATATTGAAAATAGGGGTTTTCAACTCGTGAGCAACATTTCCGAGATACTGCTTGCGGAACTTCTCCACATCCTTCAAGCGTGCAATCTCCTTGTCGTTATCCTCTGCCCACGATGAGAGCTCCTGCGAGATGTTCTCAACTCGCTTATCCTTCAGCTCGTCGAGTACATCGGCAGTGTGAACATCACGAGAGAATACGGTCGAATAGATTGGTCGCAACTTGTAAGCGACATACTTTGTTATTATCCACAAGGCAAACAGCGATACGCCTACAAATGTTCCGATGGTAGCTACCAATACTACCCACCACAGTTTGCTAAGGTCGAGTGTTGTCAATGTTACGACCATAGCACATACGCCTGCCACAGCTCCAATTAACCACGAGCCGGCCTCTTTTGTCTTAATTCTCAACATATTATAAAGTTTTACGGTTTTATGCGTTGCTTATATTTATGCAAATATAAGAAAAAAAGTTGAGAGTTGAAAGCTGAAAGTCGAGATTTTTAGAAAAAATAGATTAAATCTCAATTGCTAATTGTCAATTGTCAATTATTTTGCTATCTTTGCAGAATGTATTGGCTCCGTAGTTCAATGGATAGAATTTAAGATTCCGGTTCTTACGATAGCGGTTCGAATCCGCTCGGAGTCACTTACGAACTGAAAACTGAAAATGATGGATAATATACGAAGAATTGAGAGCGACAGCGAGTTTGAGGGCAGAATTCGCCCACAGGAGTTAGAGCAATTTTCGGGACAGGAGAAGATTGTCGAGAACCTGCGTGTCTTTATTAAGGCTGCGTTGATGCGTGGCGACTCGCTCGACCATACCCTTCTGCACGGCCCTCCGGGACTTGGTAAGACCACCCTGGCGAACATTATCGCCAACGAGATGGGTGCGCAGTTGAAGGTTACATCGGGCCCTGTGCTCGACAAGCCGGGCGACCTTGCGGGTCTTTTGACAAACCTCTCGGCTGGTGATGTGCTTTTTATTGACGAGATTCACCGACTCTCCCCTATTGTCGAGGAGTATCTCTACTCGGCAATGGAGGATTTTAAGATAGATATTGTGCTCGACAAGGGTCCGTCGGCTCGTTCCATTCAGATTGAGCTTGCTCCGTTCACCCTTATCGGTGCAACCACCCGAAGCGGTCTTTTGACCTCTCCTTTGCGTGCTCGTTTTGGTATTCAGTGCCACCTCGAATACTACGATTCGAAGGTGCTGAGTCGCATCGTGAAGCGTTCGGCTTCGATTTTGGGAGTTTCGATTGACGATGATGCTGCACTCGAAATTGCTTTGCGCTCACGAGGAACACCTCGTATTGTAAACTCGTTGTTGCGTCGTGTGCGTGACTTCGCCATGGTTAAGGGCGAGGGTTGTATCGATCTGGCAATCACCCGTATGGCTTTGGAGGCTCTCAATATCGACTCTCGAGGCTTGGATATGATGGATAACAAGATTCTCTCGACCATTATTGCGAAGTTTAATGGCGGTCCTGTCGGCTTGAACACCATAGCTACGGCTGTGAGCGAGGATGCCGGCACCATCGAGGAGGTATACGAGCCATTCCTTATCAAAGAGGGTTTCCTCAAGCGTACACCTCGAGGTCGTGAGGTTACAGAGTTGGCATATCAGCATTTGGGCTTGACTCAGCCTGAGCGTGAGAATGAATTGTTTTAATAAAGAGATATAAAATGGCAAAAGTTATTACGATTATTGGTGCAGGAATGATGGGTTCGGCCCTTGCGTTCCCTGCAGCAGAGAATGGTCACGAAGTGCGTTTGGTGGGTTCGCCACTTGACGATGATATTATAGATGCGTGTATCGCAACAAATCGTCATCCAAAGTTCGACCGTGATTTCCCTGCGGGGGTGAGCTATCACAAGGTGGGCGATTGGAAGAAGGCGGTCGAAGGTGCAGACTTCGTGATTGGTGGCGTATCGTCGTTTGGTGTCGATTGGTTTGGCGAGGAGATTCTTGCAAATTTGGATCCGGCGATGCCTGTTCTCTCGGTTACGAAGGGTTTGATTAACCTCGAGGATGGCACGCTTATCTCCTATCCTGAGTATTGGCGCAATAATTTGTTGGCCAAGGGTATCGACCGCCATGTATGTGCTGTAGGAGGTCCTTGTACCTCGTATGAGTTGGTCTTCCACGACCAGACTGAGGTTGCTTTCTGCGGTGTGAATAGTGCCGAGTTGAAGATGTTGAAGGAGGCTATGGCTACCCCATACTATCACATCTCACTCACTAACGATGTTATTGGCTTGGAGAGCGCTGTGGCTTTGAAAAATGCCTATGCTTTGTCGGTAGCAATGACTATCGGCTTGGTAAACCGTCACCACGGCGAGGATGTAGGCTTGCACTACAATTCGCAGGCAGGAGCCTTCTATCAGGCGGTGCGTGAGATGACCAAGCTGATGGATATTCAAAAGGGCTCGCAAGAGGCTCTCCATATCGGTATTGGCGACCTCTATGTGACAGTTTATGGTGGTCGTACTCGCAAAATCGGTATCTTGCTTGGCGAGGGTAAGACATATGATGAGGCACTCGATATCTTGGCCGGTGTGACACTCGAGTCGCTGGTTGTGGCTCGTCGTGTGGCAAATGCAATCTATCGCAAGGCTGAACTTGGCGAGGTGTCGCTTGCCGACTTCCCGATGATGTGCCACTCGAAGGATGTCCTCGATAATGGCAAGGATGCGGAGTTGCCTTGGGAGTCGTTTACTTATGATAATACAAAGTAGCTTTTATGGCGCAGTTGAAAGGATTGCTGTTCGATATGGATGGTACGCTGGTGGATAACTTGGCGTACCATTTCAAGGCGTTCGAGGAGTATGCCAAGCGTGAGGGTTTGACATTGTTGGAGCCATTGTCGTTGAAGGTGAATGGCATGCATAGCAACGATATCTTTCCGTTGTTGCTCGGAGATGAGGTGGTTGCAAAGTATGGATTGGATAGGCTGAATCGTGAGAAAGAGGAGGTCTATCGTGATATGTATCGCCCTCATATTAAGCCTATTGCCGGCCTTATGGAGCTGTTGCGTGAGGCAAAGCGTGCTGGTGTGAAGTGTGCGGTTGGCTCGTCGGGATGCCGTGAGAATGTGGAGATGATAGTCGAAGGATTGGGTATTGCCGACTTGATTGACGGCTCGATTAGCGGTAGCGATGTTACCCACGGAAAACCTCACCCTGAGATATTTACTAAGGCGCACGAAGCACTCGGTTTGAAGGCCGAGGAGTGTGTGGTTGTGGAGGATGCAGTAAATGGTATTGTTGCGGGCGTGAGAGCTGGTTGCAAGTGTATAGCTATAACCACCACTGCAACCGAGAAGGCACTCTCGGAAGCGGGAGCTTCGTTGTGCTTCAGCGACTACTCAACCATCTCTATAGGTAAAATTGCTAACTTGCTGAAATAGTATGAAATCGAAGGTTGTATTGACGATGCTTATAGCTTCGCTGCTCTTGCCGTTTATGGTTGCTGCCAAAGGGGCAGATGCCTGCTTTAATCGTGCGCCATTGACGCAACGAGCCTATGCCGAATTGCCCCTTGGTGCGATAGAGGCAGAGGGTTGGTTGTACGAGATGTTGGACCGTCAAAGAGAGGGTTTGACAGGTCGTCTTGACGAGCTCTATCCGTTGGTTATGGGCAAGCGAAATGGCTGGCTTGGCGGTGATGGCGATGTGTGGGAGCGTGGTCCGTATTGGATTGACGGACTTCTGCCATTGGCATATATCCTCGACGATAAGGCGTTGAAGGAGAAGGTGCAACCATGGATTGAGTGGGCACTCGCTTCGCAGGACGAGGAGGGCTATTTCGGCCCAAAGAAGGAGTATCCGTACGAGGCAGGCTTGCAGCGCAATAGAGCTCGTGATTGGTGGCCTAAAATGGTGATGTTGAAGGTCTT
This sequence comes from Alistipes sp., assembly GCA_017632115.1. Taxonomy (GTDB): domain Bacteria; phylum Bacteroidota; class Bacteroidia; order Bacteroidales; family Rikenellaceae; genus Alistipes. The sequence continues at coordinate 7,752 of JAGBRY010000095.1, read as the reverse complement.
GCAGCAGTATTACTCGGCAACGGGCGATAAGCGTGTAATCGAGTGTATGACCAAATACTTCCGTTATCAGTTGAAGACATTGCCAAGCAAACCTCTCAACCATTGGTCCTATTGGGGCAAGGAGCGAGGTGGCGATAACCTGCTGATGGTCTATTGGTTGTACAACATCACGGGTGATGAGTTTCTGCTCGAGTTGGGCGATTTGATATATCGCCAAACCGTCGATTGGGCTTCGATTTTTGGTCTGCGAAGGGATGACCTCTACAGACAACACTCCCGCCATACCGTCAATTTGGCTCACGGTTTCAAGACCCCTGCGGTCTACTATCAGCGTACGGGCAACAAGGCGCTTGTCGAGGATCTGCATCGTGGCGAAAGGGCTATTCGTGCGACGATAGGCTACCCTACGGGTTTGTGGGCAGGTGATGAGTCTATCCGATTTGGAAATCCTGTGTTCGGCTCGGAGTTGTGTACTGCGGTGGAGATGCTCTACTCGTTAGAGAATGTGCTGCAAATTACGGGTGAAACCCATTGGGGCGACTATATCGAGCGTGTGGCATTCAACGCTCTGCCTACCCAATCGGATGATAACTATACGGTGCGCCAATACTATCAGCAGCTGAATCAGGTGGAGGTGTCGAAGACAAGCAGAGAGTTCTCGACTCCGTATGCGGGTACGGCTCAGCTCTATGGCCTTTTGACGGGCTACCCTTGCTGCACCTCGAATATGCACCAGGGTTGGCCTAAGTTTACCCAAAACCTCTGGTATGCAACACCCGATAAGGGTTTGGCTGCTATGGTCTATGCGCCATCGTCGGTCGAGTGCGAGGTGAATGGTCGCAAGGTGAAGATTGTTGAGCGCACGAACTATCCGTTCGAGGAGAGTGTGATGTTCGAGATTGCGATTGCGGGTGGTCGTTCACACACATTTCCGCTCCATCTGCGTGTGCCTGAGTGGAGCAACGGTGTAACCGTTACGGTGAATGGCGAAGCCGTAACCGTTACACCTGAGGGTGGCGTTGTTCTCTTGCATCGCAAGTGGAATAGTGGCGACAAGGTGGAGATTGTCTTCAAGGCCAGGGTGAAGATTAGCCGATGGTATGATAGCGGAATTGCTGTGGAGCGAGGTCCTCTGCTCTATGCTCTGAAGATGGAGGAGCAGTGGGTGCGTCACGAGTTTCCGGAGAGTCTGCATCGTCGATTTGGCAAGGAGTACTATAAGGTGCACTCCTCTACCCCGTGGAATTGGGGCTTTGTGCGTGAGGATGTCAAGGCTGAGAACCTGACCAAAACATTTACTCTCGAGCGCAAGCAAGGCTCTGTTGCCTACCCTTGGAATGTGGAGTCGGCTCCGCTTATTCTCAAGGCTAAGGTGCACGAAATGACCAATTGGAGCCTCTATAACGGCTCGGTGGGTCCTGTCAACTATCGTATGAGAAATGGCGATATCGACGATATGTCGTGCGAGGAGAGCGTCGTGGAGCTGATACCTTACGGCTGTACGACACTGAGAATTGCCCTCTTCCCTGAGCGCAAAATGCCGATTAGAAAGTAGCGATATCTGCGGATGATATAAGCCCCGAATACTTTAGCGGTACTCGGGGCTTGTTGTCTGTTAGAAGCTGTACTTTGCAAGTAGGTTTATGCGGTTGGCGTGGGCCTTCTCGCCACTCATATTCTTGCGATGAGCATCGAGATACTCGGCTGCAAGGGCAAAGCGTGGCGTGAGATTCCAAAAGATATTTCCGAAGATGTACTGTCCCTGCTTGTACATATCCTCGCTGTAGATGCCATTCTTCTTGCGCACGGTAACGGCCGAGTAGCCACCCGATACGAAGAGGTTCGGCAAGATGTTAATCTGCGCTGCTGCCTGCCAACCAAACATCGGAGTCGCCTGTACTCGAGTTGCATCGTTAGGGCGAGGAGTGAAGTCAAGGCCCGAGCCCATCAAGTCGTTGATGTAGCGTGTGATGCCCTCGCCATAGATACCATTCATAAACAACTCCAAGTACTTTGTAATGTGGATGTTACCACTGAACTGAACTCCCCAACCAAAGAGGTCATCCTCGCTCTGACGAGCCGAGTTGTAGAGATACATATCTCGGAATACGGCCGATGCTCGGATGTGGCTATCTCGATTTTTGCCCCATGAGTATTGGAGGTAGATTGGGAAGTCGGGCACTCGCTGCGGAATGGCCATAAGAGTTTCGCCATAGGTGCCCGATACGCTTGGCATCTCGGCTGCGACGCCCGCTTTAAGGTGGTTGTCGAGGAAGGAGTGTTCGTAGCGAATCATCGTGGCAAAACGGAAGTTATAGGCGTTAGGGCCCTGGAAGTCGATGGTTGTAGGTGCAGCGGTGAGGTCGCAGAAGGTGGTGACATCACGACCAATGGTCAAACCAAGCATCTGAACATAACCAGAACGGATGCGAGGGGTGTAGCTGCCTGTCAAACCTCCTCGGAAGTCCATGTCCATGAAGATATGTACCTGGCCGAGTTTCTTGGTGTTGGCGATGCCTCGGATGAAGATGCGTGAAGTTGTGGCATCCATTCTAATCTCCTGCTGGTCGGCCGGTGTGAGGGTCATTGGTACATCGTAGGGCACCATATCTATGTTATTGACGATGCGGTCGAACGAGTAGGCTGCACGCAATGCGATATCGCCTCCAATGGCAAAGGAGAAGGTGTTGCGCTTGTCGGCGAAGATTGCCGAAGGGGTTGTTGCCTGCTGAAAACCATCTCGAGTGGCATTCTTGTGATCCTCGATGGCCGACTTGATGGCTGCATTCTTCATCGCTACGCTCTGCTGGGTGCACTCCTGTGGCGGACAGGCGATGGCATCTGTTTCGCTTACAGAGATGATGTAGACGGTAGGTTCGGCATCACCGTGGTGATGTCGCTGAGCGTGATGGTTTTGTGCTGTGGCATAGATGGTTGCCACCATTGCTCCGATAATAAGTAGAACTCTTTTCATACCATTTTTGTTTTTAAGTTACGCCTTCGAGGGGTGCAAACCTTGTGCCACTATAATAAAGTTGCTCCTCTTTCGTTTAGTTGCTACATAATAATTATTCCCAAATAAGGGAATATGGCTTTGAAATTGACAACTTTTTTGTATATTTGCAGATTGAAATTAGTTTTTTGAGAGTATGAGAAGCATTAAATATCTGGTTGTGGCGTTGCTTTCGGTTGTAGCATTCGCTTCGTGTAACAAGGATGAGAGCGCATCGCTTGCGTTGAGTCGTACGGCTCTCTACTTCTCCTCGTGGGAGGATACTACGCAGAGCATCTCCTATGTGGCGACCAATGCTGTATCGGTGGCTGTAGGTTCGTGCAGCCAGGGCTGGGAGGCAGATGTTAATCCTGTAACCCAAACCATAGATGTCACCCCCGTAGGTGCCAAGGAGGAGGGCATGACCAATGACGACCTCTCGAAGGAGGGCTCGGTAGTAGTCAATGCCTTGAACAAAGAGGGTCAGGCTACAAGCTACCATATCAATGTCTACATTGCCGAAACCAAGGCTATCGACACCGAAGGCTTGGCTAACTGCTACATCGTAACCGAGCCATCGACAAGCTACACCTTCGATGCAATGCATCTTCCGAATGGTGAGGCACTCGCTACCAAGAGCGTTAAGTTGTTGTGGCAGAGTAATTTCGATGTGATTAAGAATGTAAATCTCTCGGGCGACAGAGCGCAGTTCTATGTTCTTCCGTGGGAGGGTGACAATTCTAAGGTCCTCGACACAAACGCAGTAATCGCAGCCTACAATAGCAACGGTGATATTATCTGGAGCTGGCATATATGGATTGTGGATGAGAATCCGCTCCTTGCCACCGATACCTACTCTAACGGCAAGACTTTTATGCGTAAGAACCTGGGTGCATTTACTAACGCTAATGGCGAGCAGGATGAGCAGAAGATTCTCGACTCCTACGGAATGTACTATCAGTGGGGCCGAAAGGATCCGTTCCCACGCCCGCTCTACTTCGACGCTGCGGGTGCATACGACGAGGATCGCTACAATGAGAGTAGTACATATATTAAGGAGGTTTTTGCTGAGTGTTCAGCAAAGAATGGAACACTCGAGTATATCACAAAGCACCCTATGCACTTTATCACAAATGCAGCCTGCATCGAGGAGAATGGTGATGGCATTGGCGATTGGCTTTGGAAGGGCAATGGCGATGATAATTTGTGGGGCGATAACGCAAAGAGCATTTACGACCCGTGTCCATACGGTTGGAAGGTGCCGTCGGCAGACGATATGTCTGTGCTGAAATTGGCTGATATAGAGGATAATACCCCACTTGAAACGGCTCGCAAGCAGTATGGTTGGCACCTCTCGGATGGCAACAATAAGTTCTTCTATCCGGCGTGTGGTCGTCGTCGCTACAACGATGGCTTGGTCGAGAATATGAACTCTAAAGAGGGCGTCTATCCGTCGCAGCCACAGCCGTGGGAGGGTTACTATTGGACATCGTCAACTTCGGCTGATGGTAAGGCGGTTGCGCTCTATTTCGATTTGACAACTACACGAACTATCAACAAGTTCTTCCCTTCGCACTCGGCCCGTCGTGCAAATGGCTTCCAGATTCGCTGCGTGAAGGAGTAAGAATAGAGTTGAGAGTTGAGAGTTGAGAGTGGAGAGTCTTCTTCACTCTTTTTTTTGGCACTTTCATTGCATCTTGGCAATACATATATTATAAAAGTGTTTTGCTATGAGAATTTTCACGGGTAAGGGCTATATGCCCCTTCTTGCGCTTGTCGCCATCTGGTCGGTATCGGCCGTAACATCGTTGCCTGGGTTGGCTATATCGCCCATTTTAGAGGATCTGAGCCGTATATTTCCCTCGGCTTCGCAACTCGAAATTCAGATGCTTACATCGCTGCCTTCGTTGTTGATTATCCCCTTTGTACTGCTGGCAGGATGGCTCTCGGAGCGAGGTGGCGAATCGCTGAAACTCCTGGCTCTGGGATTGGTTATATTTTTTGTGAGTGGCGTAGTCTGCATCATTGCCAAGGATATCCGACTGCTGATTGTGGCGAGTTGTATTATGGGTATAGGTGCGGGTATTGTGGTTCCCTACTCTACAGGACTGGTTGTGCGCTACTTTACGGGCGATAGCCGAGTACAGCAACTTGGCATCTCCTCGGCAGTTAACAACCTCTCGCTGGTAGTGGCGACAGCGGCGGTGGGTTGGATTGCGACACGAGATTGGCATCTCGCATTTACGGTCTATCTGCTGCCTGCGGTGGCGCTGGTGCTGCTATTGGCACTGCGTAATGTGAAGCCATCGCCCGAGCCTGAGGAGAGTGATCAGCTCCGCCAAAAGAGTATTCAGTGGGGAAGGCTTACGGGGTTGTCGCTACTCTACTTTGTGATAACTTTCACTACACTCGTTATAACCTTCTACCTCTCATTCCTGCTTGAGAAATATCGCTTTCCGCAGGAGTTTTCGAGTGTGATGATATCGCTTTTCTTCCTCGCCATAATGTTGCCGGGACTGGCACTTAACAGGATTATCCGCCTGGTGCGCTCGATGACAATTTTTATCTCGTTGTGCCTTATCGTTGTAGGTCTGTTGTTGGTTGGCACCGTGCCGGATATTCCGCTGATGACCTTTGGCGTAATCCTTACGGGTGTGGGTTACGGAGTGCTACAACCGATAATTTACGATAAAACCGCCATTATAGCGCCTCCCGAAACGGCTACTAAGGCGTTGTCGGTGGTTATGACGGTGAACTATGTGGCAGTGGTGGTCTGTCCCTTTGTGGTCGACTTTGTGGCGAAGATTATGGGGCAAAATCGCAGTACATTTCCATTTGTTGCGAGTGCCGTGTTGGTGGCAATGGCGGCCTTCCTTTCGTTGCTTATGCGAAAAAGTTTTGTTTTGGGGCTTGATGAGTCGTACTATCGTGCCAAGAAATAGAAATTTTTGCTATCTTTGTAGTCGTGAAGAGTGCGGTAGAGATATTTTCGAAGCTCGGAGAGCGCCTTGCCGGGTTTGGCTCGGACGAGGCGTCACGCTCGGTGGTGGCTCGTGCCGTTGCCGAGAATGAGTGGTTCTCGGTGAGTGATATCCGCTACGCTATCGAGGCGGTACGCCGAGAGATGCTCGATGCCGAGAAGGTCGAAAGATGGCTCTTGCACTACCCTCTTGCCGCTACTCATGAGGCTAAGCGAGTGGCTATTATTATGGCCGGCAACATCCCATTGGTTGGTTTCTTCGACCTTATGTGCGTACTTTCGAGTGGCCATATTCCATTTGTTAAACCATCGTCGAAGGATAGGGTTTTGGAGGAGTATATCGAGCAGTTGTTGCTCGATATCGAACCTTCGTTGAGTATCGAAAAGTATGTGGAAGGTGCTGAGTACGACGCAGTTATCGCAACGGGAGGAGAGAGTGCAAATCTCTATTTTCGCACCGCCTTTGCGGGCGTTCCGTGTCTTTTGAGAGGTAGTCGCCATTCGGTGGCCGTTCTCTCGGGCAAGGAGTCTAAGGAGCAAGTTGCTCGCCTTGCCGACGATATCTTTATCCATTCGGGTTTGGGTTGTCGCAATGTGTCGCTTATCTTTGTGCCTAAGGGCTATAAGCTTGCGCTTCCTACTCGTAAGATGTGCCGTGCCTACCATAATAACTATCTGCAGTGCAGGGCATTGCTTACGATGCAGGGTGTCGATTTTGTCGATCTTGGCGAGGCTGTTATGGTAAAACCGGTGCAGACTGAATTCCCTCGTTTTCTGAGTCAGATAAATGTCGTGGAGTACTCCTCGTTAGAGGATGTTAAGCGGTGGCTTGCCGAAAATGACGAGGCGTTGCAGTGTGTTGTAAGCGATATATCGGGGCTGCATAGCCGTTGCGTGGAGATTGGTCAGGCGCAGTCGCCTACCCTCTTTGATTATGCCGATGAACGAGATACTATGCAGTTTTTGGCAGGAATAGAGTAAAATCTTGAAAATTTATCCTATATTTGCGTATCAGAAACCTAAAAATAAGAAAGTTATGAAGAAGATTCTTTTGATGATTGTTGCCGTATTGGCATTTGTTACCGTTTCGGCACAACCTCCAATGGGCGGTCAGCGTGGTGGTAACCGAGGTGCTAAGACTATCGAGATGTTGCAGACACGCTTGCAGATGACTCCTGAGCAGGCAAAAAAGTTTGCGCCGGTATACGATGGTTATATGCGTGAATTGCGCCAGGTGCGTAAGGATACCAAGACCTATGTCGATTCGTTCAAGGGCGAGGAGATGACCATTAAGGTTGCGAAGAAGATTATGATGGCTCAGCTCAATGGCGACAAACAGATCATCCAGGTGAAGAAGGAGTATATCAAGGTGTTTGTGAACTATCTCACACCAGAGCAGTTGTCTAAGGTGTTTACCCTCGGTCAGGGTCCTCGTCGTCCTCGTGGCGGTCATGGCGGACCTCAAGGTTCACAGGGCGGCCCACGACCACAAACCCCACAGAACTAACAAGTTAAAGCACTCTTCGGAGTGCTTTTTTTGTGAGTAGTTGGGATGGTTGTCGTCTTGATTTTGTGGGAGTTGACGGATTCGCTACTTCGCAGAGCAGGCAAAAGGGAAACTAAAAAACACGCAACTTCATCAGTATCACCAGGATTCGAACGGTCGCAGCAGGTTTGAGCAGAGCAAAATATGCGAGATTGGCATTAAAGCCTTAGGCTTTAGAGAGTAAATTAAATAGCAACAGCCAAATTTATTTGAGATGGTGATATTTAATTTGCT
>JAGBRY010000010.1 GCA_017632115.1 Alistipes sp. | reverse complement strand
TTTAGAATTAAACATTCATATATAGTATAGAGGGGCGTTTGTGATAAGGTTTGAGAATTGGTGATTTTTTTGCAAAAGAAGTTGTGAACGACTTTCACCTCCGACAACCAATGCCTTTTTAGTAGAAAGTACAATTCTCTTCGCCGTTTTATTGCAGCTCGTTGCACTCCATTGCACCTCATTGCACACCATTGCAAACTTGGCGAAATATTTTTGTTGAAGACATTAAGACATATAAAAATCCCAAAAGTCGAGTCGAACTTTCGGGATTTTTTCGTCTATTTTTGTGGGAATTTCTGTTGCTATTTGTGGGCGTTAGCGTTTATTAGTGTGCATTAGAGGGCGTTAGTTACTTGCCTATGCAGAATTTGCCGAAGATGGTGTGGAGGATGTCGTCGTTGGTGATGCGGCCTGTGATTTCGCCCAAAGAGTCGGAGGCTCGGCGAATATCCTCGGCCAGCAATTCACTCGAAATATCATCTCTCATCGCCCGTTTTGCGGCGTGTATATGGGTCAGGGTGTCGTTCAATGCTGCGGCGTGGCGCATATTCGATACTACGACATCACCCTGATAGGCTCCGTTGATATCGACCAATTCGCACAGTGCATCTCGCAGTTTATCGGTGCCATCATCATATCGAGCCGAGAGGTAAATTGCCCCTGCGATACCCAAATCATTCTCGTTGATCGTATCCATCTTATTGACCACTACAAGCAACTTCTGATGTTCTGCCAACTCGGGTAGTTCGAGCTCCTGTTGTGAGGGTTCTACCATATAAATCACGATATCGGCCTCCTTGATTGCCCTCTCGGTGCGTTCGATACCCATCTTCTCGAGTCTGTCATCAGTTTCGTGCAGGCCTGCGGTGTCGATAAATCGGAAGCGGATATCGTCAATCATTATCATCTCCTCGATGGTATCACGGGTGGTTCCCGCAATCTCCGACACCATAGCTCTATTATCCTGCAGAAGGGCATTTAGCAGGGTACTCTTGCCGACATTTGGGCGGCCAACGATTGCCACCTTCACACCCTCACGGATAGCATTACCCATGCGGAATGAGCCTAAAAGTCGCAATACTGCCCCCTCGACTTTATCCAACATCTCGGACAGTCGTGCACGGTCGGCAAACTCGACATCCTCCTCGCCAAAGTCGAGTTCGAGTTCGAGCAGTGAGCAAATTCCGATCAGCTCATCACGCAGACCGTCGAGCATCCTCGAGTATCCGCCACGCATCTGTGTCGAGGCAATAGCGTGCTCAGCACGGCTCTCGGCGGCAATCAAATCGGCAACAGCCTCTGCTTGCGAGAGGTCGAGGCGACCAGCCAGTACCGCACGCTGCGAGAACTCTCCCACCTGAGCCATTCGGGCTCCCTCTTCACACAAAAGACGGATGACCTCCTGCGCAATATAGCGTGAGCCGTGAATCGAAATCTCGACCGACTCTTCGCCCGTATAGGAGTGAGGCGCACGATATATCGCCACCACAACATCGTCTATAACTCTCTCTCCATCACGGATAACGCCATAGCGAATAGTATGTGTTTTGGCCTCGGCAAGTGGCTCTCGTCCGACAAATATATTGTCGAGCAGCGCCACAGAGCCTGCGCCACTCATGCGAATGACGGCAATAGCCCCTCCAAATGCCGTTGCCGGCGCAACAATAATATCGTTTTTGTACATAAATCTCCTTGTTTGATAGGCAAAGGTACAAAAAAATATACAGACGACAATCGCCGTCTGTATATTTCGTTATTCGATTACGACAGATTAGAATTCCATCTTGCTATGGCGGAGATATGTGTTGTATCTCCACTTAGCATTCTCCTCGGCTGCTGCGTAAAGCTCCTCGGCCTCCTGTGGGAAGGTCTTCTGGAGCGATGTGTAGCGAACCTCCTTCAACAAGAAGTCACGGAACTTCGACCAATCAGGCTCCTTCGAGTCGAGAACGAACGGATTCTTGCCCTCCTCCTCGAGGAGTGGGTTGTAGTGCCACAAGTGCCAGTAACCGCACTCAACGGCCTGCTTGCCGATGGTCTGTGTGCGAGTCATACCGCCCTTGATACCGTGGTTGATACAAGGAGCGTATGCGATGATGAGCGATGGTCCAGGATAAGCCTCTGCCTCCTTCAATACATTGAAGAGCTGAGTCTGCGATGCACCAATCGAAACCTGTGCAACATAT
>JAGBRY010000094.1 GCA_017632115.1 Alistipes sp. | reverse complement strand
TACGATGGTAAGATGCACCCGGTAGATTCTAACGAAATCTCGTTTAAGCTTGCTGCTCGTAATGCATTCAAGGAGGCGTTCCGCAATGCAGGTCCGAAGATTATGGAGCCTATCTACAATGTTGAGGTACTCACCCCAACCGACTATATGGGTGCCGTAATGAGCGACCTCCAGAACCGCCGTGCTATGATTATGGGTATGGAGTCGGCTAAGGGCTTCGATAAGCTTAATGCACGAGTGCCACTCGCAGAGCTCTATCGTTACTCTACAACCCTCTCGTCACTCACCTCTGGTGCTGCAACCTACACTATGAAGTTTGACTCATACGAGCAGGTGCCAAGTGATGTTCAGGATAAGCTTCTTAAGGCTTATACAGACACCGACGAGGAGTAAAAATTGTTCTGATAAGTTCTTTTTGCACGAATCTACGGAGAGCGGAATGCTCACATAGGCGTACTATGCTCCGCTTCCGCTCCCTTGCTTCGCACAAAAATAATCTTATCATAAGCAATTTTTAGGGCAGGAATTGTTCTGATTGGATTCTTCTGTACGAAAATTTCGGGTAGGGGAAATGCTCACATAGGCGTACTATGCTCCGCTTTCGCTACCTCGCATCGCACAAAGTTTCCTCAATCATAAGCAATTTTTAGGCGGGAATATATATAGAAATATAATTTCTAATTTAGCTAATGGCTAATGGCCAACAGCTAATGGCATAATAAAAATGTTTTGAAGAATAAGAATGTTTAGAAAACCCTAACCAACCATTTTTCATAAGCATTTTTTCGGGAGAGGGCCGAGTCGTGAGATTCTGCCCTCCCTTTTTTTATCCATTAACTATTTGCAGCTAACCATTAGCAATAGTAATTTTTTAATTTAATTCTCAATCCTCAATTCACAATTCTCAATTTATATTACTATCTTTGTATTATGATATTGGACGAACTCGCTTTGACCTTTGTTCCCGACCTCGGAGTGCGTGGTGTGGCTCATCTTATGGATATCTACAGCAGCGCAGAGGAGGTCTATGCGCAGAAGGAACACAATCTTATTATGTGCGCCGAGCTACGCAAGGATATCGCTGCACGAATAGCCCAAAAGGTGGGTTATGCCGAGGCCGAGCGTGAATTGCGCTACTGTGAGGAGAAAGGCATAGCGGTCACTTCCTATAACGATGCCGACTATCCACCACTATTGCGTGAGGCGTCGGATAGACCACATATTGTCTACTCGATTGGCGATATCGAAGCATTGCAATCAAAACATATATTGTCGGTGGTCGGCACAAGGCGTATAAGCTCGTATGGCGAGAGCATCTGTGCCAAAATTATTCCCGAATTAGCGGAGATGTTCCCCGACTTGGTTGTGGTGAGCGGTTTGGCCTTTGGTGTGGATGCTGCGGCTCATCGTGCGGCATTGGCTGCAGGGGTGCGTACTGTAGGTGTTGTAGCAAACCCTCTGCCCGATGTTATGCCTGCGCAACATCGTAACCTCGCCAAGGATATGGTCGAAAATGGCGGAGCTATCGTCACCGAGTTGCATTCGCAGACCAAGCAAAATGGTGCGTACTACATCCCTCGCAACCGTATTATAGCGGGCGTTGCAGAGGGCCTGCTGGTTGTTGAGTCGCCTGCAAACGGAGGTTCACTCTCGACGGCAAAGGCGGCCGATGCCTATTCTCGTACGATTATGGCGGTGCCTGGGCGCATTAACGATAGCCGTTCGGAGGGTACAAACCATCTCATAAAGACAAATATCGCCCAACTTATCACCTCGGCCGAGGATATCGCCAAGGCTTTAGGGTGGGAGGTAGTAGGAGCAATGCCCGAAAAGATGCGCTTTGCTCCGCACGAAGTTACCCCAAAGGAGCGAGCTGTATATAATATCGTAGCGGATAGCTCCGATGGTGTAACCATGGATAAAATTGCCGAAAATACGGCCTTGTCGGTATCGGAGGTGAGTGCTATATTGTTGAATATGGAGTTGTCGGGTATGGTGCGACAACTTCCCGGAAAAGTCTATATTATATGTTGATCGATACCCATTCACATATCTATGATGAGGCATTCGACGAGGACCGCAACGAGGTTGTTGAGCGTGCCAAGGCTGAAGGCGTGGAGCGCATTATCCTGCCAGCAATAGATGGCGAGAGCAACGAACGACTCTTCGATATGTGCCGAGCATGTGGCGACTATGTGGTACCGTTGATGGGCCTGCATCCGACATCGGTAAACGATAATCCTCGTTGGCGTGAGGAGTTGGCCGAGGTGGGACAATCGCTGGAAAATCCTCCGCAGGGCATAGAGCGATTTTATGGCGTTGGCGAGATAGGTTTAGACCTCTATTGGAGTCGAGATTGGCAGTCGGAGCAGGAGGAGGCTTTCAGGGCGCAGTTGGAGCTGGCATTAAAGCACAATCTTCCTGTCGTTATCCATACCCGAGATGCTTGGGAGGAGATGGTGGCCATAGTCGAAGAGTATGCCGAGCGAGGTTTAAGGGGTATTTTTCACGCCTTCTCGTCGGATGTGGCTATGTATGAGCGTCTGCGTAAAGCGGGTGACTTCCTCTTCGGTATCGGAGGTGTCGTAACCTTCAAGAAGAGTGCATTGGCAGAGGTCGTAAAGTCGATGCGACTGGAGGACTTGGTGGTCGAAACCGACTCCCCATACCTTACCCCTGTGCCGCATCGAGGAACACGAAACGAGTCGTCGTATGTGCGCTTTGTGGCGCAGAAGATAGCCGAATTAAAGGGCGAAACTTACGAGGTGGTGGCCGAGCAGACCACTGCAAATGCAAAACGAATTTTTAAATTATAGAGCTCTATGAAAAAAGCGTCTATTCTAATAATTTATACCGGTGGAACAATCGGTATGCGTCGCAATGAGAATGGAACACTCGTACCATTCGATTTCAACACCATCGAGCAGGAGTTTCCGGCGGTGCGAAATCTGAATGTCGATATCTCGGTCTGCAAGATGGAGGCTATCGACTCCTCGAATGTAACGGCTGCTCGCTGGAGCGAGTTGGCTCATATCATTGCCGACAACTACGATGCGCACGATGGCTTTGTGGTGCTACACGGAACCGATACTATGTCCTACACCGCTTCGGCATTGAGCTTTATGCTCGACAACCTCTCGAAGCCGGTGATTTTTACGGGTAGCCAGATTCCGATGGGTATCCTGCGTACCGATGGTCGTGAGAACTTGATTACAGCCATTGAGATTGCAGCTGCAACCGATGACGAGGGTAGAGCTATGGTACCCGAGGTTGCGCTCTACTTCCAGAATCGTCTTTTCCGAGCAAATCGTACATCGAAACACTCGGCCGAGGCTTTGAGCGCCTTCGAGTCGAGAAATTTGGCTCCGCTTGCCGAGGTGGGAGTAAATATCAAGTATGACCACAAGGTTATCCATAGACCCGAATTGAACGATGCTCCACTCTCCGTGTCGGATAGTATGAACGATAAGGTTATTGTGGTGAAATTGTTCCCGGGCTTGTCCGAGGCCTCGTTGCGAGCAATGCTCTCGATAGAGGGGTTGCAGGGCGTGGTGCTCGAAACCTATGGTACGGGAAATGCCCCTACGGCAAAGTGGTTTGTCGAGGCGTTGAGCGAGGCTATTGCTCGAGGTATCTCGATAGTGAATATCACTCAGTGTCAGGGCGGTGCAGTTGCTATGCACCTCTATGAAACGGGCAAGCAGTTGCAGGAGATAGGTGTGGTTTGCGGCTACGATATGACCACCGAGGCGGCAGTTACAAAGTTGATGTGGCTACTCGGCGAAGGTCTTTCGGGTGAGGCTCTCGCTGCAAAAATGGAGCAATCTCTGCGTGGTGAGCTCTCGAAGTAAGGAATTCTACAAAAATGTAAGTTTGCATTTTGCAAACTGAATATAATTTATTATATTTGCCCCGAAATAGGTATATACCTATTTGACGGTGAGAAAAGTTGTGCCGAAAGTAGAACGGTGCGACGATAAAACAGAAAAGAATAGATAACAAGTTTTTTAATTTTTAAATCATTCAAAACATTATGAAAAATCTTTTTAAGTTGACATTGGTTCTTGCAGCAGCTGCTTTGACCTTGACAGGTTGTGACTGCTTCAAGAAGATGGCGAAGAATCCTTCGGCTATCACAGTTACTTGTACTCCGGATGTCCTCGTTCTCAACAACGGTAAGGTTGTTGCTGATGTTACAGCCGAGGTTCCTGCTAAGTATTTCAACAAGACCGCTTCGTTGAAGGTTACTCCTGCTTTGGTTTATGCAGGTGGCGTAACTAAGGGTAACACTCTCCTCCTCCAGGGTGAGAAGGTTGCTGACAACGGTATGCTCGTAAAGAATGGCGAGGCTCTCTCTATCAAGCGTCACATCGAGTTCGCTTACAAGCCAGAGATGCAGCTCTCGAACCTCGTACTCATCGTTGAGGTTAAGTGCAAGGGTGGTAAGTGCAAGGAGTTCACTCTCATCAACGCTAACACAGGTGAGGTTCTCCCAGCTGACACAAAGCTTACTCCTGCTGAGTATGGTTTGACAATCGCTAAGGGTATCAACACTTTGCAGGCTGAGCTCGATTTCTCGGAGGCTATGCAGGTTGCAGCTAACAACTACAAGCGTGTAACAACTGTTGTAACAAAGGCTGATATCGTTTACCGTATCAACTCTTCTCGTGTTGCAAAGAAGGCAGTTGAGACTGAGGAGTTGAAGTCGTTGAAGGCCGGTGTTGAGGCTAACAAGTCTAACGACCGTGTTGCACAGTCGCTCTATGTTAACGGTTATGCATCGCCAGATGGTCCTGAGAAGTTCAACGACAAGTTGTCGGAGAAGCGTTCTAAGACCGGTTTGAAGGCTGTAGAGAAGTTGCTCGCAGACGCTGGATTGAACATCGACGCTGCTGCATACGGTGAGGACTGGGAAGGTATTCAGGCTGCTGTTGCTGCTTCTGACATTGCTGACAAGGATCTCATTCTCCAAGTTTTGAAGATGTACTCGTCGAGCGCAG
>JAGBRY010000001.1 GCA_017632115.1 Alistipes sp. | reverse complement strand
TCGTTGAAGCGTGGAGCCTACCTTATTATGGAGTCCACCGAGGCTATGCATGTCATAGATGTCAACTCGGGAAATCGCACCAAGGCCGAGGATAATCAAGAGCAGACGGCAATGGAGGTAAACCTCGCAGCCGCAGCCGAGATCGCACGCCAGATTCGTTTGCGTGATTGGGGCGGTCTGGTAATTGTCGACTTTATAGATATGCATAAGGCGCAAAATCGCCAGCTCCTCTACGAGGAGATGCAGCGACTTATGGCATCGGATAAGGCAAAGCATACAATTCTTCCTCTCTCTAAGTTCGGTTTGATGCAGATCACTCGTCAGCGTATTCGCCCTGTAGCGGTACACAACACTGAGGATATCTGCCCAGCGTGCGGAGGAACAGGAAGGGTAGAACCTACAATTCTTCTCGATCGCAAGATCGAAAATCAGATATCATTGCTCACTGTAGAGCGTGGACACAAATATATCCGCCTTGTGGTAAGCCCTTATGTTGCAGCCTTCTTGAAGAAGGGATTTTGGTCGTTGCGCCGTAAGTGGTCGTGGCGATACGGTGCAAAAATTAAGGTTGTGGCCGACCAGGGTGTCGGTATGATAGAGGTACGCTACGAGGATAAGGAGGGTAACGATATCCTGAATGTGAAAAAGGCTGAAAAGTCGAAAAAGAAAAAGTAGGTAAGGAGCATATTATATGCACGAAATACTGAGATTTGCCGAGGGCTCGCCTCAAATAGAGCAACTCGGTAGAGTGTTGGATAAAAAAGGCAGCACCGTCCTTCTCAACGAGATGGTCGGCGGTGCTTTTTTATTTTATATGGCGGCAACCATCGCTCGCAGGGGCGGTGTGCATATCCTTGTCAGCGAGGATAAGGATGCCGCAGCATACGCCCTGAACGACCTCTATGCCTTGCTGGGCGAGGAGCAGGTGCTGTTCTTTCCTTCGGCCTATAAACGCTCCATCGTCTATGGTGCGGAGGAGGCAGAGAGTGTAGTAATGCGTACGGGCGTTCTCAATGCGCTGAAAAATCGAAAGGGTGACTTTGTGGTCGTTTCGACCTACCCTGAGGCTCTCGCCGAGCGAGTTGCCGATATGGAGGGCTTAACCTCCGAATCGCTGCATCTGCGCCGAGGTGAGTGCATAGAGGTTGCCGACCTGGAGGAGCGAGTTCAGCAACTGGGCTTCGACAAGGTAGACTTTGTCTACGAACCGGGACAGTACTCGGTGCGAGGCGGAATTTTTGATATCTTCTCCTACTCGGAGAGTAAACCCTATCGTCTGGACTTTTTCGATAATGAGATAGAGTCGATTCGTCGATTTGAGTTGTCGAGCCAGCTTTCGAACGAGCGCTTGGAGGAGGTCGATATCATCTCCAATATAAACCGAGCCGATGTGGGCAGGGTGTCGTTGGCTGAGTTTGCCCAAGGAGCAACCTATTGGTTCTCGGATGCCGACTTTGTGCTGGGTAAGGTCGACGATGTGCGTCGCAAGGCGTTGCAGGAGAGCGATGAACCCGAGGATATTGCGGCAAAGCTCACCTCTCGCAAGGAGTTGCTCGAAAAGATGGCCGATGCAGGAGTTGTGCTGCTGCGTAATACGCTTGCGGAGCGCCCTGCTTCGCAGACAATTCTCTTTCATACTTCGCCACAAAATAGTTTCAATAAGAACTTCGAGGTGCTGGCCGATGAGTTGGTTGCACGCCACGAAACGGGTTATCGTACCTTCCTTCTCTCCGAGAACAGAGCTCAGGCAGAGCGCTTGGAGGGCCTGCTCTATGCTACGGGGCGTGATGGTGCAAAGCTCGAGTTGGCACGCCTGACCTTGCACGACGGCTTTACCGACCATGACCTTAAAATATCACTCTATGCCGAGCATCGACTCTTCGAACGCTATCGTCGCTACAAGATAAATGGCCAGATTAAGCGTGACGAGCAGATGACCATTGCCGAGTTGAACTCGTTGCAGGTGGGCGACTATGTAACCCATATCGACCACGGTGTAGGACGCTTTGGTGGTCTGGTCAAGATAGAGGAGGGTGGCAAGATGCACGAGGCTATAAAGTTGGTCTATCGTGACGGTGATGTCCTCTTCGTAAATGTCCACTCACTCCACCGCATTGCTCGCTACAGAAGTGGTGAGGAGGCTCCAAAGGTGCATAAACTCGGTAGTGGAGCGTGGCAGAAGATTAAAAACGCAGCCAAGAAGGCGGTCAAGGATATTTCGAGAGAACTTATTGCCCTCTACGCAAAGCGAAAGGCGAGCGAAGGTTTTGCATTCTCGCCCGATAGCTATCTGCAACAGGCGTTGGAGGCCTCGTTTGAGTGGGAGGATACACCCGACCAACTCAAAGCTTCGGAGGCGGTTAAACGAGATATGGAGTCGCAACGCCCGATGGACCGATTGCTCTGCGGTGATGTCGGCTTCGGAAAGACCGAGGTGGCAATTCGTGCAGCATTTAAGGCTGCAACCGATGGCAAGCAGGTGGCGGTGTTGGTGCCGACAACAATTTTGGCTCTGCAGCACTATCGCTCGTTCAAGAGCCGTCTGCGTGATTTCCCTGTTACGATAGAGTATCTCAATCGCACCAAGAGTGCGAAGGAGACCTCACGAATTTTGGATGAACTTAAATCGGGAAAGGTCGACATCTTGATTGGTACACACAAAATGCTCGGTAAGGGTGTCGAGTTCAACGACCTCGGTCTGCTGATTATCGATGAGGAGCAACGCTTTGGTGTCGCTGCGAAGGAGAAACTTACGCAGTTGCGAGTGAGTGTCGATACGCTGACCCTTACCGCTACGCCGATACCTCGCACCTTGCAGTTTTCGCTTATGGGCTCACGAGATTTGTCGATTATTTCGACTCCGCCACCAAATCGCCGCCCAATTCAGACCGAGTCGCACACCTTCTCGGAGGAGTTGGTCAAGGAGGTTGTCGAGTCTGAGTTGCAGAGGGATGGCCAGGTCTACTTTATCCACAACAGGGTGGAGGACTTGATGACTATCAAGGGTATGCTTATGCGTCTGTGTCCCAATGCTCGTGTGGCGGTGGCACACGGACAGATGAAACCTGCCGAGCTGGAGAAGACCATTATGGACTTTATCTACCACGACTTCGATATCCTGGTGGCTACCTCAATTGTGGAGAGCGGAGTAGATATTCCGAATGTAAATACGATAATCATAAACAATGCCGACCGTTTTGGTTTGAGCAATCTGCACCAGCTGCGAGGTCGTGTGGGAAGAAGCGATAGGAAGGCTTATTGCTATCTGCTTTCACGCCCTGACGAGATGTTGTCGAGCGACGCTCGCCGTCGTCTGCGTGCAATTGAGGAGTTCTCGGATTTGGGCTCGGGATTCAACATCGCAATGCAAGACTTGGATATCCGTGGTGCAGGAAACCTGCTCGGAGCTGAGCAGAGCGGTTTTATCGCAAATATCGGTTTTGAAACCTACCAGAAGATTCTCAATGAGGCTATTGCCGAGCTGAGGGCCGAAGGTTTGGATGTTGCCGGTCTTAGCAACGAGGAGCAGACGGTTGTCGAGGAGATGCGCTATGTCGAAGATGTAACAATCGAGCTGGGCGTTGAGGCGGAGTTGCCTGATAGTTATGTACGCCAGCAGGCCGAGCGTTTGAAGCTCTATCGCAAGATAGATGCTATGACCGACGAGGCGTCGCTCTCGAAGTTCGAGCTGGAACTGGAGGACCGTTTCGGCAAGATGCCGCAGGCGGCCAAGGAGTTGATGAATGTGGTGCGTCTGCGTTGGGAGGCTATGCGACTCGGTATGGAGCGTGTGAAGGTCAAGAATGGCTTGATGATTATTCGCTTTGTGGGTGACGACAAATCGCCATACTATCGTAGCGAGGTGTTTATGGATATGTTGCGCAAAATCACTGCTCAACCTGACCGCTTTGTGCTCAAGCAACTTGATGGCAAGTTGGCAATGACGGTGCGCAGAGTGGATGATATTGCGACAGCAGTGGAAATCTTAAAATCGTTCTGATTGGCTCTTTTTGCACGAGTGCGTCGGACGCCAAATTTCTCACATACGCCTTAGTATGCTGCGAATTTATCGCCTGGCATCGCACAAAAATAGCTCAATCATTGACGATTTTGAGTGTAAAAAAAGAAGTAATAATTTTGCATTATAAAAGCTAATGGCTAATGGCCAATAGCTAATAGTTGAAAATATGGCAAATTTAATTGTTGACGAGGGCAATACTTTGTGTAAAATTGCCGTTCTAAATACAAACGAGGTGCTTTGCGAGTGGTCGGACAGGGTGTTCGATGTGGCTAAGGCCATGGAACTTGTTGAGCAATTTTCCATCGAGAAGGCTATCGTCGCATCGACCCGTGGCGGAGCCGAGCGCATTTGCTCGGAACTGCGTTCAAAGATAGACCGAGTATTGACCTTCTCGTCGCAAACAGAGGTGCCGATAGAAGTGGAGTACTCCTCTCGTCAAACACTTGGTGCTGACCGCATTGCAGTTGCAGTAGGTGTGGTTTGCGAGCTGGGAATTAGGGATGCCCTCATTGTCGATATGGGCAGTGCCATAACCTACGATATCGTCGAAAACGGAGTATTCAAAGGTGGCAACATATCGCTCGGAGTAGCGATGCGCTTCAGAGCTCTTCACGAATTTACCGCTTCGTTGCCGTTGTGCAAGGCCGTAGAACCCAATGGTGAGTTTGGCAAATCGACCAAGGAGGCTATAGAGCAGGGGGTGATACAGGGCATTTTGTACGAAATCGAGGGTTATGTCGAGCGAGTTTTGTCGGAAAATGATAAAAAAAGCATAATTTTTTGCGGTGGCGACGCCGAAAGTTTTGTTAATCGAATTAAAAGTGCGATATTTGCACCTCGTAAACTAATGTTTACGGGATTGAATAGAATTTTGGAGTATAATGTATCGCAAAACAATATATAATTTTTTGCAGGTTGTAGTTGTTGCAGCCGCTTTGTCGTTGCTCGGCTTAGGTGAGGCATCGGCACAGGGTGGAGCTGCAGTTACTGCCTATTCGCCATACACAATGTTTGGTATTGGCGAGTTGCAGACCATCGGTACTGCCCAGATGCGTGCAATGGGTGGCTGTGGTGTAGCTTGGCGCTCGACACAGATGCCAAGTATGCTCAACCCTGCAGGCTATAGCGCAACTCTGCAGAATAGCTTCCTCTTCAATGTAGGTGTCGAGGGTAACTTCCTGCAGAATGCACAGCGTCAGTATACGGGTGACAGTTATACTGTTGCGAAGAATGGCAAAAATAGCGCCAACATTCACGAAATTGCTATTCAGTTCCCGTTGATTAAGGGTTTGGGTATGGGCTTTAGCCTTATGCCGTATAGTAGCGTTGGCTACAAGATGTCGTTCCTCGACCAGAGTCCGGAGATTGCCGGAAATGTCGGAGCTGCAGCCTATACATACTCGGGCGATGGCGATGTTACAGAGGTTAAACTCGGTATCGGCTGGGAGCCATTCAAAAATTTCTCGATCGGTGTGGCAGCAAAGTACTATTGGGGAAAAATCACCCATAACTACACCTCGGAGGTTGCAAATAACATTGTCGGCAATGGCTCATTCCTTTCGGTTATTGGTGAGGATGAGTACGCTATATCAAACTTCAAGTTCCAGGCAGGTTTGCAGTGGAATGTTGTGGCAACCGATAAACATCTGGTTACATTGGGTGCAACCTACGATTATGGTGGCAGCTTGCGACCAAAAGTCGCTAAGACACTTGTCTTGAATAATGTCTACGAAACAGATGTGGTTCGTGAGAACGGTATTTCGCAGATGCAGTTACCGCACAGTGTGAAAGCGGGAGTGATGTATCAGAATCCGAAGTTTATGGCAGCCGTAGAGTACGAGTTCCAGGCGTGGGGCAGTGGAAATAAAGGCCGTTTCGAGGAGAAGGTGAATAACAATATGACCGTTAAGTATGTCGATACACATACTGCAAAGGCGGGATTCTCCTATACTCCTAACCGCTTCGATGTTCGAAACTATTTCAACCGAGTATCCTATCGTGTGGGTTTCCGTTATAGCAACTACTATCAGACCTACAACGATAGAGCTATACAGCAATACGCTGTTACGGCAGGTTTTGGCCTCCCGCTCAAGTTTATGGGAACCTCGAGCGTGGATATATCGTTGGAGTATGGATTGCGAGGTTCGCACGCTCTGATGAATACATCGCCAAAGATTGGAATGATTCGTCAGGATTACTTCAAGGTGGGACTCGGATTCTCACTCTTTGGCGAGGACTATTGGTTTGTTCGTCCTAAGTACGACTAGAAAATTTACAACACAATACTTTTAAAGAGATGAAAGCAGTAAAATTATTTATCGGTTTGGCATTTGCGCTCGTTGCAGGCAGTGCCTCGGCGCAGGATTTTAACGATCCGCAGTATGCAAAGTGGGGTGAGACTCCCGAGCAGCGTAAGGAGAACATTTTGGCAAGTACCTTCTTGAAGGAGGAGTTGGCAAATCGTAACTTCAATCAGGCGGCAAAGTATCTCCAACAGTTGTTGCAGAACTGCCCTGCTGCATCGGAGAATACCTATGCAAATGGTATCAAGCTCTACAAGCAGAAGATTAACCGTGCTCGTTCGTTGGCAGAGAAGAATGGTTATGTAGATTCGTTGCTTCTCCTCTACGATATTCGTTTGGAGCACTTCGGTGCACATCCAAAGCGTGGTAAG
>JAGBRY010000093.1 GCA_017632115.1 Alistipes sp. | reverse complement strand
CGACAAACTCGACATCGCAACCAACATCCTCCCGGACGATGTTGACAAACCAATCATCTTCAAGTTCTCGACCGAGGAGGCTCCGATTATGCTCATGGCAATCAAGGCTAAGGAGTCGTGGAGCGGTTTGTACAAGATTATCGACGAGCGTGTGACAACACCTTTGGCTCGTGTTAAGGGTGTGGGTACCGTGTCGGTGTCGGGTATTCCTGAGCGTCAGATTCAGATCTACTGCGACCCATATAAGCTCGAGGCTTATGGTATGACAATCGAGCAGATCGCTCAGGTTGTAGCTGCCGAGAATGCTTCAATGCCGGGCGGTCAGATGGATGTGGGTTCGAATACCTACTCGTTGCGTGTCGACCAGGAGTTCAATGGTGCAGAGGAGATGCTCGATATCGTTGTGGGTAACCGCAATGGCGCAAATATCTACTTGCGTGATGTAGCAACCGTTACCGATACTCAGCAGGAGCGTGCTCAGGAGTCGTTCAACAACGGTACTCGAAGCGGTATGATGATTATCCAGAAGCAGACCGATGCAAATGCTGTCCAGATTTCAAAGAAGGTGCGTGAGCGCTTGGTTGAGTTGCGCAAGGATCTTCCTTCGGATGTTACAATCGAGCCTTATATCGATATGTCGGACAATATCTTGGATGTTGCAGGTTCGTTGAAGGATACCATCTTGACCACCTTTATCGTGGTTATGTTCGTGGTAATGATGATGCTTGGTCGCTGGCGTGCGATGTTTATCATCGTGCTGACCATCCCTATCTCGATGCTCTCGGCTTTGATATACCTCTTGGCTACGGGAAGTACCTTGAATATCATCACCATGTCGTCGCTCTCGATCTCGATCGGTATGGTCGTGGATAATGCGATTGTGGTGTTGGAGAATATCACCTCCCATGTTGATAGGGGTGCTCGTGTTAAGCAAGCTGCAATCTTCGCTACGAAGGAGGTTGGTGTGTCGATTATCGCTTCGACCTTGACAACTTTGGCGGTGTTCCTTCCTTTGACTATGATCACAGGTATGGCCGGTGTATTGTTCAAGCCAATGGGTTGGATGGTAACCATTACCTTGACCGTCTCTATGGCTGCCGCATTGACCTTTACTCCGGTACTCTGCTCGTTGATTATGAAGCAGAATCCGAAGAAATCTCGAATGCAGAAGTATGTGGATGGTGCAATGGGCTGGTTGGAGAATCTCTATGGCAAGGCTCTCAATTGGTGCGTAAATCACCGCAAGACCTTCCTCTTTGGCGCATTGGCATTGTTCGTTGCCGTTATAGTAGGACTTGCTCCCCGTATGAAGACCGAGTTCTTCCCTGCACAGGATAATGCCCGTATTGCCGTGAAGATTAAGTTGCCAATCGGTACCCGTCAGGAGATTACTCGTGACTTGGCGTTGCGTATTGACGAGCAGTTCCGTCGTGACTATCCTGAGATTGTCGCAATCGGTATGAGCGAGGGTTCGGCCGATACCGACAATACCTACGCTTCGATGCAGGAGAATGGTACTCACTATATTTCTATGAATGTTCGCCTTCTGAAGAAGACACAGCGTGAGCGTTCGTTGTCGGAGATTTGCGACTTGATGCGTAAGGATTTGAAGCAGTATGCCGAGATTCGCACCTTCGAGGTTATCGAGTCGGGACAGAAGGGTGGTGCCGGAGGTCAGCAGACTGTCGATATCGAGCTCTATGGCTACGATTTCGATACTACCGACCGTATCGCTGCCGAGATTAAGGAGCGAATGCTCTCGCTCGATGGCTGTACCGAGGTTACCATCTCCCGTGATGAGTATACTCCTGAGTATCAGGTAGTATTCGATCGTGATAAGTTGGCTCGCAATGGCTTGAATGTGGCAACGGCTGCAACATATCTCCGTAACCGTGTGAATGGTGCCGTAGCATCGTACTATCGTGAGGATGGTGAGGAGTACGGCATCTTGGTACGCTACGATCGTCAGTATCGTGAGTCAATCGAGGATTTGGAGAATATCACCCTCTACTCGCAGTCAGGTCAGGCCGTGAAGGTGCGTGATGTTGGTCGTGTGGTTGAGGCTCCGACTCCGCCAACAATCCAGCGTAAGGACCGCTCTCGCTATGTGAAAATTTCGGGAGCTATTGGTCACGGCTATGCGATGTCCGACCTTATCGGAGGTATCAAAACCGAACTCGATAAGATGGAGTTCCCTGCGGGT